>JAPPDX010000112.1:0-61011 GCA_028824415.1 bacterium | reverse complement strand
GTAAGGTGGTCTACGACCTCGACGCCGTGCTGCCCGGATTCTTCGACCGGATCGCCCGCGCTCTGGATCCCGACGCCTCTCCAGACGATCCGGAGGCACTCAAGCTGGCGCGTTACGTGCCGTCGCAATACCGGCTGGATCGAGCGCTCGACACCTACGAGGTGCAACTGGCGGGACTGCTGCGGTCAGGACTCCTGAAGCGCTTCGAATCGTCGCCGTACGCCTTCAGCCGGACCTGCGAGCGGATGGCAACCAGCCACGACGCCTTCCTCTCGCTGCTGGACAACGGCCGCGTGGCCAGTGGGGAAGCGCTCGCCGACTGGATTGCCACCGACTCCGACGACATCGAGGAAGTCGATCTCTATCTCGACGCGCACATCGGGCTGACCGACGACGCCGCTCTGTACGAGATCGACAAGCTGCGCCTCCATGTCACACGTGACCGTGACATCCTGCGCTCGCTGGCGGCCACGGCCCGCACCGTGACTCGCGCCGACGACCCGACACTCGCTGAGCTTGTCAAACAACTCGCTGCCATTGCTGCCGAAGCCGAGACCTCCGGCGTCGGCGCCCAGGACACCCGCGACCGGCACAAGGTGCTGATCTTCAGCTACTACGCCGACACCGTGGACTGGATCGTCGAGTTCTTGGAGGAGATGAGTGAGACCGACCCGCGGCTCGCTGCCTATCGGGGCCGCATCGCCTCCCTCTCAGGTTCGACCGCCTCCCCGAACAAGGACGCGGCAGTGTGGGGATTCGCTCCCCGCACCACCGACGCGCCGGCCGGGCTGGACGACGACCGCTACGACATCCTCGTAACGACCGACGTGCTCGCCGAGGGCGTCAACCTGCAGCAAGCCCGCCACATCATCAACTACGACCTGCCCTGGAACCCCATGCGCCTCGTACAGCGACATGGCCGTATCGACCGGATCGGCTCCCTACACAGTGAGGTATTCATCCGCTGCATCTTCCCCGACACCCGCCTCGACGATCTGCTCGGCCTCGAAGCACGACTGCACCGCAAACTCACCCAGGCCGCCGCCAGCATCGGCGTCGGCGAAGTCCTCCCCGACCAAGCCGGACGCGACATCAGCTTCACCGAAACCCGTGAAGAGATCGAACGCATCCGGCGCGAGGACGCCTCCCTATTCGAACGCGGCGGCACCGCCCGCGGCGTGCTCTCCGGCGAGGAATACCGCCAAGAACTACGGCGAGCAATCGAACAGGGATTCCGCGAGCAGATCGAGGCGCTGCCCTGGGGATCGGGGTCGGGGATGGCCGTAGCCGGCACCGATGGAAGGGCCGGCTACGTGTTCTGCGTCCAAGTGGGCGACTGGCCACAACCACTGTTCCGCTATGTCGAGCCGGCTAGCGACGGTGAACCGGTCGTAGTCGCAGAGACTCTGGCCTGCCTCGACCGCGCCCGACCCCCAGACGGCTTCGACACGCCCCGAGTGCTCGAAGACGACACCTACCGCGGCGCATTCGCCGCCTGGGACATCGCCCGAGCCGACATCATCGAACGCTGGAACTTCCTCGCCGACAAGGCCAACCTCGAACCCCGAGTACCCCCGGCACTGCGGCGGGCCGCGGAGATCCTGCGCTCGCATCCCCCGGAAGGACTCACGCAGGACGAGATCGACGGGACCATCGACGCCATCTGCGCCCCCTACCCCGAACGCATCATCCGCACCTTCCGCGCCGCCATGGCCACCGACGACCCCGCCGGACAGGCCGACAACGTGCTCAGCGTGGTCCGCAGCCTCGGCCTCGAGCCCTACACCCCACCCCAACCGCTGCCGGAAATCACATCGGACGACGTCCACCTCGTCTGCTGGCTAGCACTCACCACCTAGCCAGACTTCACCATCACCGCCCGAGATCAAGCAAGCCGACCGCGCGAGGCAGTGAAGATGAGTGCGGGGCGCGGTGATCCTGCCACGGGGACTGGGGTCAGAGGTTCGGGGCAGGCAGTGCCAGGCCGCGGATAGCGACGGCGCGGCTGTCTGCGCCACCCTTGGCGGATCAGAGCAGGGAAGTCGGCGACCCTCGCTCGTCGTCACTGCGTCGTGAGGCTGAGGTCGGCCGCGGCAATCACGTCGGCGATGCACAGGATGCGCGGATCCATGCCGGTGCCCTACCCGCATCACGGGTCGGCGTGGCTGTTTATCCGGTGTGTCGAAGGGTGAATGCGCGAGCGAGCGACAAGATCGCTCGGCGAGGAAGTGCTCAAGCAAGCTGACGGTGTCTGAAGGGTCGGATTCGTTGTAGCCGCGAAGGGCGTCCGGTCGAAGCGACCGGGTCAAACAGATGACACTCCGGGCTTGCAGTTCGAGGGCGTTACGTCGATGTGCTCGGTACCCTCCCATTTCGAGATGTCGGAGCCTGACAGATGGCAGACCGGTCTGCCAGAACTTCCATTGGTGTACGAGCGTGGCTTCGCGGGCGCACGGGGCGCGCGCCTCGTGTGCAGCCACTGCGTGAGCGACCCTGCCATCCGCAGGGCCGTGTTCGACATCACCTTTGAGGCTGTCTGCGACTACTGCGGTGGCTCGGCTCCGCCGTTCGCCCAATCCGACGTCCTGTTCGAGTACGTCTACCGCTGCGTGAGCCAGGAGTACGGCGATCCGTGGCTTCACGCGATCTGGCCGGACAAGGAACGAGGCGGTTGGATCGGCATAACGGAACTCGACACCTACGACGTGCTCTACGAGGCGGACGGTCCCTTCGCGGAAGACAGCCCTGTCATTGAAGAGTTCGCTGACTCGATCGAACACGACTGGTTCGCAATCGGCTCCGAAGCCGGATTGACCCAGGAGCGTCTCATCTGGGGATGGGACTCGTTCGAGAACCGATTGCTCACCGGCCCGCGGTTCCTTTTCTCCGCGACTGAGGCACATTTGGGCGAGGAATCTGCTGAGTCGGTCTTCCGGTTTATTGCCGGACTTGCTGAGCGGATCACAACCGGCTTCCTAAAGGGCCACGATCCGGGCCTAGAACTCTTTCGCGCCCGCGCCAATGAAGCCAAGGTCCTTACGACGGCGGATGAACTCGGATCGCCATCCGAATGCCAAGCTGTGCCCCAAAGGATGAGCGCAGCAGGCGTGCCGTGCTTCTACGCCGCTGAAGACTGCGATACCGCTGCCGAAGAAGTCAAGGCCTCACATGGCCGACGCGTCTCCGTCGGGTCGTGGATCACGACGACGCCACTTCAGTACGCGGACTTCGCTGGGCAACCCGCAATGCCCAGTCTGTTCGACTACCCGGCCTCGCAGGATCGTCCCTTCATTAGCTTCCTGTGGGAGTTCGTCAAGCGGATCGGGCGTCCCGC
Organism: bacterium; assembly: GCA_028824415.1. Lineage (GTDB taxonomy): Bacteria > Actinomycetota > Acidimicrobiia > Acidimicrobiales > CATQHL01 > VXNF01. The sequence goes on along the minus strand of JAPPDX010000112.1, from coordinate 57,677 downwards.
ACGCCGAGACCTCGGCGACGCCAACTCCTACCTCGCGACGCAGGTCCTCGCTGAGTACCTCCGCTATAGCCTGCCCGCAGGTGATCGGGTCGGCATCGACGCGATCCGCTACCCATCCAGTGTTCGAAACGCCGGTGTGAACTGGGTCATCTTCGGTCAGCCCGACCGAGAGCCAACGCCGCGGATTCAACTAGCTGGTACCAGCTCGTATGAGGTGAGCCACCCAGGGCACACCTCAGCCACGTGAGACCCGGGAGGCTCAGTTCGTGCGCGTCCAGTCCATTCATGTCAAGAACTACCGCTGCATTCGCGAGGCCACGCTCTCCCTCGACTCACTTACGGCCCTAGTTGGCAGGAACGGTTCAGGGAAATCCGCCTTCCTCAGCGCGCTCGAATTGTTCTACAAGCCTGAGATTCCACTGACCGAGGAGGACTTCTACTGCCGCAATGTCGGCGAGCCGATCGAAATCACCGTCACATATGGCTCATTCGAGCCCGCTGAGCAGGAAGAATTCGCCAAGTACATGCGGGCCGACGAGTTGCCGATCGTCGGCCTGTTTCGCTTCGAAGCTGGGAAAGCGCGCGCAACCTACCACGGGACAAGTTTGCAACACCCAGCCTTCGCAGAAGTTCGGCGTAAACCAAAAAAGTCCGAGCTAAGAAATGCCTTCAATACTCTCTGTGACGATGCGTCGTTCCCCGGACTCACGAGAGCGAAGTCGGCGGATGAGGCGCTGCGTGGGATGGAGGAGTGGGAACTCGAACACCCCGAATCCTGTGTGCCGCAGAGGGACGACGGCCAGTTCTTCGGGTGGACGAATGTCGGACAAGGATACCTCCGCAAGCACACGCAGCTCATACGCATTCCCGCGGTGCACGATGCCAGCGAAGACGCGAACGAAGGGAGGGGTTCTGCCATAACCGAGTTGGTGAATCTCGTCGTACGGCGCGTCTTGACAGATCATCCCAAGATCGAGGAACTCAAACGGGAGGCCTCCGAGCGATTTGCAGAGATAATGGAAGACGACGCTGGCCCGCAACTCGACAGCCTCGCAGACGACTTGAGCCAGACACTGCGCACCTTCGTGCCAGATGCTGCCGTAGCATTGCGGTGGAGCCAGTGGCCCGGACTGCAGATTCCTCAACCGCAGACTGATGTCCGCGTTCACGAAGACGGCTACATGGCCACAGTCACTCGGACTGGTCACGGGCTCCAACGCGCGCTTGTTTTCACCCTCCTGCAACATCTCGCAGCCGTGCGTCGAGCAGACGAGCCGGAACAGTCCGAGTCCTCAACGGACGACGAGTTGGTGGCCGTTCCAGCTACGACTACTTCGCCAGATCTGGTACTGGCGATCGACGAGCCGGAGCTCTACCAGCATCCGAATCGCCAGCGACACCTCGCAGAAGTATTCCTGCAATTGTCAGAGGGAGAAATCCCAGGCGTAGCAGCTAGCACCCAAGTTCTCTACACAACACACTCGCCGCTCTTTGTCCGCCTGGACAGATTCGACGACATCCGTGTCGTGCGCAAGAGCTTCCCTGGCTCGGGACAGCCCGGTACGACGTTCGTGCGCAGCGCGACCCTGGACACCGTAGCCAAGGAACTCGAAGAGGCAACCGATACAGGCAATGAGTTCACCGCAGAAACCCTCAAGCCTCGTCTGCAATCTGTGATGACTCCGATCGTCAACGAAGGCTTCTTCGCGGATGTCGTCGTGCTCGTCGAGGGGGACTCGGACCGCGCAGCGATCGAGCGCGCAGCACGAGCAATGAAGCAGAACTTCGTCGCGGACGGAATCGCGATCATTCCATGTGGCGGCAAGGACAACCTGGATCGGCCACTCATCGTCTTCCGCGGTCTTGGCATTCCGACATATGTCGTCTGGGACGGCGACAAGACCGAGCGAGGGCACCACTCGCCGCCAAATCAGCGCCTACGGCGCATACTCGAGATGTCGGAGACAGAGCCCCTGGACCACGTGGGCGATCAGTCAGCCTGCTTCGAGGAGGACTTGAACCAGGTGATCCGTGACGAAATCGACGAGACCCACTACAACGAGGCCTTCGAAGACGCTTACAGGCGTTACGGCCTCACAAGGGACGACGCCGAGAAGAAAGCACTAGTAGTCGAGAGAATCGTCGAGGACGCAGTTGCACACCGCTCGGAGTGCGAAACCATCAAGGCGATCGTCAGCAAGATCGTGATGCTGCGGGAGGACAAGGGCAGCTAGCACGACGAGAGGCCTGCCGCGAGAGCTGAATCCGGGGAACAGCATCTCAACGCTGCTCAACGTCGACATGCCGCTGCCGTGTCTACCTTGCTGAGACACGACGGCAGAGGCCATTTGACGCCGCATCGGTCGTACCCAGGGGTACGAGGACAGGCAATAGTTCCTGGTGAGAGCGGTTTGCGCGTCGAGGTAGGCCGCTCTTCCATCGCGTAGTTCTCGCACTCCTCGCCCACGTCTCCATCCACGCACACCGACTGCGGAGCTAGCTGTGGCATCGAGATCGCCACAACCACCAACCCCCGCTAACCTGCCTAGTCACCAGCCGGAACCCCCATCACGCGACGCAAATCCCGTGGATCGCGGATCGCGACTTCCTCTGATCGCTCACCCAATGGACGAACTTCGCGAGCTCATACGAGCCGCAGTCCTGAACGAGGACGGCACATTCCCGGAGTTGCGGGATTTGCTGCCACATTCGTGGGATCGAATCCCGGCCGATGCGATGGATGCCGACCTGCCGCGATACACCCAGCGGACCACGTTGCTCGCCTCCTACTCGAACTGGGCGTTCACGAAGCCCTGGGCTTGGGAGGGCCTGCGGAGACTCTTGGAGATGCTGCGGGATCGAAACGAGCCGATCCCGGAGATCCTTCAGTGGTGGGCGTACGACGTCGCTATCGGCCGACGTAAGCCGCCTGGATCTGGACGCGGTCGACCAGCGAAGTCGGAACGGAACGCTCGGATCGTCGGCGCCATGCGCATGCTGCGGGCGCACGGATTCAGCCGCGAGGCCGCAATCGAAGAGATCGCTGCCGCCGCACCGGGCATGCCATTTGAGACGGTGCGGTCGGCGGTCCGGAAGTACGAGGAGGAGTTGAAGGCGGGCCCGTTTCCTCCCAGCCGGTAGCAATTCGGGCGAAATATTCACCTGGTTAGTTCCGCGCGTGCCAGGCACGATATGGACATGACCACAACTCTCCATGTCTCGTCGGGTCGCTTACGCCCGCGCGCCGACGCCGAGCGCCGCTCCGGGTACACCTTCGAGCAGCACGCGGACTGGAGGGTGTCCCTTCCCGACGGCGAGCACCAACAGCGGACCCAACCCCAGCCGAACCGCGAGACACTCGCCTCAGCGACCAAGCCCCTTCGCCACCTCATCGGCCCCGACGACGGGGCCGTCGAGGCCGGCCCTCGAAGCGCACGACGCCACTACATCGCCGACACCGACGAATCCGAAGAGCCCCCAGGATGCACGGCTCTGAACACAATCGTGACCGACCGATGCGAAAGGAGCAGACGGTGAGCGATGAAGAAGGCAAGCTATCAGTAGGGCAGGAGTTTGCGTTGTGTTGGATGCTCAAGCGATATCACGGGCACCGCGATCAGGTTGAGCCCGGCCCACTCTTCCAAGAGATCGCCAGCGCCGTCGATAGCTACGTGGAGGGGAAGCAGGTGGAACTCTCCGAGCGGTTGCGGAAGGCAGCTCTGGAAGCACTGGAGGGCGGCAGCGATCCCCGAATCGAGATGGGGATCAGCTTGCGGGAGATGTTCGAATCCGAGCGACTCGCGAGGGTTGCAAGAACACGGTTCCGCCGCAAAATGGACGCCATCACAAGATTCCCCGTCTCGTAGCGAGTGACCCGCCCTGAGTGTCGCGCAGTCGGTGGCGTATCTCGGATTTCGCGCGATCAACTCGATTGGCCCTGGGCCATGGTGGTGCGGCGGATCTCGCATTCGACGGGCGTGAGCATGCCGAGTTGGGAGTGCCGCTGCAGGCAGCTTGTTCCTTGACAGGGCAGCAGCCGCAGCGGTACAGCTGAAGCCGTGACATATCGAGGAACGTGTCCCGCTCGGCACACCCCGCCGTTTCCGGGCCTTCACGCTGCGCGACAGGCGCCACGGCGCTGGTGGAGGCACCAATGACTCCCGAGATCTACCGACTCGCGGCGGTTGTCGCCGCCTGCGGCATCTCCAGATCGACCATCTACGAGATGATCGGGCGAGGCGAGTTCCCCAGACCAGTCAAGCTCGGCGCCCGAGCTGTCGGATGGCGCCGCGGCGACATCGAGGCCTGGCTGGCAAGTCGACCCGCAGCCTGAACATCGGAACCGCCACCGGTTCCGCACGAGGCCCCCTGGATTCCTCGCTCGCACGCCGGCCGTGGCGGGCGGTGAAATCGCCCTCATTACTCCCGACGAGAGCGATACCCTGGGTAATAACAAGATCCGACTAGATCACTGTTTACGCAGGTCAGACGCTATTTGATCGCTTGTTCAGGGTGTCGGAGGGGGACGCCGTGCGGTTTGCGCGTCGATGGGTCGGTGGCGTGCTGGAGCCGGAACTATGCAGCGGGCGGTGGGCCGGAGGTTCCGGCGGGGGCGTTCGTGGCGGTTAGCTCGGGGGGCTTTCGGGCGTGCGGTTTGCGCCCCGACGGCGGGTTGGAGTGCTGGACTCAACCGGTGCGAGCGTTGCGGGAGGAGGAGACGCTGGCGTGGTCGGCGGCTCATCCCGGTGGTGTGTTCAATGCGGTGAGTGTGGGGTACGCGCACGTGTGTGGCCTGCGCCGGGGCGGGGCGGTGGAGTGTTGGGGCGAGGACTGGTTCGGCCAGTCCACCGCGCCGGGGGGCCGGTTCCTGGCGGTGGCCGCCGGGGTGAGCCATTCGTGCGGCCTGCGCCCCGACGGGTCGGTGGAATGTTGGGGCGAGGACTCGATCGATTCGGGCTTTTTCGGGTTCTCCGAGGATCGCTATGAGGAAGCCTACTCGGACCCGCTCGGTCCCCTCGAGGACGATGCGTTGTCGAAGCGGGAGCGTTTCGGTGTCTTGACCTTGGGGGCCGCGGCGCTGGGTGAGGAGACCCTCGGCGTGTTGGTCGAGCGGGCGGCGGGGTGGGAACCGCCGGAGGGCCCCTACAAGGCGATCAGCGCCAGCGCTGGCTACACGTGCGGCCTTCGCTTGGACGGCGAGGTCGCGTGTTGGGGTTACGTCGCCGGCGGGGAGCCCCGCGTTCCGTTGATGGTATACGCCGAGGTCGCCGGCGAGCGGGTGCGGGAACTGCACGCGGCGACGCTGGCCGAGATACAGCGCCACCCGGCCGAACAGGACGCGTCGCCGCAGGGATCGCAAGGAGCGGATCCCTCCCCCGACGGCACATCCACCAGCGAGCCCGCCGGCGGCGGGGTGGGAACGAGCTTGCTGGGTTTGCGCTTCGAACTCTACGTCTACGACGTGGTGGCACGGCATCTCGATCTCGTGGATCCTCCGGCGGGCCCTTTCGTCACGATCGACGCCGGCTCGTTGCAGGCGTGTGGTCTGCGCCCCAGCGGCGAGGTGGAATGCTGGGGCGCAGAGTTGTTCGTGTCGGCTGATGCTCCGAATCTGGGCCGGTTCGCTTCTGAGGCCTTGCCTGTGGTTGTGCCGCCCGGGGCGTTTGTCGGGGACGCGCCCGCGGCGGGGGACACCGGCGATTCGCTATTGTCCGCGGTCGCGTACTATCTGAGTGCCGTGCATGGGGGGCCGTCGCCGCCGATGTCCGGTGTGGTCGTGGTGTGGCCGCTGTTTGCGCAGCCGTCGGCGGTGTCGGAGTCGTCGTGTGGGGGCCCGTTGGTGGTGGGCGAGCCGCTGGCGTCGTTGGCGGCACCGGAGGTCCGCGACGACCCGGTCCGCCATGCCGCAGGTCGGTTCGTGCCGGGCGCTGTCGTGGAGGTGGGGACGGCGTGGCTGCGGCCGAACTCGACGGTGCGCCTGTCGATGATCGGCGGGCCGGTTCCCCGCGGCGGCGAACCCCTGGGGGACGCCTCATCGCCGGTGGCGCTGCCGCCCGCGGCGGCGGACTCCCAGGGCGAGGTGTCGGTGGCCTGGACGGTGCCCGAGGCGCCGGCTGGCCGTCTCGGCCCGATGTGGTATCTGCTGCGCGGCACCGGGGTGGTGCGGTTGACCCATCACAGCTTGGCCCTGGAACTCGAACACCCGATCATCGTCTATCCCGACGTGGCGCTGTGCGCCGTCGACGACGAAGCCACCACGACCGCCGGCGCAGCGGTGCGCGTCGAGGTGTTGGCCAACGACATCGCACCCTCGGGAGGTACCTTGGATCCCGCCTCGGTGAGCGTCGTCCGCGCCGAGGGCGGCGAATTCGTCGCCAACGCCGACGGATCGGTGACCTTCAGGCCCGAGGCGGACTTCACAGGCACCGCCCGGGCGCGCTACACCGTCTCAGACACCTGGAACATCAACGCCACCGCAAACGTGACAGTCACCGTCAAGGCGGCCGAATGACCACCGACGCCGCCAAGTGCACGGCGCGGTACCGGCCGTGCCGCCGGTGAGCACCGACGGTGACGATGTGCTGCGGGAACCGCCCGCTCTCACGCTCCGCTGGGTGATCGTCGTGGCCCTTGTGGCTGCCGCGTGTTCCATTTCCGACTCTGCGGCGAGCGATCCGCCGACGGAGGTGGAGCGGTCCGGCGTGAGCGGCGAGATCGAGGATCCCGCTGCGGTCGGCGCGCCCGGCGACTCCGTCGATGTTGATGGGGCGGCCCGGGAAGGGCCATCGGTGGGACCGGGCACCGCCCTCGAGGGTGGTGGCGTCGAGGGGACGTCCCCCACGGCGCGCCGACCCGACGAGCACGGTGCTCCGACAGTCCCGGCCCCGAGCTATCGCATATCGATAGTAATAACCGGACTTGACGATCTCGCTGTTTCTCCTGGTCAGAGCGAGTTCAAGCCGATTTGCTCGTACCCAGGGGGTACGACGGCTGGAAGAGTCCCTTGTCAGGGCCCTATCGGTCGTGACGTCGAGCGGCGCCACCGCCCGATCGGGTCGTCGCTGGGAATGCTGGGCGGCGATTCGTAGCCGCCGCTGGAGTTGGCATGAGGGTGTCGGATCCCTCGACGAGTTCGGGCGCGGCCTGCTGGTCGCGTTCCGCTCCGACGGACTCGCTGCGGTCAGTGTTGGGGCCGTATTGCTCACTATGTAATAGCACCGCCTAGATCGTTCAATATTTGGAAGTCAGAAGCTCGTAGAATGGCAGTTCACTATCTGACCGCTGGGTTGCCGGAAGGGGACAACGATGTTGGGCGTATTGGCGTTGTGGGGGGCGTGGTCGGTTTGGTGAACTCCCTGATGGTGTCGGCGCCGGGGGGTGCGGTGCGCCAGGAGGCGCCGTACCCGGGACACCAACACCGGCCAGTACACCAGTTGGACCAAGCCGCACAAACCACGTGCCAACCCAGCGGGGGGAAGATCGCTGTGCAAGAAACGATGACACGCGGCAACGGAGCACATAGAGCGCACCCGGTTGTACCGAGAGCGGGTCAGGTCTGTTCGATGCTCCGGGCGATCTTCGAGTTGACGAATTCCGCGTCACCGTGATTGGACGCTCGATCCTCACGCTGCTGCTGGCCTTGGTCGCGCTGACCCTCGGGCCGGTGATCGGCGGGGTTTCGGGCTTCTTCATGGGGGCGTTGGTCGCTGTCCTGCTGGTCCGGGTGCAAATCCAGGCGGCACGCCTCAAGGAGGTCGCCCGCGAGGCTGAGCAAGCCAGGCGAGTCGCCGAGTCGACACGCAATTCGGTCCAGCGGGATGGGCGAGAGATCTCGGAGGAGCCAGAGGAGTCAGGAGAGCCGGAGGAGCCGCCGCCGTCCTGGACTCCCCCTGAGGTTCTGAAACGTGTCATCTCCCGGACGGGGCCGGAACCCACCGCTGCGGGCCCCGCGGCGCGGGACGACCCGCCCGCAGAGCCCCCTGAAGTGTCCGAACCCGCCTTGGCGGCGCCGGGGCCCGGTCCTTCGAGATTCCCAGAGTCGTTCCCCTGGTCCGATCGGGGCCCGCGGCAGGACCCGTCCCCGTCTGACGAGTCCCGCCCGAGTGTGTTCCCGAAGATCGTCGCGGCCGCCCGGACCTGGCTGACGACCGGCAACGCGCCGGTGAAGGTGGGGGTTCTCGTCCTTCTCGTCGGGGTGGGTCTGCTCATCCGGGAGACCAGCAGGCGGGGCGTCATCACGCTGACGATCGAGGCCCGGCTGATCGCCATCGCCATCGGTGCGGTGGTGCTGCTCGTGCTCGGGTGGCGCCACCGCGCCCGGCGCCCGACGTACGGGCGCAGCCTACAGGGCGCCGGCATCGGCGCCCTCTACATCACGACTTATGCCTCCTACGAGGTGTACGACCTGCTGGCGGTGGGACTGGCTGCGGCCGCGGTGATCCTCATCACCGTCCTTGCGGGCGTCCTGGCGGTTCGCCAGGACGCGCAGGTGCTGGCGATCTTCGGTATCGTCGGCGGCTTCCTGGCTCCTGTGCTGGCCTATCGCGGCACCGATGACTACATCGTGGTCTTCAGCTTCTACACGGTGCTCAGCGTCGCCATCGTGGTGGTCGCCTGGTTCAAGGTGTGGCCGTCGCTCAACCTGCTGGGGTTGTTGTTCAACATCGGGATCTCGGCGTTCTGGCTGCTGTTCCGCTATGCGGAGGAGGACTGGCCGTCGCTCCAGCCGTTCATCGCCGTCCTCGTGGTGATCTACATGGTGGTGCCCCTGCTCGCCGCCCTGCGCGACCCGCCGCGGATCACCGGGCACTGGATGGCGCCTCTGGTGTTCGGGACGCCGTTCGCGGGGCTTTGGCTGCAGCATCTCGTGATCGGTCACACCGCCCGCGGGGTCGCTGCCAGCGCTCTCGTGCTGGCGGGTCTGTACGTGGTGCTGTATGCGGCCGCGCGGCGGCTCGGGGACGGCGCCGGCGAACTCGCCGAGGCCTACGCCGGCCTCGCCGCGGCGTTCGGTGCCATCGCCGTGCCGCTGTGGCTGGGCGCCTACTACACGACCGTCGCCTGGGCGATGCAGAGCCTGCTGCTCATCTGGTTCGGGTGCCGACGTAGCCGCCTTCCCGCCGTCGCGGGCGGTCTGCTTCTCCAAGTGCTGGCCGGGAGCGCATTCGCGATCCATCTGACCGCGAGCCTGCCGTATCCCGCGGATCGGCTCGTGATCCTGAACGACTATTTTGCGGCTGCCGTGCTCCTGGCGGCGACGGCGATCGGTTCGAGCCGCCTGCTGCAGCGCGCCGGACCCTCGCTGCGTCTCGGCGGCTTGGCCGGGGCTGCGCTCGCCTGGGGGGCGGCTTGGTGGCTCGCCGGCGGGCTCCTGGAAATCGCCTACCAGGTCCCCTCCTGGCCGCTACCGGTCTCGTTCGTCTTCGTGGTCGCATCGTGCGGCGCGGCGGTGTGGCTGGCGGAGCGGATGCGCTGGCGGCAACTCGGCGCCTCAGGGTTCGTGGTCGTGCCCGCTCTGGGATTCGTGCTGCTGGCGTGGTTGCTGCACGGGCCCTACCACCTGGATCAGCACGGGGCCGCCGCGGTGATGGCGGCGACCGGACTCGTCTCGGGCCTGCTGCTGCATCGCAGCGGCCGCCAATACGGCCTCGGCCCAGAGGTGGCCTGGGTGGCCCTGGGCTGGGGCGCGGCTTGGTGGCTCGCCGGCGGGCTCCTGGAAATCGCCTACCGGCTGCCGTCGTGGCAGTTGCCGATGGCACTGGGGTTCGTGGCCGCCTCGCTCGGGCTCGCGGCGAGGGCGGCGGAACGAGCGCACTGGCCCCAACTCGGAACCCTCGGCCTGCTGATCCTGCCGACGCTGGCGGTGATGCTCGGCCTCGCGACCGTCTGGACGTCCCACCCGCTGGGCCGCTACGGCTGGGCGGTGTGGCCCTTGGCGCTGGCGGTCTACTACTGGTTCCTCCGCTTCCGCGATGGCGTGCTCGGCTCGTGGGTGGCTGCGGCGCTGCACGTTGGCGGGTTCTGGGTCGTCGCCGCGCTGGTCGGCTTCGAGGTGCACTGGCAGGTGGGGCGCGTCGCCGGGGGTGTCTGGCAGCCGGTGGCCGCGCTGGCGGCCGTGCTGCTGTTGGTTGGCGCTGCGCTGCGCGCCAGCCGCCAGCACCTATGGCCCATCGGCCCGCTGCGTCGCGTCTACCTTGCCGGCGGTGTCGGCCCTGTTGTCCTAGTCCTCGCCGCTGCCCTGCTCGTCGCCAACCTGCTGCTCGACGGCGACCCCTCCCCGTTCCGCTTCATTCCGGTGTTCAACCCGCTCGAGATGCTGGTGGCTGCGCTGGTGGCGGTGGCGCTCCAGTGGCGGCGGGCGGCCGCAGAGGTGGGCGAGCATCGGCTGCGAAGCCTCGTCGACGGGCGCTGGGCACCCACGCTGGCCAGCGCCGGTGTGGTGGTCGCCACGATGAGCGTCGCCCGCACCATCCACCACTGGCGTGGCGAGCCGTGGCGGTTCGCCGAACTCGTGCGCTCCACCGAACTGCAGGCCTCCCTGACCATTGTTTGGTCGGCGATCGCCCTGACGACGATGGTGGCGGGCGTGCGCCTGGTCCGCCGACCAGTTTGGATCGCCGGGGCGTCGTTCATGGCGCTGGTCCTGCTGAAACTGTTCCTCGTCGACCTCGCCAGCCTGGGCGCCGTCACCCGGGTCGTGTCGTTCCTCGGCGTGGGTACCCTGCTGGTGGTCGTCGGCGGTTACTTCGCCCCGGTTCCACCCGCCGCGAAGGAGCAGGCCACCGGCGACTCCGTCACATCGATGGGTGACCGGCCCGACGCCCGCGCCCCGGATCAGGCGGTCGCGCCGCCCGGGACCGGGGGCACCCCGCGTTCCAGGAACCTTCCGGAGAACGACTGACTCCAGCCGGCCATGGTGTGCAGGGCAGGGGGCTTCAGGTCCCCGATCCGCTGACCGTTCTCCTGACAGGTCGTCGCGTAGGTTCGCTGGGCACCGGTTTCGATGCGGAACAACCTGAGCCTGCCGAGTTGGCCCAAGTCCCGGCAGTAGCGGTAGTGGTAGTTCTCTTGAAGGGACTCCTCGAGTGCGGCTCCCAGTGTCAGAAGCTCCTGGTCCGATGCGTCATGCGACTCGATGAACAGTGTGTAGCCGGGACACCCTGGGGCGTCCTCGAACGCCACGATGGCAAAGTCCGGCGCGATGTTGTACCTGGCGACGGCGCGGTCGAGGGCCTGTTGAACGTGAACACTGTTCAGCTTCTCGCCGAAGCGATCGGAAATATGTGCGTCCTTGCCCGCGAACTCGAACAGTGGGCAGGAGTCGATATGGCTGACGACATCCACGAGATCGCCGGTCAGATACCTGTACAGCCCGCCTCCGGTCGTCATCACCAGCGAATAGCGCCGGTCCGCTTCTAATTCGTGGGCTAGGACGGTTTCGCCGTCCGGGCTGCTGTCCTGTGGCAGGAACTCGAAGAAATGTGAACGCACGGCCAGGGCGGCGCCCCGCCGACCGTGTCTCGGGATGGAAGCAACGCCTTCGGTCGAGACTAGCCCCTTGGGTTGGCATGTGGCATGGGGGAACAGTGCGGTCAGGGCCGGCAGGTACGGCCCTGCGTTGCCGTCCGCCCAGCAACTGACCAGACCGAGCCTTGGCCAGAGAGCGGGACTTGCCTCGCCCACGTGTGAGGCTGAGGCAAGGCAGTTCTCTATCTCGGACGCCCTTTCGGGATCGGGTCGCATCGCCGAACGCAGTTGTCGACCGGTTTCGGCGGGCATGGCTCCGGTCGGGGTCAGCCGACCCGTAGCGATGTCGTCGGTCAATCGGTCCAGCCACTCGTCCAAGGGTTCCAGCAGAAGGGTCAGGAAGGTGGGATGCCAGATGGAGATCATGGAGAGGCTCCGGCTCCGCAGCAGGAAGAGCAGGGTGACGTAGCGGAACGTGTCCATGTCTTCGAGCAACCGGACACCCGTCGGAACCGCCAGGACGTTCCGAACGAGCATGCGCCCGAAGCTGCCCAGGTACTCGCTGTCGTCCTCGAATCCGATGGGGATACCCGATTCGCTGTACTCGTCCCGCCGAACCACCGGACTGACGGACCAGTACGACTGTCCCCACAGCAGTCCGGGATGGCGGGCGAACATGTCCACGATCCAGGGCGCTATGGCCCGCCGGAATTCCGCTTTGAGCGACCGGGTGTACGGGATGAGTTTGCTCGGGCCCGTCGAGCCGCTGGTCGGTTCCAGCAGAACGACCGGCTCCGAGGTGAGGACACCGGGAACGCCTTGCGCAATCCTCTCGACGGCCTTCCGGTAGTCCTCGTAGGTCGAGAGCGGCACGCCGGTCCTGTAGTCGTCCACGCATCGCATCGCGCCGAAACGGTGGCGTTGACCGAACTCGGAGTCGCCGTTCCGGTCGAGCAGGCGCATGAGCAGCTTTTCCTGCGTGCCGGCGACTTCACGGCAGGCGCGCACGAAGGCCGCCGACTCGCTCAGCAGCGACGCCCGCCATGCAGTGTTGGCGACCGCAGCGAGCGGGGATGCAGTCCTGACCGGAGGCCGTCTCCGGGCACGGTCGCGTGGGGCCGCCCTCGTCGACGAGCCGGCGGTCATGTCCGGAGATGTCGGGGAGGGCCGGAGATCCCGATCATGCGATGTGCCGCGCGTGTCAGATTCGGTCGAGTCAGTTCCGCGATGCAAACCAGCTCGTCGCCCGCGGCGTGGCGCGGATTGGCACGAAGGAAGAACGCAATGTGAGGGTTCCGCATTCGCCGGTTGTCGATCTCCGCCACTCCCGGCCGGAGCGGAGCCGGTCGTTCGAAGCGCACGACGCCCGCCTCTTTGTGATATTGGCTGCCGAACTTCGTGTCGGCGAAGGTGTCGGTGAGCCGTCTCATGTCGAACGGAGTCGGGGCATCGTATCGGGGGAAGAACTCGACGAAGAAGGCAGGCAGGAACCGGTAGGTCTTGTAGCCGGAACTCAGGAGGAGCCAGAAGGTGCGCGCCTCAGGAGTCTCTTCCGCCAACGTCAGCATGTGCCGTCCCATCACACGGTGCATGACCTGCTGCCCCCAGTACGAGCGATCGACGATCGTGTCGCCGGAGAACAGAACCGTGACCGGCTCTCCATCCATGCGGACCTCGAAACGCATCAAGGTCGAGAAGCCGTGAATCCGGTCCGAGCCTGGATCGACAACCGTGCACACCCACGACTTCTCCGCCAGATCCTCTTCGAACCCGGCTCTTGTCACGTTGGCGAAGTAGGCCTCCAACAGAGAGTACATCTGCTCTCGCTGCAGGTGTGTCAGATCGTCCACACACACAACGCACCCCTGCAGGGTGGCTCCTGTCGGCCGCATCCGAACCGTTCCTCGCCGCGATCCTCAGAGTGCTGCAATCTCGACGTGCGGGACGCGGCCATCGAGTCGTGAGTGGAATTCTCCCTCGTCGTCCAAGCACACCGTGTACAGCCGCGATGGATAGGCGACGTGAGGGTATTGCTCCACGACCGCTAGGAGGGGATCACGGGTGTCCAATCCAATGAATAGGTAGGCGTATCCGCGACGGGCAGCTTCGTTATATACGTATTGGAGCAATGCATGGAATATCTCGGGGTCATTCCGCTCAATGCAGACGAAACTGCCGTAGACATTGCGGATTGGCTCTCCCGGTGCCGGCAGAGGTGGGCCTCCCAGGAGGCGAGACACCGCATTGTAGGCCGGGCGGATCCTCCGGACAGTGCCAGAATACGCCTGGACGACCGTCTGCTTGAATCCGGACTGATCCCAGAGCCCGATGACGCCCACGATCTGTCCATCCCGACGAGCGATGCGGAAGTCATCCAAACGGAATCCGGGGGTGGTTGTGCTGTTCCGGAAGTCGTCGACCCGATACGCGGGGAAAAGATTCTTCTGCCTCCCGTGCGCCGTGAGGAAACTGACCAGGTCGCTCAGATCGGCGTCGCTACTCTTGCCGATCTCGTACGGCGACCGCGGCACCGATCGGGGCCTCCTCAGGGCCACTGCCAACGTCTTCAGTCGGCCGATCTCACGGTAGGTGGGATGGTGGGATCGCGGACGGTCGACCAGTACGCCGCGCGCGACCTCGTTATTCTCGACAATCGTGGTCACGTACCCCGATACGCGACCGTCACGGTGAAGTTCCCGGAAGTAGTGCATCCCGAATGCCGGCAACCAGCGACCCCGGAAGCGGCTGTCCACCCTGAGCTGACCCAGGTAGCCGACTTCCTCGATGGTTCCGTTGATGAACATGGGTCGCGTCGCCCGGCAGCCGACCCCGGCGAGCCGCCCGGTCGGCAGGTGGCGTGCCACACCGACCTGCCAGAACCGACCCATCGTTCCACAACCCATGAAGTAGTCCGGCTCGCGCTCGTAAGTGACGGTGATCCTTCCCGGGACAGGGTTCTCGCTCAGCAGGTGACGGATGGCCGCATCGTCGTCCTTCGTGGCGAGCCCGAAGCTGAAATCCTTCAATTCTGTCGGATCCTGACCGGATCCGTCGTCAACCCATCAGGACCCATGCTCGAAGAACTGGACTCGACGACCTTGACAAGCGGTCCAGAGTACGCTTCGTCACCGAGTGGGTAGTTCTCGCGCTGACTCACTTCTCGACGCATGAGAGAGTTGATTGCGAAATAGTGCCACCCGAATATCCCGCGTGTGTTCACCTTGAAATCGAAGGCACGCTTCAGTATCGATGTCACGCTGTAGAATTCAGATCTGGCTTTCAGGCATCCTTTCCTTGCCTCTTCGGCGGTCATGGCGCTGGGAGCGAAGGGCAACATGCCGTACCGGTAGTCCTGGTCGAACCACCAGCGTTTGTACAATAGGCGTCCCTCATCCTCCAGTCGTTCATAGAGCGGTGTTCCCGGGAACGGTGTGACGTGGTTGAATGAGACCATGAAGAATCTCTTCTCCATGGCAAACCTCACGTTGTTGTCGAATGTTTCGTTGGTGTCGCCGTCGTATCCCAGCATGAAGGTGATATAGAGTCTGATCCCGTACCGCCTCAGGTTGGCGAAGGCGACGTCGTAGCCGCCTTTCATCATGTTGAAGCTCTTCCGCATGCGCTTCAACGTGTCAGGATTCAGAGTTTCCAATCCAATTAGCAACGCCTGGCAGCCGCTATCTCTGGCGAGACGGAGGAATTCCTCGTCGTGAGCGGCGTGAATGCTGGCTTGGCTGACCCACTTGACTTTCAGGGGCACCAGTTGGCGCATCAGCTCTTTCGCCTGATCGATATGCGAGGTAAAGTTGTCGTCGACGAAGAAGATCAGCTTCCTATCTATCCGGCGGACCTCGTCGATGATCTCGTCTGTGGGTCTGCGGTTCTGGGTGCTCTTGAAGAACGACTGGATCGCGCAGAACTCACACCGCAGATGGCAGCCGCGCCCTGCTTCGATAAGCCCGATGGGTAGATACTTCTTTCCGTCGAAGATCGAGCGATCAGGTCTCAGACCCTGAAGGGACGGGCGGTCCGGACTCCGGTACATCCGCTGCATACGACCTGCCCGGAAATCCGCGATCAGCCGCGGCCATTGATCCTCGGCCTCCCCGACGACGACCGATTCGGCATAGGCGCTCACCTCGTCGGGCACCAGGGTGGCGTGGAAGCCGCCCATGCACACGGGCACCCCGCGCCGGCGGTACTCGGAAGCGATCTGGTAGGCACGCCTTGCCGTATAGGTCTCCACGCTGATCGCCACGAGATCTGTCGGCTCGTCGAACGGCACCGGCTCCATCCTGTCGTCGTAGAAACGGATCTCGACGTCCGAAGGGGTCAATGCTGCCAGCACGGCGGGCGCCAAGGGCTCCATCTGCCAGCCGCGAATGAACCGTTTCTCTGCTCTTCTACCGATGCACGGATGGACGATCGTCAACCTCATGCCGCGGCCCGCTCGCGCCGCACAACCCAGTCGCAGTTGTAGAAGGTGCTCAGATTGTTGGCGTAGAACCGGTAGCCCAAGTTCGCGGCGTACAGCGTCGGCATTTGGATGCGCGAGCACAGCAGCCTCTTGGCAATCGAACGGTGCTCATAGGTGCGCTTCCACGCCCATTCCGTCCCCGACAGCAGCCATTCGGGACTCATCTGCATGGGTTCATGGACCACGTGCTGGCCGTCGTACAGACTCCAGTCCCTCGTGAGGATGCGACCTTCGTTCTCCAACTGCCGGAAAAGCGGAGTGCTCGGGAACGGCGTCAGGATCGCGTACCTGGGAAGGTCGATGTTGACGTCCATCACGAAGTCCACGGTCTGCTCGAACACGTCGGGGGTGTCGCCGTCGAAGCCGAAGACGAAGCAGCCCATGATGCTGATGCCTCGCTCGTGGAGCCGGCGTACGACGTCGTAGTAGTCCGTCCGCATGTTGAACGACTTGCGGGTCTCGGCCAGAGAGCCCCGGGATAAAGACTCGAATCCGAGCAGCAACCCGCGGCAGCCGCTGCGGGCGGCCAGGTCGAGCAGCTCATCATCCCAGGCGATCATCGTGGTTGTGAGCCCGCCCCACTTGAGCTTCAGGGTCGCCAGCTCCGTAAACAGTTCCTTGGCGTAGTCGACATCGGCGATGAGATTGAGATCCAGGAAGATCAGCCTTCGCATTCGCATCTGCTTGATGTCCGCCACAACGTCGCCAACGGGCCGTTGCAGCGGTCGTCCCCAAGCGGACGGCACGACACAGAACCGGCAACTGTGTATGCAGCCCCGCGTGGCCTCGACGGTGTTCATCGTCACGTAGTGGCGGGACGGGAGCAGATCTCGGCGTGGGAAGGGCAGATCCGCCAGACTCAGATTCGGATCCTGGTCGTACCGCTCCCGCATCGCGCCGCCGACAAAGTCGCGGAGCAGCTGAGGCCAGGTCTGCTCGGCATACCCGACGACGATCGAGTCCGCGTGCTCCGCCGCTTCTTGCGGCACGAGAGTCGGGTGCACTCCGCCCAGCACGACGGGAATTCCCCTGGAGCGGAAGTGGTCGGCCAGGCTGTAGGAGCGCGGCGCAGTGCCCGTAATGGCGCTGATCCCGATCAGATCGGCGTCCAAGTCCAAAGGGGTCTCGGTGATGCCCTCGTCAATCAGGATTACCTCGGCGTCCATGTCTCGTGGGATCAGCGAGGCCAGGGTCGTCAGTGTCAATGGCGCATAGCGCAGCGACTTCTTCCAGATGCCACTGCGGTGCTTGTACAGAGGGCCTCGCGGTGACAGCAGGGCAATTCTGAGCGCCCGGGATGCGCAGCGTTCCCCGGTTGCTGGTCGCCAATCAGGATCCATACGCCTCCGGCCTCATTCGCGGCGCTCCGAGCAACCGACGCTCATTGCAATCCGACAGCACCGTGACGGTGTCGAATCTCCCCGACGAGTTCGGCCTCTGCCAGCGCGACGGCCTCCTGTCGGCTCCCCTCCGACCGGCTCGCCGCGGTCGGTGTTGCGAACCCACCCTTCGCGCTTTCTGCAAGACATCCTTCCAATAATATCTAGAATTGCAATCTCATTCTAGTCAAGTAACAGATCAGCAGAAGACCGCTCGGACGCTCATGGTGTGCCAGCGGGGACTACGGGTTGTGCGCAGTCGGCGCCATCACCCGCTGGAGTTCGTTTTCCTTGGACGTGAGCGCCGACGGTGGCCAACAGCCGATCCTCGAGCCAGCCACACCGGCCGATTCGGTGGTGTTGTCCCGCGGTGCCCTTGGGCCAACAGCGGTGGGTGAGAGTCAGGGGGATGCCGTGCGCGCCGGACACGCCGACGTGCCGCCATCTGGATGTGACCTCGGTGGGTTCGCGCCCCGCGCCGACACCGTGTCGTGCACCCACTACGGCTGGTGGGACGTGGGACCGTCTGTGTTCTGGACGTTCTCGATCGCCGTCGACGCCGACGGATCGGCTGTGAGCCGCGGGCCGTGCTTCTTGAACTTCGCTCGACTCACCCGGCAACGGCGCCTACGTCAGAGCCACCGGCCCCGACGACACCACCGCCAACTACTACGGGATCAAGTAGCGAGGTACGCGACTATTGAGCCTTCAAGCGGCGCGCAGGTCCGCAGCCACACTTCCGCAACCTGGTGAACCTTCCCAAGTCCACACCTCTAGGTTGCGTGATCGCGGGCCATGACGACGCGGCAACGACGGGGCGGGTTCAGCCATTGGATTTTCTGGATCAACCTGAACAGTCGCATGCCGAACATGCCCAAGAGCCATCGCATAACGATAGTCATAACGAGACTCGAAGAGTTCGCTATCTCCGCAGGTCAGAGGCCATTTGGCACCGCATCGGTCGTACCCAGGGGGGGTACGAGACGCGGAGAGCCGCTGGGCCGGCGGCTGTTGTGGCTGAGTCGCCGGGTCGACCGTCAGCAATCGGCGAGGGCCTCGAGGGTTGCGCAGATCTCGTGGCGACGGTTGCGGATTGAGCCCACACGGTCGGTCAGGAACGACTTGCGAATCGGCTGAAGGTTGTCGAAAGACGCCGCGCAGGGCTGGGGCAGACCGTCGTCGGAATCGAGGGGCAGTTCGGTGGGGATGCCTCGCACGGTGCGGGTCACTGGGGCGACCAGAATCCTGGCCAGCACCGGGATGGCCTCATCGCGGGTGACCACCAGAACCGGTCGCCGCCGGTCCTCGGCCTCAGCCCACCAGATGTCGCCTTGGGCAGGTGTCACCAGGGCTCCTCCGCGATCATGGCGGCGGTCGCCTCGTCATTCCAGGATGTCTCGTCCTCGGTCTGAGGGAGCCGGCTGTATCCCTCCACGATCGCCTCCCCCACTGCGCGTCGCCGCCGCTGGTCCACGAGTGCCCACAAGCCCTCGCGTACCGCCTGCGAGCGTGAGTCGACGACACCGCTCCGCACGAGGCGATCGACCTGGGCAACGAGTTCGTCGTCGAGCCGGACAGCAATCTGGACCATGCGGTTAGTATACGGTCTTGGTATGCATACTGCATTGCGTCTGGCTGGCCGAGACTCAAGCAGGTGCTCCAACCCTCTCTGCCGTCGTTGCAGGCAATCGCGCTTCCCGGCCAGTTCGCGACCACCCGGCGGAGCAGCCCGCACTGCCAGAGGCCGACGCTCGGCACTCGCAGACATCGCTGAAGGCGCGTGCGAAACGCCGGCCTCGGCGAGATCCCGAGTGATCGCGGGGGATCATCTCCTCCTGGGGCAGATCCAGATGGGAACGGGCCACCTCCCGGAGGATCTCGGGCTCGAAGGCATACTTCACTTTCGATCCAAGTCCGGGATGGCGGATTCGGAGATTATCGAATCGGCGTGGCGGCGAGCCCGACGATCAGGTGTAGTCGGCGTACTTCTCCAGGTAGCGGACCGGGCGGCTGAGAGCGTCCTTGCGGAACGGGTCGCCCAGCTCCTTTGTGCACATGACCTCCAAGACGGTGGTCCGGCCGCCGTTCATCTGGGCGTCGATCGCGGCGGTCAGAGCCGGGCCGACGTCTTCGAGGTGTCGGACCCGCATCCCGTCGGCACCCATGGCCCGGGCCACCTCGGACCAGTCCTCGCCGCCGTCGAGTTCGCCGGCCACGAAGCGGCGACCGTAGAAGTCCACCTGGTTCTTCTTCTCGGCTCCCCACTGGCGGTTGTGGAACACCACCGCGGTGACGGGGATGTTGTGACGTACCGCTGTCAGGGTCTCGACCATGCTCATGGCCCAGGCCCCGTCGCCCACGTAGGCCACCGCCGGCCGGTCGGGCGCGGCCTTCTTGGCCCCGATGATGGTGGGCAGCGCGTAGCCGCAGTTACCCCAGCTCATCGCCGCGAAGAACGACCGCGGCTCCTCGAAGCGCAGGTAGCTGTTGGACACCGAGTTGATGTTGCCGATGTCGGTGGACACCATCACCCGCTGGGGCATCGCCTTCTCGAGCTCCCGCAATGCTTGGCGGGGGTGCATCCAGTCGTCGGACTCCGCCGCGGCCTGCTTGATCATGTCGACGCTGAAGTCGTCGGTCTCCTCGGTCCATTCGTCCAGCTCGGCCTCCCAGTCGGCCACCTCGGCGCCGATGTCGGCCGCCCGCTGCGCCTTCGTGTCGTCGCAGACCAGCTCCCGACCGGCCAACCGCCGGGCGAGCGCGCTTGCCGAGGCGCCGGCGTCGCCGCAGATCCCCACGTCGATGCGCTTCACCAGGCCGAGCATCTTGGAGTCGGCGTCCACCTGGATCACTTTGGCCTCGGCGGGCCAGTAGTCCAGGCCGTGCTGGGGCAGGGTGCCGAACGGGCCCAGTCGCGTGCCCAGCGCCAGCACCACGTCGGCCCGTGAGAGGAGGCGCATCGCCGCCTTGGAGCCCTGGTAGCCGAGCGGGCCGCACCACAGCGGATGCGACGCCGGGAACGAGTCGTTGTGCAGATAGCTGTTCACCACCGGGCAGCCGAGCCGCTCGGCCAGCGCCACCGTTTCGGCCATGGCGTCGCCCATCACCACCCCACCGCCGGCGATCATCACCGGAAAGGTCGCCCCGGCCAGCAGGTCGGCGGCCGCGTCCAGGCTGCGGTCACCGCCCGGACCCCGGTCGAGGTGCTGTGGTGCAGATATCTCCACGTCGATGTCGCCGTAGAAGCGGTCGCGGGGGATGTTGAGCTGTGTCGGCCCCATCTCCGAGAGCGCCCGATCGAAGCAGCGGGCCGTCAGCTCGGCCATGCGGCGCTCGTTGTTGACATGGCCCTGGTACTTGGTGAACTCCTGGAACATCGGCAGCTGGTTGGCCTCCTGGAAGCCGCCGAGGCCCATGCCCATCGTCCCCGCCTCGGGTGTGACGATCACGACCGGGCTGTGGGCCCAGAAGGCGGCGGCGACGGCGGTCACGCAGTTGGAGATGCCCGGGCCGTTCTGGCCGATCACCACGCCGTGGCGGCCGCTCACCCGGCTGAAGCCGTCGGCCATGTGGGCCGCACCCTGCTCGTGCACGACCGGCACCAGCTCGATGCCGGCCGGCTCGAAGATGTCCATGGCGTCCATGAAGGCACTGCCCATGATGCCGAAGATGGTGTCGACGCCGTGGGCGACCATGGTCTCCACGAACGCCTCACTGGGGGTCATGCGGGTCATGTCTTCATCCTCCGTTGGACGAGATCACAGGGCGTAGGCGGTGGGAGCGGGCTTGAGCGGGCGGGCATACCACAGGGGCCGGCGCAGGCCGCCGGGCCCCGGGGCCGGACGGGTCATGGCCAGCCACTCCCGGTAGGCGGCACGCGCCTCGGCCGTGTCGACGACCACGTCGCCGTAGTTGTCGCCGGGCTCGGCGGGTGCAACCCGCACCCGCTGGTGCCAGCACTGCATGCCCGAGACCGGGTCGGGCTGCACGCAGAAGGTGAGGTTCTGGTGCACGCCGGTGTCGCTCCACCAGATGCGCTCGGTGTCGTCGTCGGCACTGGCGTGACGCTCCGGCCGGCCCTTGCGTCTCAGCCGCCAGACCGTGCCGTCGTTGCTGATGTCGGCGTCGCCGCCCGCCCACGAGCCGCCGCTCTGGGCATCCAGGCGCCAGCGTCCCATGTGATGCGACGCCGCCACCACGCCGGGGCGGATGCCCTCGGTGCGCCAAGCGCCGATCACGAAGTGGCCGATGCGGGTGGTGATCCGCACCAGGCCGCCGACCTCGATGCCGAGCGCCTCGGCGTCGGAGGGGTGGATCCACAGCGGGTGGCGATGGCTCAACTCGGACAGCCACTTGCTGTTGGCCGAGCGGGTGTGGATCAGGGTCGGGATGCGGAACGTCGGCAGCAGGATGCGCTCGTTTCCGGCGAGGTCGAGGTCCTCCCAGTGCACGTGGGACGGTATCCAGGTGGGCGTGGCGTACTCGGGCCAGCCCCAATCCGCCAACGTCTCGGAGTACAACTCCAGCTTGCGCGAGGGGGTCGGGAAGCCCTCCCGGGCCGTGCCGTCCACCTGCACCGCCGGCGAGCCGTCCCCGAGGCCGGGCAGGTGCAGTCCGGCCAGGTCATCCGGCGATCCCGACCACCTACCGGGGGTGCCGGAGCGGCGGAAGACTCCGGAATCGTCGATGTCGCAATCCTCGAGTTCGGCCACCTCCACCTGGCGCTCGTACGGCAGGTACATGTCGCCCTCGAGCGCGTAGGCGCCCCGGTCACGCATGAACTCCAGCGGGGTCTGACCTGCGGCTTCGGCATCTGCAGCCAGGCCGGGCACGCCCGCGAACATGGTGCCGTAGTACTCGTCCACGCTCATCGGCGTTCCGGGCCGGGCAGGGCTCTCGAACCAGCGACGGATGCCCAGGGAGCCATCGGGATCGATGCGCCACGACAGCTCGATCCAGAACTCGTTCTCCTCCCACACCTCACCCGGGTTGAACTCGTGGGTGCGGGAGGCGGGGCCCACTTCCTCGCCCCGGATCTCGGCGTAGCGGCGCAGCACCGGCTGGCGGAAGCCGATCCAGCGGCCGGCGTGGGTCTCGAAGCTGGCCACGTCGTGGCGCTCGGCTCCCACCCCCATCGGCAGCACGTAGTCGGCGAAGACGGCCGTCTCCGACCAGGTGGGCGTGAGCGCCACATGGCACCCCACCTTGCCGGGATCCTTGAGGGCCTCCAGCCAGCTGAACCCGTCGGGGTTGGTCCACACCGGGTTGTAGACCCGGCTGAAATACACGTCGAGATGGCCCCGGTTCTCGTGGAGGAAGTGGGGCAGCAGGATCGACATCTCGTGGTAGGCCAGCGGGTACTCGCGGGGCCAGTTGAGCTCGTTCCAGTGCTGCACCGGTGGCGCCCCCGGCGGGTGGGGCGCCTTGTACTTGTTCCAGCCGTTACCGGTGGTCCCGCCCACGGTGCCCACCGAGCCGGTCAACACGTTGAGGAAGAACAGGCAGCGGGCCGTCTGCCAGCCGCCCAGGTTGCCCGCACCCGCAGCCCGCCAGTTGTGCGAGGCGAACTTCGTCCGGTGGGCGCCGATGATCCGGGCCACCTCGGTGATCTGGGCCGCGGGCACGCCGCAGACCCGCTCGGCCTCCTCGGGGGTGTAAGCGGCGTAGTCCTCCAGCAGGGCCGGGCCCACCGACTCGAACTCCACCGGCCGGTGGGGGTGACGCTGGCGCAGGTAGACCTCCCAGTTGGTCCAGCGCCTCACGAAGTCGCGCTCCCAGGTTCCGGCGGCCAGCAGCAGGCGGGCGATGGCCAGCAGCAAGAAGGGCTCGGTGCCGGGCCAAGCCGGCAGCCAGAAGTCGGCCTTGGCACCCGTGTTGGACAGCCGGGGATCGACGCAGATCACGGTGGCGCCCTCGCCCTGGGCCTCGATGATGCGCTGGGCGTGCGGGTTGAAGTAGTGGCCGGCCTCGAGATGCGAGGAGATCAGGAATATGACCTCGGCGTGGGCGAAGTCCGACGACGGGCGGTCGTGGCCCATCCAGCTCTGGTAGCCGATGCGGGCGTTGGAGCTGCAGATGTTGGTGTGGCTGTTGTGGCCGTCCACCCCCCAGCACTGCAGCACCCGCTCGGCGTAGCCGTCCTCGCCGGGACGTCCGACGTGGTACATGACCTCGTTGTGGCGGCCCTCGGCAATGGCGGCCCGGATGCGGCCGCCGATGTCGGCGAGAGCCTCGTCCCAGCTGACCCGCTCCCACCGGCCTCCACCCCGCTCCCCCGCCCGGCGCAGCGGGTACAGGATGCGCTCGTGGTCGTCGATCTGGTTGAGGGTCGCCGGTCCCTTGGCGCAGTTGCATCCCCGGCTGGCCGGATGCAGCGGGTTGCCCTCGATACGGTCGATGCGGCCGGTGGCGTGGTTCACGTGGCACACCAGCCCGCAGGCCGCCTCGCAGTTGAAGCAGGTGGTGGGGACCAGCGTGTGATGGTGCTCCACACGCCGGGGCCAAGCCTTGGCGTCCAGCGACACGGCGTCGTGCCACGTCTCATGGGGGGGATAGCTGTGCAGGTCGGCCACGGCTTCTCCCCGCTATGACAAAGGCACGGACTGGCCGGCCCGCACGAAGCTGTCCTCGTAGAACCACATCCCCACCAGAGCGCACAGCCCGGCAATGGCGGGCAGGGCCGCCCCGGTCCCAGCCGCCAGCGCTACCGCGGTCGCCACCGCGGGCACGACCAGGCCGAGCACCACGCCGCCGGCCCAGAAGCGGCGGGCGTACCGGCCCCGGGTCATGGCCGCGACGGCCGCCTCCACATGGGCGGAGCCCCGCGACAGCGCTTCGGCGGCCACCAGTGCCCCGGTGGCGACCAGGCCACCGAGCAGCACCCAACGCACCGCGGCCACCTCGGGGACGTCCATCACCAGGTCGGCCACCGCGTAGGCGGCGCCTCCCGCCACCGCGGCCTGGGCCAGCAGCGTGGGCAGCAGCAACCGCGTCTGCCAGAGGTCCCGCCCCTCGCACTGGGCGAACAGGAAGGCGGTGTAGCCGGCGGTGGCCAGGCCCAGCAGCCCGGCCGGGGCGGCCAGCGCCTGTAGCACGACCGGCGAGTCGGCGACCCCGGCCACGAACCAGGCTGCGCACACCGCGGCGAAGGCGCCGAGCACCCAGGCGCCCTTGACCAGCCAGGAGCGGCGATTGCTCCGGGTGAGCAGGTAGTAGAACCGCTCCGGGCGCTTCAGGTCACCCACGAGTAGCACGCCGGTCGCCGCGAGGAACAAGCCCGCGACCACCGGCGGCACCACCCCTACCGCGGCCTGGGCGCCGCTGTGCCCCAGTAGCACCAGCAACGCGGCCACCGCCATGACGCCGGCTGCGACCGCCTTGGTGACGAGATAGCTCGACACCTTGGCCTTCCAGGTCATCTGATGGGCGGTCGTGTAGGTGGTGCGGGCCATCACACCGTGACCGTCCGCCTCGGCCGTGGGGTGATGGGGCGTGGTGTCGGCCCAGATCATGCCGTCGGGGGCGATGGCGGTGCGGAGCGGGTCCAGAGACGCCGCATCCGCGCCGCGGTAGTGCACCTTGGGGAGGGTCTGCTGCTCGGGGGCCCGCACCGCGGTGTCGCTGCGGGCAATGATCCGGGTGGTCTCGTCGTTCGGGTCGTCGAGATCGGCCACCTTGATGGCGTGGGTGGGGCACACCACGACACAGCTCGGCTCGAGGTTCTGTTCGATGCGGTGGTTGCAGAAATTGCACTTGTTGGCGGTGTTGGTGGCCGGGTTGATGTAGATGGCGTCGTAGGGGCAGGCGTTCATGCATCCCTTGCAGCCGATGCAGTTCTCGTCGCCGAAGTCCACGACGCCGTTGGGGGCCCGGAACAGGGCATTGGTGGGGCAGATGGCGATGCAGGGCGCGTCGTCGCAGTGGTTGCAGCGCATCACCGAGAAGTGCCGGCTGACGTCGGGGAACGAACCCGTCTCGATGTACTTGACCCAGGTCCGGTTCACACCCAGGGGGATGTCGTGCTCGCTCTTGCACGCCACCGTGCAGGCGTGGCAGCCGATGCAGCTCTCGCTGTCGAGCAGGAAGCCGAGCCGGGTCACTGGACGCCTCCCGCACTCACCGCCGGCGTGCGGGAGAGCCGCTGAACACCAGCGCACAGCAACTCCACCAGATGCCCGAAGGTGTCCTCGGGATCATGCGGCAGCGGGTGGCCGTCCCCGGACTCCAGGTGGCTGAAGCCGTGGAACGCGCTGCGCAGGGTGCGGGCCGCATGCACACGATCCACGTCACTGAGGTCATAGCCGCGCAGGGCCTGGCCCAGAACGGCGAGCACGCGCTCCACCGCGGCCTCGAGTTCGCCGTCGCCGGCGCACGGGTAGCGGTCGGTGGCCGCATAGATGCCCGGGTGGTCGCGAACCATCTGGCGCCAGGCGTGGCCGACGGCGGCCACGGCATCGTCGCCGGAGAGGCCGACGGCGGCGTCGGTCAGCCGCTGCGCCAGGATCTCCCGACCTCTGAGGCTGAGGCTGCGCAGCAGATCGTCGAAGCCGCCGACGTGGCGATACAACGCCGGCTGGCGCACCCCCAGCATCCCGGCAACCCGGGTGAGGGTGAGCTTGTCGAGCCCCTCGGCGTCGGCGATCCGAGCTGCTGCGGAGATGACCTGCTCGCGGTCGAGCGGGCGCCGCGGCTCCGACGGACCCTTCTGTCCTCGCGTCATTGCCCTCCACCTCGCTCCTCCGCCTCGGCGCTCGATGAGCTCATTACCTCGACGCTAGCAGCTATAGCGGATTCGTTAGAGCGCGGTGGAAGCGCGGCAGCAGCCTGGCACGCCGCGATCACGGCCACTGTGACGATGGCGTCGGCGTCGCAGCCCCGCGACAGGTCGTGGATGACGCCTGCGGTGCCCTGCAGCAACGGCCCGTACGCCCGGGCGCCGCCAAGGCGCTCGGTGATCTTGTAGGCGATGTTGGCCGAATCCAGGTCCGGGAAGACGAACACGTTGGCCCGGCCCGCGATCTCCGAGCCCGGCGCCTTGGCCCGAGCCACCTCGGGGACCCAGGCGGCGTCGAACTGCAACTCGCCGTCGATGGCCAGTGACGGCGCCCGGTCTCGCACGATCTCGGTGGCCGCACGGACCCGCTCTACCCGGGGACCGGCCGCGCTGCCTCTGGTGGAGTACGACAGCATGGCCACCCGGGCCTCCTCGCCGACGAGCGCCTCATGGGTGGCCGCGGTCGCGATGGCGATCGAGGCGAGTTGATCGGCATCTGGCTCGGGCACCACGCCGCAGTCGCCGAAGGTGACGGGGGTCCCGTCGGGCAGGACCAGCAGGAAGCAGCTGCTGATCGTCTCCACACCCGGTGCCAGACCGATGCAGTAGAGGGCGGCCCTCACCACATCGGGGGTCGGGCGCGTCGCCCCGGCCACGCAGGCGTCGGCCTCGCCGGCCGCCACCATCAGCGCGGCCACATGCAACGGGTCGGTTGGATCGATGTGCTGACGGCCCGGTGCGGCTTCGGCCACCGCCCGGACCACCGGCGAGCCGAAGGGGGCCGGATCGGCGAGCAGGATCGGGATCGCCAATCCTTCGGACTCCAGGCGTTGCGCGGCCTCGATGGCCCGCTCGTCGCCCCCATCGGCCAGGATCACGCGCTTGGGCGCGGCGCGGGCCTGGCGCCACCACGACTCGCTGACCCTGATATGACCTGCTGCGGGCCGAGCGCCGGTCAACCCTTGCCCCGCCAGGGGATCAGCCGCTTCTCCGACATCCGCATGGCCGCATCCATGCCCACGCCGAGGATGCTGATGAGGATCACCGCCGACAGCATCGTGTCGAGCAGGAAGAACTGGCGGGCCTTGAAGATCGTGAACCCCAGCCCCGAACTCGAGCCCAACAGCTCCGCCGCCACCAACGTGCCCCAGCACACGCCGATGGCCACCCGCAGCCCGGTGAAGATCTCAGGCAGGGCGTTCGGCAGGATCACATGGCGCAGCACTTGGATCTTGGAGGCTCCCAGCGAGTAGGCGGCGTGGACCTTGGTGGTGTTCACCGCCAGCACGCCGGATCGGGCAGCGATCACCATGATCCAGATGGCTGCGAACAAGAGCAGGTTGACCTTGCCCTCCTCGCCGATGCCGAACCACACGATGAACAGGGGGATGAGCGCCAGCGGCGGTATGGGCCGCAGCAGTTCCACGACGGGGTCGAAGATGCCCCGCCAGCGGTTCGACAGACCCATGGCCAGGCCTATGGGCACGCCCGCCGCCACTCCCCAGAACAGCCCCTTGGCCAAGCGGCTGAAGCTGTCCCAGACGTGCTCCCACAGCGTCACGTCGCTGTAGCCGTTGCGGCCGAAGTCCCAGCCGGCCTCCACGACCTGCAGCGGGCTCGGCAACGTCCGCTCGGAGATCCATTGCGTGTACGAGCAGGGCGGCAGCCCCGGGAAGTCCTCCGGCGCCTCAGCCGCTGCGTCGCAGTCTCGCAGCAGGTCGCGCTGGCGATACCTCTCGTCCTCGGTGAGGGTGGCCCGCACGTCGTCGGCGTAGGAGTACCACTCCGAGGGCAGCCCCCACACCGTGGTGGAGATGTACCAGACCGCGATGATCAACAGCAGGCTGACGATGGTCCAGCGGAAGGCTCCGCTCACCTCGGCGGCGTCGCCGAAGGTGACCGTCTTGCGGGCGCTCTGGCCCGTGGATCCGGACCCGCGGCCGAAGGGCCGGCGCAAGGCGCTCGACACGTTGCCCAACGTGGATCTCAGGGCGTGGTCACTGTGTCCCTCGTGCCTGCCGGCGCCGTTCGGGCCGTTGCCGCGAATCAGGACGACGTCAGGCTGTTCACGCCGTTTCGCTCTCTTGATCATCGTCCACCTCCCGCCGTTCCCATGATCTGCTCCTCCATCTCCCAGATCATCGTCAGGATTTCCTCCCGGGTACGGATGAACTCCTCAGAGGTCTTGAGTTCGCGTGCGTCCTCGGTAGTCAGAGCCTGGTGAGCGAACGGCAGGTCGTAGGTCCGCTCGATGCGCCCGGGCCGGGGTGCCATCACGAATAACTGGTCGCCCAGGTACAGCGCCTCCTCCACGCTGTGGGTCACCAGAACGATGGTCTTACCGGTCTCGTTCCACAGCTCCAGCACCAACCGCTGCATCTTCTCGCGGGTCAGAGCATCGAGGGCTCCGAGGGGCTCGTCCATCAGGATGATCCGGGGGTCGTTGGCCAGGCACCGGGCCAAGGCCACGCGCTGCTGCATGCCGCCCGACAGCTCGTAGACGGCCTTGTCACCGAAGTCCTGAAGTCCCACGATGCGCAGCAGGTCCTGCACCGCCTCGCGCGAGGCGGGCCGGGAGCGGCCGTTCATGCGGGCGCCGAAGCCGACGTTGTCGTTGACGCTCAGCCACTCGAACAGGGCGCCTCGCTGGAAGACCATTCCCCGGTCCTGGCTGGGCCCGGTTATCGGCTCGTCGCCCAGCTTGGCCACGCCCGCTGTGGGCGCCAGGAAGCCGGCAAGGATGTTCAGCAGCGTGGTCTTGCCGCAGCCCGAGGGGCCCAAGAGGGTCAGCAGGCGTCCCGGCTCCAGAGTGAAGGACACGTCGCGCAATGCCTCGACCTTGCCGCCGTCGGGCAGCTCGTATGTCATGCCCAGGTTCTCGACGACCAGAGGGCTCCTGCTCCGCGGTTCGGCGACCTTCTCCGCCTTCGCCGGGTCGAAGCGCACCTCGGGGCGGGCCAGCATGAACCACCCCCGACCGATCATGAACACCGCCAACAGCAATGCCGAGTACGGGATCGTGGAGTCGTTCCGCTGGACGTAGGCCAGGGTGACGGCCACGGCGGCGCTCACCGCCAGGGCCAGCCACACGAACCGGGCCAACTCCGCCCGGCGGGATTCGGTGGACCGCCGGTACACCAAGAGCAACCCCAGCAGGGCCGCCCCACCAGCGAGCGACACGACCTGCTGCCAGAGTGCCGCCGTGTCCCGGAAGCACAGGACCACCCCGCCCAGCAGTGCCCCGATGGCCATGAGTTGGCCGACCAGCAGGATTCCGTCGCTGGGCCGCGAGCCGCGATCGGCCGGGATGAACCGGCGCGTCCGAGTGACCAGCAGGTCCACAATCATGCCGGCCGCCGCTATCGCCGCCGCGTACCAGCCGATCGTCTTGAGCCACTTGGCCGCTTCGACGACGAACCAGGTGATGGCGTCCCATGCGGTGGCCAAACCGTCGACGAACGTCTCCATCGCCCCTCCCTTCTGGAATGTCCGACAGGTTGGTTCGACGGGCCATGGTAGGCCCGCTCGAACTCGGCTCGCCCGGGTACCAGGCTCTTCGGGCTATCGGGGCGGGCGGACGCCAGGGGAGAGGCGCCCGCCCGCAGGTGAGGGTGCTTACCTGACGGCTTCGAGGAAGCTGGTGTCGACGAAGGCGTCGTAGCTACGCAGCGCCGAGTCGATTTCGCCTTGGGCGACGAAGAAGTCCATCTGCTCCTTCATGACTTGCTGCACGGTGCCGCCGAGCCACTCGCCGGAGAGTTGGGTGTCCTTTTCGGGGAATGCGAACGCGTCGAGCAGGGCGATGGTGGGCGCACGGTCCATGCCCGCCGCGCCGGCGATGGTGTCGATGAACGGCTCCCGGTTGTCGTTGTAGGCCCGGTTGGCGTCCTCGGTGACCTGCAGGAAGCCCGTCACGATGTCGGGATGGGCGTCCGCGAAGTCGCCGGTGGTGGAGATGATGTCGAAGACCCGGATGCCGATGGCCTCCTGCTCGGCGCCGGTCATGACCAGGTTGCCGCCGTCGGCGATCATCTGGTTCACCGCTCCGCCGAAGGCACACGCCATGGCCACCTCGCCCGAGGCCAGGGCCGCCACCGCCGCGGGGCCGCCCTCGGACTGGATGAGGTTCACCGTGGAGGTGTCCACGCCGAGGTGCTCCAGCATCCTCAGCAGCTTGAAGTGCGTCACGTTGCCCAGCGGCGTGTAGATGCTCTGACCCGCCAGGGTCTCCGCGGCGTTCGCAGCGTTGACGCCGTAGTCGGGGCTGGCGACACAGTTGTCGGCGTCCGCGTAGGTCACCGCCACGCCCACCAGCAACAGATCCGAGCCGCCGGTCACGAAGTTCGCGAACGGCGTCAAACCCTGCGAATACGAGATGTCGATGTCGCCGGCCTCCATCGCCTGGGCCATGTCACCGCCACTGGCGAACGGAATCCAGTTCACCGTCAAACCCAACGCCTCGTCGTAGGTCTGCTCCGCCTGCGCCACCTGATTCGCCGTCGGCCACTCCAAGAAGAACGCCACATTCAACTCATCCAACATCGACTCCGCAGCCGCAGCCTCGCCTGCGGGACGGCCGCTGACGGCTTCGAGGAAGCTGGTGTCGACGAAGGCGTCGTAGCTGGCCAGCGCCGAGTCGATTTCGCCTTGGGCGACGAAGAAGTCCATCTGCTCCTTCATGACTTGCTGCACGGTGCCGCCGAGCCACTCGCCGGAGAGTTGGGTGTCCTTTTCGGGGAATGCGAACGCGTCGAGCAGGGCGATGGTGGGCGCACGGTCCATGCCCGCCGCGCCGGCGATGGTGTCGATGAACGGCTCCCGGTTGTCGTTGTAGGCCCGGTTGGCGTCCTCGGTGACCTGCAGGAAGCCCGTCACGATGTCGGGATGGGCGTCCGCGAAGTCGCCGGTGGTGGAGATGATGTCGAAGACCCGGATGCCGATGGCCTCCTGCTCGGCGCCGGTCATGACCAGGTTGCCGCCGTCGGCGATCATCTGGTTCACCGCTCCGCCGAAGGCACACGCCATGGCCACCTCGCCCGAGGCCAGGGCCGCCACCGCCGCGGGGCCGCCCTCGGACTGGATGAGGTTCACCGTGGAGGTGTCCACGCCGAGGTGCTCCAGCATCCTCAGCAGCTTGAAGTGCGTCACGTTGCCCAGCGGCGTGTAGATGCTCTGACCCGCCAGGGTCTCCGCGGCGTTCGCAGCGTTGACGCCGTAGTCGGGGCTGGCGACACAGTTGTCGGCGTCCGCGTAGGTCACCGCCACGCCCACCAGCAACAGATCCGAGCCGCCGGTCACGAAGTTCGCGAACGGCGTCAAACCCTGCGAATACGAGATGTCGATGTCGCCGGCCTCCATCGCCTGGGCCATGTCACCGCCACTGGCGAACGGAATCCAGTTCACCGTCAAACCCAACGCCTCGTCGTAGGTCTGCTCCGCCTGCGCCACCTGATTCGCCGTCGGCCACTCCAAGAAGAACGCCACATTCAACTCATCCAACATCGAAGCCGGCGCAGCGGGCTCCGCTGGAGGTGGCGCCTCGGGTGGCGCCTCAGGTGGCGCCGGGGCTTCAGCCGCCGGCTGGTCAGGCGCAGCAGCATCGTCCCCGTCTCCGCAGGACGCTGCGACAACCACGAGCACCGCTAACGCAGCAATCAGTCGCTTCATGGATCTCCCTCCCTATTGATGGATTCGTCGGGACCTCTCCCCGAGGTCCGCAGCCAACCGCTCGCGCGGTCGAGCACCCGGTCGAGCCTGTGAACCAGCTCGTCGATCACGGCGGCGTCGGCGACCAGCGGCGGCGACACCGAGAGCATCACCCCACCCCGGCCGTCGGGCCGCACCAGCACGCGTTCCTCGCGCACCAGGCGGTCCAGCACGCCCCCGGCCAGCAACTCGGCGACCTCGGCACCGCTGAGTTCGGTGCCCGACTCGCGGTCGCGCATGAGTTCCACGGCGTAGAAGTAGCCGGTGCCCCGCACGTCCTTCACGCAGGGGTGCGCCGCCATCAGCGCCCGAAGACCGTCGCCGAGTCGATCCTCGTTGGCCAGCACACCGGCGAGCACGTTCTCGTCCCGCAGCGCCGTCATGTTCGCCACCGCCACGGCGGTGGCCACCGGGTGGCCGCCGAAGGTGGAGCCGTGCAGGAAAGTGCCCTCGGGCGAGTCCCACACCCGTTCCAGCAGCGGGCCGCGGACGACCAGTCCGGCAAGGGGCTGGTAGGCGCTGGTGACACCCTTGGCGAAGGTGATCATGTCGGGCCGGGCGCCGAAGCGCTCGCTGCCGAACCAGCGACCGAGGCGGCCGAAGGCGTTGATCACCTCGTCGGCGCAGAGCAAGACGCCGTACTCGTCGCAGATCCGGCGCAGTTCCTGCCAGTAGCCGGGTGGCGGCACGAGCGCGCCGCGGCCGTTCTGGACCGGCTCGGCGATCACCATGGCCACGGTCTCAGGACCCTCGGCGACGATCGCCGCCTCGACGGCCGCCACGCAGGACAACTCTCTGGCCTCCTGGCCCGGCTCCAGCCGGCAACCCAGGGTGTTGGGCACATGTCGCACGCTCCCGGCGAGCATCGGCAGGTACGGGTCGCGCAGGTTGGGGATGCCCGTCAGCGTGAGAGCACCGAGCGTGGTGCCGTGGTAGGCCCAGTGCCGGGCAACCACCTTGGTTCGCTGCTCATCGCCGTTTGCCAGGTGGTAGCAGCGGGAGAACTTGAGGGCCGACTCCACCGCCTCGGAACCGGAACTCACGAAGAACACCCGGTCCAGGTCGCCCGGCGCGACAGCGGCGATCATCGACGCCGCCTCGATCGACGAAGGGTGAGCGAAACCCCAGTTGGGGTAGAACCCCAGCTTGTCCATCTGCTTCGCCGCGGCGGCGGTCAGATCACCTCGCCCGTGGCCGAGATTGGTGCAGAACAGGCCGGCGAGACCGTCGAGATACTTGTTGCCGTCCGCGTCCCAGACGTAGCAGCCCTCGCCGCGCTCGATAACCACCAGATCGTCCGCATTCCAGGCACTGCCCTTGGTGAAATGAGGCACGAGATGGCGTTGGGCCTGCTCCCGATCGTACGACATCAGTGAATCCCTGTTCCCCCATACGAGTCATCCAACACCGTCTGAATTAGAGAGTAACACAGAATCGGTAGTACGTCTAACGACCTACTCGCAGCACCGGGCAGCCGGCCTGCCCCATCCGGCACGCGGGCCGCCGCCACCTCATCCGCCGAGGCCGCCTCGTGACCGAGACGACCACCCGGACCAGGCTTCAGTTTGAAGCGGGCGGAGTCTGCACGCGGAACGATTCCCGGGAGCGCAGGGCGTAGTCTCGACGTGGCGTACGCAGGACGCGGTCCGCGGAGGTTCGAGCATGATGGCCAACGGTTTCGTGTCAGATGTGCAGCAGGTGGCCCTTGTTGTGCGCGACCTCGACGCCACAATCGAGGAGTACGCGCACCGTCTGGGGATCGGGCCCTGGCGTGTGACCGTCTTCGCGCCGCCCCGGCTCACGGACATGCGCATCCGCGGCACGCCCTTGCCCTACAGCATGAAGGTCGCCGTGGCTCAGACTGGCGGCACGATGTGGGAGATCGTCGAGCCCCTGGATGGCCCGTCGATCTACAAGGAATTCCTCGACGAGCACGGCGAGGGGATCCATCACGTGATCGTCGAACACGAGGGGCTGGACTACGACGAGGCGCTGGCGCGCTTCGCAGAGCGCGGCTGCCCAGCGCTGATGGAAGGGCGAATCGGCAAGATCCGCTACGCCTACGTCGAGACCGAGGGCCCGCTCAAGACCACCCTCGAACTGGTCGACCGCCCGCCCGACCACGAGCCCCTCGAACCCGACTACTGGTATCCCGCACCCCCGGGATAGAAGCCATCCGAGTCCGATCCGAACTCCCGGCGCCCGACCTTCGCGTGGCGGGCGGGGCGGTCCTTGCACTCGGCGACGGCAGCGAGTCCTTCGAGCCGGGGTTCGTCGACATCGTCGGGAGCCGGGTCGTGGCGGTCGGGCCGGCAGAAGATCGGCCCGCGGGCCGCCCGCGCCGGGTGATCGACGCCGCAGGCGGCATCGTGCTGCCCGGCCTCGTCGATGCGCACACCCACCTCTTCCAGGTGGCCGCACGCGGCCTGGGCGACGGCCTCGGGCTGGCGGAGTGGCTGCGGAACCACATGATCCCCCTGGCGCTGGAACTCCGGCGCGACGAGATGGTGGCGCTCACCGAACTCGGCGCACTGCACGCCCTCCGGTCGGGCACCGTCGCCACCGTCAACCATCACTACGGCGGCCGCCGCGAGCCCGAGGACGTGGTGGCGGTGGCGCAGGCCATGGAACGCGTCGGGCTGGCCGGTGCGGTCGCTCGGATGATGGTCGGGGAACGGACCGATGCCGCCGACGTCTTCGATCTGCCCGCCGCCAACTTCGCCTACAGCAATGCGCAGGAGGTCGAATTGACCGAAGCGGCCATGGCGGAGAAACCCGCGGGATCCGTGTCGGTGTGGCCCGGTCCGGCCAACACGGCCTACTGCTCGGACGAACTCCTCGCCGCCGGCGCCGAATTGGCGCGCCGCCACGGCGTTCGCTGGCACGCCCACGCCGCCGAGGACGCCTTCGCCGCGGAGGTGACGCATCGCCTGCGGGACGGGCGGCGCACTCTCGTGCTTCTCGACGAACTCGGCCTGCTCGATGCGGACGCGGTCCTGGCCCATGCCGTGTGGCTCGACGACGCCGAGGTGGATCTGGCGGCGCTCCGCCGTCCGCACCTGGTCTACAACCCGCTCTCCAACGCCTACCTGGGTTCGGGCGTCATGCGGCTGCTGGAACTGCGGGACCGGGGCGTGCCGCTCGCCGCCGGCAGTGACGGCTGCGCTGTCGCCGGCCAGGACATGTTCGAGGTGGCCCGGGTCGGCGCCCTTCTGCAACGCGTGACGGCTGCCGACGCGGCCGCCGTCAGCGTCGGGGAGATGCTGCGCCTGATCACCGGGGGTGGCGCCGGGGCGCTCGGAACCGGCACGGGTGTCATCGCCCCCGGCGAGCCCGCCGACCTCATCGTGGTCGATACGTCGTCACTGCACCACCAGCCCGTCAACGATCCTCTCGCGAGCGTTGGGTGGTTCGGCACCGGACTCGACGTGTCCGCGGTCATCGTGGGAGGCGACGTGGTGGTCGAGAACGGCACGAGCGTCGCAGTCGACGAGGCGGAGGTTCGCGCCAGAGGGTTGGAGGCTGCACGCGCCGTGATGGCACGCCTCTGAGCGCCCGGGTCTGTAGCTTCCCCACCGATGAAGTACGGACTGGCGATCTGGCTGGACCAGCCCCTGGATTCGCTCGCCGAGTTGGCGGTCGCCGCCGAGAAGGCGGGCTTCACCGACGTGTGGCTACCGGACCACTACTTCCTGCGCGACGTCTACGTGGCGCAGGCCCTCGTCGCCACCCGGACGAAGTCCCTGCGGCTGGCCACGGGAGTCGCCGCGATCCAGTTGCGCCACCCCGCCCTCATCGCCAGCGCAGCGGCCACCATCGCAGAATGCTCCGGCGGGCGCGCTGTCATCGGGATCGGCCCGGGCGGCCACGAATTCCCCTCGCAGTTCGGGATGCGGCCCAAGAGCCCGCTGACCATGCTCCGGGAGGCGGTGGCGATCATCCGGGAGCTCGGCGCCGGCCCGACCCGATTCCGGGGTGAATACTTCTCCGCGGACGGCTCCGCGCTCGGCTGGCGGACCGCCCCACCGCCGATCTACCTGTCTGCGCGGGGCCCCCGCATGCTCGAGTTGGCCGGCGAGATCGCCGACGGCGTCATCATCCACGGCGTGCAGCGCGACTTCCTGGACTACGCCCGCACCCGCATCGCCCGGGGCGCCCAGAAGGCGGGGCGAGACCCGCGGGAGTGCCGGATCGCGGTCATGCTGGACGTCGAGGTCGACGGTGACGAGACAGCGGCCATCGACCGGCTCCGCCCCCGCTGCACGCTCATGGCCGGAGGCAGCTACGCCGACGAGCTGATCCCGGTCTACGGCTTCGATCCCGGGGCGGTGGCGACGCTGCGATCGGCGCTGAACAACCCCGACGTGCGAGAAGCCGGCTACGTCACCGACGACATGGTCCGCGCCTTCGCATTCGGCGGGACGCTGGAGGCCGTGGCGGCGCGCCTCGGCCAACTCGGGGAACTCGGAGTCGATCTCGCCATCCTGAAGCTCGACCAGAGCGACACAGCCGCAACCACAGCGCTGATCGAGACCTTCGGCCCCATCATCAAGGGAGAACCCGCATGACCGCACCCACCGACATCGTCGTCATCGGAACCGGAGGCGGCGGGTTGACCATCGCCGCCGACTTGGGGCTCGGCGGCCGCCCGGTGGTCCTGGCCGATCAGCCTCGCTTCGGCGCCGCCCTCGAGGCCGTGGACGCGGCCGGAGGCATCGAGTTGACGTTCCGCACCTCGCTCACCGATACGAGTTCCGAGGCGCGGCTCGCCCCCGTGGCGGCGACGTCCGTGGATCCCGCGGCGGCCACCGAGAGCGCCGAATTGGTGATCGTCTGCGTGCCCGCCTTCGGCCATGAGCCGCTGGCCGAGATGCTGGCGAGCAGGTGGCGAGACCACCAGACCGTTCTCTGGGTGGGCGAGCCCGGGGGCTCGTTCGCAGCCGTCGCTGCACTCCGGGCGATCGACCGGCGAGTCGACGTCACCTTCGCGGACACCAACACCCTCCCCTACTACGGCGCGCTGGTTTCGGGCCCCGGGACGGTGGGAGCGATCCGCAAGAGCGGTGGGACGCTCATCGCCGCCCTGCCGAGCAGCCGCCTGGACCACGTCGCGAGCGTGGCGGCCGGCGTCTGGCCGTGGGTCACCGCGGCGGAGAACGTCTGGGAGACGCTGCTGCTGAACTTCAACGCCATCGACCACGTCCCCGCGATGCTCCTGAACCTGGGGGCGATCCAGCAGTCAAACGGCACGTTCACTCTCTGGGGCGCCGGCGGGACCCACGGGGTCGTCAGGGTCATCGAAGCGCTCGACGACGAGTACCTGGTGATGCGCAAGGCCCTCGGCATCGCCAATGAGACGCCGTACGAGGACTACCTGGTCGGCCAGGGCCTGGCGCCCCGCAAGGGCGCCGATCTGCACGAGACCCTGCAGTCGAGCCTGCTGCCCACACTGCAGTTCCGCTGCGGTCCCAATGCCCTCGACCACCGCTTCGTCTCCGAGGACGTGCCGTACTCGCTGGTGCTGGCCTCGTCGCTCGGCCGGGAACTGGGCGTCACCACGCCCGTGATCGACAGCCTCATCACCCTGGCGTCGGTGGCCTCGGGCCGCGACTATGCCGCCGAAGGCAAGACGCTCGCCGAGTGGGGACTCGACGGCGCCGGCGTGGCGGGCCTCCGGGCGGCGGCCGAGCAGGGCTGGTGGTGAGCCGTGACACCGGCCGGTGAAGTCGACCTCGTCGTAACCGGCGGGCTCTGCGTCGCCTGCAACGAGACCGGCGACGTCACCAGCGGCGACATCTACCTCGACGGCGGCCGGATCGTCGCCGTCGGGGGCCCACCCCGCCCGGCCCGGCGCAGCCTGGACGCCTCGGGCACGATCGTCATCCCGGGTCTAATCAACCTGCACGACCATCTGCGGGACATGACCCCGGGCCTGAGTGCCGGGGAGGGTCTCAAGCTGGACGACATGCTGCGCTTCTACTGGCGCCTGAACGAGACCGCCGGGCCGGTGGAGTACGAGACGATGGCGGCCTACAGCACCGCCCGGCTCTTGGCGGCGGGGGTGACGACGGTCGTCGACCACGTGTACCCCTTCCACCGACCCGGCCTCGACGCCGCCACGATCGCCGGGTACCAGACCACCGGAATCCGCTGGTTCCTGGCCCGCGGCCTCATGACACAGGGCCACGAGCCGATCTGCGAGAGCATCGACGACGCCTTCGAGCGGATCGGCACGCTGCTCGACGGCGGCGTTCCCGGCGATCGGATCATGCCGGCGCCGGTCTCGTTCCGCCAGGCCGCCCCGGAGGACTACCTCGCCGCACGCCGGTTCGCCGATGCCCACGGGCTCCGGCTCTACACCCACGTCGCCGAGACGGCTGCCGAGGTCGCCGCCGTCCAGGCCGAGCACGGCAGCCGGCCCATCGAGTTCCTCCACCGCCTGGGGTTCACCGGCCCCGACGTGACCCTCGTGCACTGCGTGCTGCTGTCCGACACCGAGATCGAACTGCTGGCAGGCTCGGGCACCCACGTGGTGCACTGCCCCAGCAATCACATGAAGCTGGCGAAGGGATTCACCCGCGTGCTGGATCTGATCGACGCAGGTGTGAACGTCGGGCTCGGGGTGGACCAGATGGTCGACATCTTCTGCGAGATGCGCCAGGAGGTGCTGCTGCAGTCGATCCGCAACGAGGACCCCGGGGCGATCTCCCCGGCGCTCGCCCTGCGCATGGCCACGGCGAACGGAGCCAAGGCGGTCGGGCTCGGCGGCCAGCTCGGTGAGATCTCCGCCGGAGCGCGCGCCGACCTCGTCTGCGTGGCGGCCGACGGCCTGGGGTTCGGTCCGGTCCTGGACCCGGTCTGGAACCTCGTCCATCGCGCCGGCGGTTCCGACGTGCGCCACGTCATCGTGGATGGCGAGCCGCTCATCGAAGACCGAGAATTCGTCCACCTCGACGTCGAGGCTCTGCGCCGCCAGGCAATGGACGTCATCGACGGCTACCTCGCCAAGGCCAACATCGACAACACCCGCCACGACCCATAGGGAGACGAACAGATATGGACATCGTCACCGTCCTCGAGCGTGCCTGCGAGCGCCACCCGGACCGGCCGGCGCTGAGCAGGGAGGGAACCACGGTCAGCTACGGCCAGGTCGGCGAGCAGGTACCGGTCGTGGCGGCCGCGCTGGCGAGCCTGGGCGTCTCGAAGGGCAGCACCGTCGGCGTCTGCAGCCCCGACGGCATCGAGTCATGGCTCGCCATCTTCGCCACCTGGCATCTGGGCGCGCTGCCGGCCCTCATAGACGCCCGCACGCCCGACGACCGGCTCGGCTACTTCGTCGGCGACATGGATCCGGCCGTCGTCGTCTCCGATGACGACAACCGCCCCCGGCTGGCTGAGATCCTGGGAATCGACGCGGCACGACTTCACGATGTCGTCCACAGCGGGGGTGGCGCGGCCAGCCCGAACGCACACGACGAGTCCTCGCCCCTGTTCCTGTCGTACACGTCGGGAACGACGGGAGATCCCAAGGGCGTCGTGCTGACGAGCGGTCCTGTCACCCTGGGGGCCTCCTGCATCGCCGAGCGTCTCGGATACGGGCTGGACGACGTGCTCGTGGCGACAACGCCGGTCGCCAGCAGCTTCCAGCTCGTCGCCAGCGCCATGCCCGCCCTGCACACCGGGTCCCACGTGGTCCTCGCCGCCGGTCACACGCCCGGCGAGGTCTGGGAGGACATCGGCGCCTACGGCGGCACCGTCCTGATCGCCTACCCGCTCACCCTCGCCGATGTCGTCGGGATGGCCAAGGACACCAAGCCCGCGCACGCGTTGCGCCTGGCGCTGTCGGGTGGCTCACCGCTGGCGCCGCGCATCAAGCGGGACTACCGGGATCACCTCGGCATTCCCCTCGCCGAGAGCTACGGCCAGAGCGAGCTGGGAGGGTTCATGGTCCTCGGAACCCCCGGCGACGAGACCGCTCCCGAGGGCTTCGCAGGCAGGCCGCTCCCGGATCGACTGGCCTTCGTGGCCGACGCCGACAACCGGGAACTCCCCGCCGGGAGCATCGGCGAGGTCGTCGTGGCCGAGGGGTTCTTCGGCGAGTACCGCAACAAGCCCGAGGCCTACGCCAAGACCACCGCCGGCGGTGTCCTCCACACCGGAGACGTCGGGGTCGCCTCGGCGCAGGGTCACATCAAGGTCATGGGTCGGGTCCAGGAGGCCGACGCCGCCCGGCGCAGGGGCGGCTTCCTGCGCGAGGTGGAGGACGCCGCCTACGACCACGCCGCCGTGCGCCACGCCTCGGTGGTTCTGGACGCCGGCGAGCAGGTCCGCTGCTTCGTGGAACTCAACGCCCCGGGCACCGCGGACTCCGAGGAGCTCGCCGAGCACATCAGGGCGCGAGTGCCCGAGTCCCTCCTCCCCGCCGGGGTCCACATCCTCCCCGCCTTCCCGCGAACCTTCAGCGGCAAGGCAGACCGCCTGCGCCTCAGCAGCCTGCACGGAACCTGATCTACGGTCTGTGCCGCCAACCGAACGAACAAGGGGGAGGATGACAATGCCAGCGTTCAAATCGGTGGATCACGTCGGGATCACGGTCAAGAGCCTCGAGGTCTCAGTTCCGTGGTGGAGCTACTTCCTCGAGGCGGAGCCGTTCTGGCAAGCCTCGTGGCTGGCCGCTGACATCGGCGACTACGTGGGGCACATCGTGGGATACGAGAACTGCGACATGACCTGCGCATTCTGGGAGTTGCCCGGCGGCACGGTGCTGGAGATGCTGGAGTACCACAACCCGGGGCCGGGCCGCGTGGACATGGAGTCCTACAACGCCGGCAACACCCATCTCTGCCTGGAGACAGAGGACATCTACCGGGACTACGAGCGGCTGCAGGGCCGGGCGGAGTTCCGTTCGCCCGAGCCGGTCCGCTGCGCCTGGGGCAAGTACAAGGGCAACATGGCCTGCTACCTGCGGGATCCCGACGGTGTCTCCATCGAACTGATCCAGTTCGTCGGCCTGCCCCGCCCCTTCCAGGAACAAAGCCCCTTCTGCGACCCCTACGCGTAACGCCTCCGGAGGGGTTCGCGTCGTGAGACAACGGCGCGAGGCCACCGCGACCCGCGGTGCCGTGCGTCGACGGGCAGGACGTGCCGGACGCGCCTTGCCGGCAGCCGCAGTCGTTCTGGCCCTGGTGGGGGGCGCCATTGCCGCCTCACCCGCCATCGGCCAGGAGGCTGACGGGGGCGAGGTGCGAGTCGTTGCGCGCAAGCTGTCCGGCGGCAAGGTTGAAGTGGGGCTGCAGCAACGACAGGCCGACGACTCCTGGAGCGACCGCCACCTGCCGTCGGCGCGTCTGCTCCCGACGAGCGCCCCGATCGGTGGCTGGCTGGCCAGTTCACCGCTCACGCTGCCGGTCGGCGAGGTGAGGATCGCGGCGCGCCGGCTCGCCGGTGGCCGGGTCGAGTTCGGGTTGCAGCAGCGACGGGCCGACGACTCCTGGGGCGACCGCCAACTGCCGCGTGCCCGGTTCCTGCCGGCTGACGCCCGAACCGACGGCTGGCTGGCCAGCTCCCCGGTCTCACTGACCTTCCTCCCAGACTCCCAACCTGTTCCACCCCACGAGACGGCGGCACGTGCATTGCTTGCCGGGGAGGTTGGCGCAGACCCCCAGGAATTCCGTCTCGAGAGCTCAGAGAGGGTGCACTGGAGTGACACCAGCCTGGGCTGCCCCGAGCCGGGCTACTTCTACGCCGCGGTGGTCGTCCCCGGCTACAGGCTCGTCTTCACGCTGGATGGCACCTCGTACCAGTTGCATACCAACGACGACGGCTCACAGGCAGTCGTCTGCAACACCGGCCGCTAGCACACCGGCAGCCGGCTCAGGCTCGGAGAATTCGGACGTCGTAGGGGTCGAGCGCGGGATCGCGGCTCACGAGGACCAGGTCGCGGGCCTGTGCCTGCGCGACGAGCATCCTGTCGAACGGGTCACGGTGGTGGTCCGGTAGCGAGCCCGCCAGTCGAGCGTCGTCGAACGTGATGGGAACGGGTTCGAAATCCTCGGTCAGGATCACATCGATATCGTCCTCGAGACGCAGCTTGCCGAGGGCCTGCTTGATGCTCATCTCCCAGATGCTCGCCGCGCTCACGCAGACGAGATTCTCTGGGTCGGCGATCTGCGTGCTCGCCTCGGGGTCGAGCGGCTCACCGGCGACCCACCACAGCAGGACGTGCGTGTCGAGCAGGAGGTTCATTGTCGCCCTTCGAAGGCATCGAGCAGCTCGCCCGGGGTTACGTCAAAGTCTTCGGCCACGGTGATGCGACCGGCGAGTCGCCCTGGAACGCGCGGATCCCGCTGAGGCCGGTACGGGACAAGTCGCGCCACCGGTCGTCCCGCGCGCCCCAGAACGACCTCCTCGCCGCGGCCAACCCGATCGAGGAGTTCGGAGAGTCTCGTCTTCGCCTCGTACACATTGATCACCATGTCGACCCCTCCGGAAGTCATCTATCCAGACCAGACTAGACCAACTTTGGGGATCCCGCGCAGTGCCTCGACGACAGCCGAACGAAGGGGCGGGCGAGGTGGCTATTGCTGTTGCTGGCCTGGCCCGCTGGCGGGTTGCGGTTTGACCGGCGGGAGGTCGGGGACCACGGTGCGCGGACTGCTGGGGGAGCCGGGCAGCGGCTGAGCCTCAGTGACGGGACTCCTGCCGATGACAACCTCGGCGTCGACTTCAGCCGAGGCACCGCCCATGAAGGCGCCGCGCACGGGCGGCACGTCGCTGTAGTCGCGGCCGTAGCCGATGACGACATGCCGTTCCCCCACCGCGCCGCCGTTGGTCGGGTCAAGTGCCCACCAGCCGGCGCCCGGGACCGCCGCCTCGATCCACGCGTGGGTCTG
Organism: bacterium; assembly: GCA_028824415.1. Classification (GTDB taxonomy): domain Bacteria; phylum Actinomycetota; class Acidimicrobiia; order Acidimicrobiales; family CATQHL01; genus VXNF01. Next base: position 14,984 of record JAPPDX010000112.1, on the reverse strand, counting down.
CACGCTCACCACGTCCGCAGTCTCCTCGCCCGCCGCGGTCTCGTCGGTGGCGAACAGATAGCCCGACACGTAGCGAGCAGGCACCCCGACACACCGCAGCATCCCGATCGTCAGGTGCGCAAAGTCCTGGCAAACCCCGACTTCTCCGGCGAGCAACTCCCCCAGCGTCACGCCGATGTCGGTCGTGTCGGACTCGTAGCGCAGCGTTCCCCGAACCTCCGCCACCATCGCCGCCAGGAGTTCCGGCACTGAACCGGCGCCCCGGGCGGCCACTGCGGCCCTCTCGGCGACGCCGTCACCGGTCTGCCAGCGGACGTGCTCGGACGGAACGAGGAACTCGAAGTGCGTTGAGCGGAAGCCGGGATCCGACAATCCGTCGACCGGAGCGTCGGGCGCCCGCGCCGGGCGGGGCGACGTCTCGACGGACGTCTCGGCCACCAACTCGAGCGACGGATGCAGGGTCCTGACGCCGACGTGGTCGACCGCGGTACCCCAGTAGTCCAAGCCGCTGAACACCTGCGTCGGTGGATCCGTGGTCAGCCGGGACGACAGGACACGCTGCGTCTCGTCATCGCGGGGGCGGACCCGCACCTCGTTCTGCGACTCGCGGACCGGCTGGGAGTACCGGAAGTGCATCCGGTAACGGATGTCCAGCCTCACGGGTCCAGCCTCACCGGTCGACCCCCGGCAAGGGGTTGTGTCCCGCCGGGGCGCAGGTACCGAGAACTGGCCGTCGGGAAGCCGAGCGGCGGTACAACCCCCGCAGCGATCTCGCTCGCCAGTTCGGCGAGGTCCCAATGGAGTTCGGAAAGTACCGGCAGCGGCTCCTGTGCCATCGCCTCCTCGATCTCGCCGAGTTCGAGCCGGGCGCGCAGGAGACCCGCCCGGCGGCGGGACCGGTCGAGCGCGCTGATGCCCGCCAGGGACCCCTCGGCCCGCAGGAGGCATGACTGCAGCGAGCGCGGCAGGTCGGTCCCGGCCAGCAGGTAACGCACCACGCCCTCGGGATCGGGCGCGTGCCCGTACCGGCGATGGTACGCCTGCAGCGAGCTGGTCAACCGCAGAATCCTGGTTGCGTCCACAGTGCCCCGGGGATCGGAATAGCTGGCGGTCAGGAGCCCGACGGTGAAGACCGACCGCTCGATCATCCGCCCGAGCACGATGAACTCGTACCCCTCGTCGCGCCGCATGCCCTCGTTCAGCACGCCGCTGATGGCCAGGCAGGCTCGACGGACCATCAGCAGGGTCTCGTGCAGCCGGTCCGGCGGCAGTTCAGTGTCGCCGAACTCCCGGAACCGCAGGTAAAGGCCGTTGGCCTCCTCCCACAGTTCGATGGGGATCCGCTCCCGCGTCGAGCGCAGCCTCTCGCGGACGGCGCTGACGGCCGAGAGCACCGAGCCGGGGTTGGCGGTGTCGGACAGGAGGAAGGCGAAAAGCTGCCGGCGCCCCGCGACGCTGCCGAGCGGCGCCGCCACCGACTCGAGGCCGAGCGTCTTGACGAGTTGCTCGATCTCGACGCGGGCCTCGTCGGAGCGCAGGTGGATGATCGAGTTGGCGGCGTAGTCGAGGCAGCGGACCGTCGCCTCGGTCCGCTCCAGATAGCGGCCCACCCAGAAGAGGGCGTCGGCGTGACGGGCCAGGATCACCGTCGGGACCGCCGGTGGGCCACTACGAGTACTCCGGTGTCAGCACCCAGGTGTCCTTCGAGCCGCCGCCCTGGGAGGAGTTCACGATGAGCGACCCGCGCCGCATCGCCACACGGGTCAGCCCGCCGGGAAACACCTCGGTCCGCTCGCCGGTCAGCACGAACGGGCGCAGGTCGACGTGTCGGGGCTCGAGGCGCTCCTGCGTGAACGACGGCAGGCTCGAGAGTTGCACGACCTCCTGCACGATCCAGTTCCGGGGATCGGCATCGATGGCTCTGCGAGCCGCCTCGAGCTCCTCGTCGCTGGCGTGGGGGCCGATCAGCACCCCGTAGCCTCCCGACTCCCCCACCGGCTTGACCACCAACTCATCGAGTCGCCCCAGCGCCTCGGCCCGCTGGTCCGGGTCCCACATCACGTAAGTGAATACGTTGTCGATGATCGGCTCGTCGCCGAGGTAGTACCTGATCAGATCGGGTACGTACGGGTAGACCGCCTTGTCGTCGGCGACGCCGTTGCCGAGGGCGTTGCAAACGCTCACGGTTCCGGCCCGGAGCGCGCCGAGCAGACCGGGGACGCCCAAGGTGGAGTCCGGCCGGAAGGCCACCGGGTCCAGGAAGGCGTCGTCGATGCGCCGGTAGATCACGTCCACGGCAATGAGCCCCTCGATGGTCCGGGCATACACCGCGCCGTCATCGACCACGAGGTCACGGCCCTCCACCAACTCGACACCCATCGAGCGCGCCAGAAAGGCGTGCTCGAAATACGCCGCGTTGAAGATGCCGGGAGTCAGCACCACCACGTGAGGCGACTCCTGACCGCCGGGTGCCATCGACTCCAGGGCCGAGCGCAGCATCCGCCCGTACTGCTCGACCGGCTGCACGGCGTGGTCGTAGAACAGCCAGCTGCACGCCTTGGCCATGGCCGCCCGGTTCTCGATGACGTACGAGATGCCGCTGGGGTTGCGCAGGTTGTCCTCCAGCACCCGGTAGCGGCCGGCGTCGTCGCGCACGACGTCGATGCCGGCGATGTTGCAGTGAGCGCCGTGCGGCACCGCGATCCCCATGGCGTTGCGCTCGAAGCCCCCGGAGGAAACCACCAGCCAGCGCGGCACGATCCCGTCGGCGATCGCCGCACCCTCGCCGGAGTACAGGTCGGCGAGGAAGCAGTTGAGGGCGGCGACCCTCTGGGTAAGGCCCCGCTCCAACTCATCCCATTCGAGTGCGGAGATGAGCCGGGGGAAGAGGTCGATGGGCCAGATCCGCTCGGTGCCCTCCTCCTCGCTGTACACGGTGAAGGTGATCCCCTGCCGCCGGAACTCGTCCGCGACCAGCCTCTCCAGCCGACGCGCCTCGTCGGCGTCGAGCTCGCCGAAGCGCTCGACGATCCTACGGTAGACGCTGCGGGCCGAGCCGTCGGACTCGAAGGCCTCGTCGAATCCCCGGCCCGGCTCGTAACCATCAAGCAGACCGCCCCCTGGCTTCGGCAACGAATCAGCCACGGGCGTCAATGCTACGGGCGACCGGACGCCGGTTCGTGGAGGGCGAAGGTGGCCACGGTGTGGTAGGTCCCGGGCGGGTCGCTGGACACGAGAGCGATCTCGGTGGCCCTGAACGCGGCGCTGATCGGCGGCGCGTAACCCGCCGGCGGCTTGCCTCGGTAGCGGGCGACGGTCACGTGGCCGGCGAAGGGGCGGTGGGGCGGTGGTTGGCCGAGGTGGGCGGTGGCGGCCACGACCGCCGCGGCCAGATCCTCCAGGCCCCCGGCCGGGACGACGAGAACCCCCCTGCCGAGCCGCTCGACACCCGGGCCCAGCGTGACGCGGGCCGCGGGGAAGCGTTCGCCGCCGAGGGCGGCGAGCGCGGCCTCCTCATCGGCGTCGCCGAGGAACCGCATGGTGACGTGCAGCCGCCGCGGATCGGTCCAGCGGAGCCCCGGGATGGGCGGGCGGGGCAGCGCGACCAGGGCGTCGAGCGCGTCGCCGGGCGGCCAGACGGCGACGAACAGCCGGGGCATGGCCCAACAGTAGGGACTCCACGGTGTCCGGTTGGCCCGACGGCCACTCCAGCCGGCGCCGACCGACCGGCTTGCCCCTGGATTCCGGCCTCCGCCGGAATGACGACGAGGAGGCCAGAATGACGACGAGGAGGCCGGAGTGACGACGGGGCCCGGTGATACCGTCGAGTTCAGGTGTTCGGCTGCGAAGCCGCCGACCGGGGTGCTGTTGTTCGACTCACCGGGGGGACCAGCGCCATGAAGGCCCGACCACAACCGCCGTTCGATGCCCGCCGGGCGGAAATGGTGAAACATGACCTCGCCGGGCGCGGTGTGCGCGATCAGCGGGTGCTGGAGGCGATGGGTTCGGTGCCCCGCGAGGCGTTCGTCCCGACCACGCAGCGTCGCAGCGCCTACGCCGACCGGGCCCTCCCGCTGCGGTTCGGCCAGACCGTGTCGCAGCCGTACGTGGTGGCCGTGACGCTGGAGGCGCTGCGGCTGGCGCCCACCGACCGGGCGCTGGAGATCGGGGCCGGGTCGGGATACGCCGCGGCGGTGGCCAGCCGTCTGGCCGCCGAGGTGTTCGCCGTGGAGCGGATCGAGACCCTGGCCGCCGACGCTCGAGCCAGGCTGGGCGCCCTGGGCTACGACAACGTCACGGTGGTGTGGGCGGACGGGATGCGGGGGCACCCGGCGAGCGCTCCCTACGACGCCATTTTCCTGTCGGCCGGCGCACGCTCGGTGCCGGCAGCGCTGTTCGGGCAACTGGCTGGAGGAGGCCGGCTCGTGGCACCCGTCGGTGGCGCCGGTCGGGATCAGCAGCTGGCGCTGTACGAGAAGCCGGCCCCGGGTGACGGTTCGCCGGACAGCACGGCCCGGCGCCGCGAGGGGTTACTGCCCGTAGCCTTCGTCCCTCTGCTCCCCGGTGTGCGAGCGACCGGGAAGTAGCCTGACGGCGCCCTGTCCCCTCCCTTCCGGGCCAGCCATGACGACGAACCCGCCGATCCGCATCGTGCCCTCCACGCTCAGCGCCGACTTCAGCCGGCTCGGCGAGGACTGCGCGGCACTCGAGGCGGCGGGCGCCGACCGCATCCAGTGGGACGTGATGGACGGCGCCTTCGTGCCGAACATCACCTTCGGCCCCGACGTCATCGCCGCCTCCCGCTCGCACACGTCGTTGCCGTTCGAGGTGCACCTCATGGTGGAGGGCCCCGAGGCGCTGGCGGCACGCTACGTGGAGGCGGGATGCGAGTTGCTGATCGTGCACGCCGAGGCGTGTGTGCACCTGCACCGCACCCTGGAGCAGATCCAGGGATTGGGCGCGGCCGCAGGCGTGGCACTCAACCCGTCGACGCCGGCCATCGCCGTGGCGCAGGTCCTGGACCTCACCGACATGGTGCTGGTGATGACGGTGAACCCCGGCTTCGGCGGCCAGAAATACATCGCCACCATGGAACCCAAGATCGCCGAGGTGCGCGGGATGATCGACGAATCCGGCCGGGAAATCGACCTCGAGGTGGACGGCGGCATCTCCGCCGCCACGATCGCCGGTGCAGCCGCCGCCGGTGCCAACGTGTTCGTGGCCGGGAGCGCCGTGTTCGGCCACCCCGACGGCCTGGCCGCCGCGGTGACGGAGCTGCGCGAGCGAGCCGAGGGAGCCCGCGGCCGGCTCAGTGACTAGCCCATCAGCAACTCAACGCAGCGCGGTCGGCCCTGGATCCCGGCCTTCGCCGGGATGACGTTTCGGCCGGGATGACGTATCGGCCGGGATGACGAGTTGAGGGAGCCCTAGCGAATCTCGCCGCGGCCGGCGATCACCTCGTCGATGATGCCGTACTCCTTGGCCTGCTCGGCGGTGAACCAGCGATCCCGGTCGAAGTCGGCCTCGATCTGCTCCACAGCTTGGCCGGTGTGCTCGGAGATGCGTTCGGCCAGGACCTTCTTGATGTAGGTCATCTGCTCGGCCTGGATGGCGATGTCGGAGGCCTGGCCCTGCACGCCGCCGTGGGGCTGGTGCATCAGGATGCGGGCGTGCGGCAGGGCGTAGCGCTTGCCGGGCGCGCCGGCGCACAGCAGGAACTGTGCCATGGAGGCGCCGAGGCCCATGCAGATGGTGCCCACGTCGGGGGTGACGAACTGCATCGTGTCGTAGATGGCCATGCCCGAGGTGATCGAGCCGCCCGGCGAGTTGACGTAGAGCCAGATGTCCCGGTTGCGGTCCTGGCCCTCGAGGTAGAGCAGCTGGGCCGTGATGGAGTTGGCCAACTCGTCGTCCACGGCCTTGCCGAGGAACACGATCCGCTGGCGCAGCAACTGCTGGAAGATGTCCATCGAGCCGTCGCGCCTGGCGCCGTCCTCGCCGCGGGCGGCGTGGGGCGCGCCCGGCAGCCCCAGAGCTGACAATTCCACCGGCACACCTCCCGGACGTCCTGCGCGCAGGCTACCGATAATCTGAACGCGGGCCACGCCCCGCGCCAGTGACGGAATCCGGCAGACGTGCAGGGTTTAGGTCCCTGTGAGCCTCGGCTCGTGTGGGTTCGAATCCCACCTGGCGCACCGAGGCGGCTTTGCTACGACGTTCACGCCGCAACCCGTCCGGCCACTGCCCGGAACCCTGAAGGAACGGAGAGCATGGCGACCGAGTCGATCGCAGGTGGGCACCGGCCGCCGGTCTCCCGGTTCAGCATCAAGCGCAAGTCGGTGCAGATGATCCTCGCCTTGACGCTGATACTCGTCGTCGAGGCGCTGCTGGTCTGGCACGCAAGCCGCAGTGACGACGGGCTGTTGCTCGCCCTCGCATCGTCGTGCCTCGGAGTGACCCTCTTCGCCGTCTTTCGCTTCGTCCACACCGGCATTCGCACCGTCGAGTTGGAGATCTGGATTCGACACATGGGAGAGGGCAACCTCGACTACACGGTGGAGCTGAGCGGCAACGACGAGGTGAACGAGGCGGCCAAGGCTCTGGAACGGCTGCGGCAACGGTCGATCGAGGCCCTGCAGTTGGATCTCGTGCGCGAGCTCTCGGAGAGTCTGCAACGAAAGAACGACGAGCTGGAGCGGGTGTTGGCGGAACTGCGGCAGACGCAGGACCGGATCATTCTGCGCCGGAAGCTCGTGGAACTCGGCGAACTGACGGCCGGGGTGGCCCATGAGATCCGGAATCCCCTCAACTTCATGAAGAACTTCTCCGAAGCGTCCGAGGACCTCGTCGCCGAGCTGCGCCACGAGATCGACCGGCGGGCGGGTGAGCTATCCGAGGACGGCCGCCGTGTGATCGTCGGAGCCACCGAGGAGCTGGCCGACAACCTGCGGCGGATCCGATCTCATGGAGACCGCGCCGACCGGATCGTCCGTGACATGGTGACGATGGGGCGCGGCGGCGGCGAGCGCCAGTCCGTTGACATCAACGACCTGCTGCGTGACAGAGCCACGATCGCCTTCCACAGCGCCAGCGCCCTGGACGAGGAATTCGAGATCGACATCCGTGGCAGCTACGCCCCCGACGTCGGAGAGTTGGAGGTCGTGCCCGACGACATGGGGCGGGTGTTCCTGAACATCGTCAGCAACGCCTGCTCGGCCATGATCGACAAGCGACGACTGCTCGACGCGGACGACGACTCCTACCAACCGACGCTCTGGCTCAGCACCGAGCAGACCGGCGACGAGATCGTCATCCGCATCCAAGACAACGGAACCGGAATCCCCGCCGACTCGATGGACAAGATCTTCAACCCGTTCTTCACGACGAAACCGTCGGGGACGGGCACAGGCCTGGGACTCAGCATCTCCAACGACGTCGTCCGCGAGCATGGCGGCTCCATGACGGCCGAGTCCGAACCCGGCGAGTTCACTGAGATCGTCGTCCGGCTTCCCGTCACCGCCGGCGGCGAGGGCAGCAACTAGCGGACCGCTCCGGTCGCGGGCCCGCTCGGAGGATTGCGGACGTCGGGTGAGCGCACACCAGGGGCAGCGGTCGCGGTCAAGAGCCGCACCAGCTCCCGCAGGGCGCGGCCGCGGTGGCTGATGGCGCCCTTGGCGTCGAGGCTCATCTCGGCGAACGTGAGTTGGCCGGGCGCGGGCACGAACACCGGGTCGTAGCCGAACCCGCGGCCACCCCGCGGCGAGCAGGCGATGCTGCCCTCCACGACCCCGTCCGCTGACAGCTCGCGCCCGTCGGGCCAGCGCGCCACCACCACCGTGCGAAACCGGGCGGTGCGCTGCGGGAGGGCGACTCCGGCGAGCGCCGCCAGCAGCTTCGCCACGTTCGCCTCGTCGCCCGCGCCGGGGCCCGCGTAGCGCGCCGAGTGGACACCGGGGGCACCATCGAGGGCGTCGACCTCCAGGCCGGTGTCGTCGGCCAGCGCCGGCGCGCCGGAGAAGGTGGCGACGGCCACGGCTTTGATGCGGGCGTTGGCCTCCAGCGTGTCGCCGTTCTCGGGGACGTCGCCGAGCCCGACCGGGCGCTCCACCAGTGCCGCCAGACCGTCCAGAGCGGCTCGCATCTCCACCAGTTTGTTCGGGTTGGCCGTGGCGGCCACGAAGGTGGGGAGTCCGCTCACGTCCCGGGGCGTTCGGGCAGCGGCGTGCTCAACGACTCGCGCTGGCGGCGGACGATCTCGGCGATCCCGGCGGCGGCGAGATCCATCAGCTCGTCCAGCATCGAGCGCCCGAACGGCACACCCTCGGCGGTGCCCTGCACCTCGATGAGGTCCCCGGCGCCGGTCATCACCACGTTCATGTCGACGTCGGCGCCGACGTCCTCGCCGTAGTCAGGGTCCAGCACTGCCCGCCCGTCGAACACGGCGACCGATACGGCCGCGCAGGCGTCCGTCAGCGGGTGCGCGCCGGGCAGGTCGGCGCGGCTGAGGGCGTCGTGCAGGGCGATGTATCCCCCGCAGATCGACGCCACCCGGGTCCCGCCGTCGGCCTGCAGCACGTCGCAGTCGACGGTCACCGACCTCTCGCCGAGGAGGCGCATATCGCAGACGGCCCGCAGCGAGCGCCCCACGAGCCTTTGGATCTCCTGGGTGCGCCCCGACTGGCGGCCCCTGCGGGCCTCGCGGTCGACCCGCTCGGGGGAACTGCCCGGCAGCATCGAATACTCGGCGGTCACCCAGCCCGTTCCCCGGCCACGCATCCAGCGGGGCACGTCATCGCTCACCGAGGCCGTGCACAGGACCCGGGTGCGGCCCAAGGTCACCAGCACCGAGCCGCCGGCCATCTCGGTGTAGTCGCGTGTGAACGACAGTGGCCGCAGTTCATCGGATCGCCGACCGTGAAGTCTCACTTTCCGCGTCCTCCGTTCGGTGTTCGGTGACCGGCGCCACAGGCTACGCCGGAGTTCGAGGCTGCAACCTCGGCGCAACGGTCGCCGCGCCGGCGTCACCTCCACCGCAGGTACAACACTGAAAATCCTCCCGACGCGCAAGCAAATTTCAAACGATCGTTCTATAGTCCCGCCATGACCCAAAAACGCCTCCCCACGAGGGGAAAGAACCATCGGATCAACTGGCGGAAGCCCGCCGTCGTGCTGGCGGCGCTCGGGCTGCTCGTCTCGATCACGGCGCTCGCACCGACCGCTCTAAGCGCGCAGGACAACGCGGACTACACGCTCACGATCCTGCACAACAACGACGGTGAGTCGAAGCTGCTGCACAACCCCGACAGGGGCTTCCCGGGCATCGCCCGGTTCGTGACCGCCATGAGGGCCCTGCAGGACGGCGCCACCACCGACGGCGTCCTCACCGTCACCGCCGGCGACAACTTCCTGGCCTCCAAGGAGTGGAACGTCAGCCTGGAACGGGGCGCTCCCTTCTACGACTCCATCGCTCTGAGCGGCCTCTACGACGCCATGGCGGTCGGCAACCACGACATGGACTTCGGCCCCGATGTGGCGGCGGAGTTCTTCGGCGGCTTCGACCCGCCGGTCGTCTTCCTGTCGGCCAACCTGGACGTGTCGGCCGAGCCGGCGCTCGTGGCGATGGTCGAGGCCGGCCGCCTGGCCCGCAGCACCATCGTGGAGACCGGCGGCGACCGGGTCGGCGTCATCGGCGCCATCACCCCGATGCTGGGAGCGATCTCGGCGCCGCGAAACGCCGTGGTGTCCGCCGTCGCCGAGGCGGTCAACGCCGAGGTCGCCGCCCTCACCGAGGCCGGCGTCAACAAGATCATCCTCATCAGCCACCTGCAGCAGGTGGACGAGGACGTGGAGGCGCTCGCATCCATCTCCGGCGTCGACGTGGCCATCGGCGGCGGCGGCGACGAGATGCTGCGCAGCGACACCAGCACCTGCCTGCCCGAGGAGGAGACCGCCGGCCCGTACCCGCTGGAGGCCACCGACGCCGACGGCAACACCGTGCCGGTCATCACCGCGCCCGGCGGCTACCGCTGCATCGGCGAGCTCGTCGTCAGCTTCGACGCCGACGGCAACGTCGTCTCCGCGGCGGGCCGCTCCGTCGGTGTGAGCCTCGACGAGACCCCCGACCCCGACGTCCTGGCGTCGGTCGAGGAGCCGCTGGCGGCGGCCGTGGCGGCGTTGGACAGAAACGTCCTGGCAACGACCGAGGTTGATCTGGACGGCAGGCGCTCGCAGATCCGCACGCGCGAGACCAACCTGGGCAACCTGGTCGCCGACGCCTCGCTGTGGGTCGGCACCGAGCGGGCCGAGGCGTACGGAACGGCCGTGCCGGACATCGCCATCCAGGGCGGCGGCGGTATCCGCAACGACTCCATCATTCCCGCCGGCAGTGACCTCAGCGAGTCCACGACGTTCGACATCTCGCCGTTCAACAACGTGATGGTCACCTTCGAGATGACCCGCGAGCGGCTGAAGGAGGCGATGGAGGTCTCCTACGACTGCATCCCGGGCACCTGCGGGCAGTACTCGCAGGTGGCGGGCATGAGCCTGGTCATCGATATCGGCATGCCGGCCCGCGAGACCGACCGTGAAGGCGACTGCGCCAACATCGGCCACGAGGGCGCCCGGGTGCGCAGCATCGTCCTTGACGACGGCACGGTGATCGTCGAGGATGGCGAGGTCGTACCCGGCGATCCGGTCGTGATGACGACGGTGAGTTGGTTCGCGATCGGCGGCGACTGCTTCCCGGCCAAGGATCTGCCACACACCAAGCTGCCCGTCAACGACCAGCGCACCCTGGCCGACTACCTCACTGACGGGCTCGGCGGCGTCGTGACGGCCGAGCAGTACCCCGTCGGCGGCGAGGGCCGCGTGACGATCATCGACTCGTCAGCCGACGAGATGGATGACGGCGACATGGACGACGGCGAGGAGATGGACGACGGCGAGATGGACGACATGGGTCCGCCCGCCGAGCAGCCCACCGGCTAGTCCTCCCCCACTTCCGAACCGAAACCGGCCCCGGGTTCCCGCCCGGGGCCGGCCCCGTTTTACCGACCCTTCCGACCAGGCCCTCCGCCGTCATTCCGGCCAGACCCTCCGCCGTCATTCCGGCGAAGTCGCCCGTCATTCCGGCGAGGTCATCCGTCATTCCGGCGGAACCCCTCCGCATTTCGGTGAAGGCACCCGTCAATCCGGCGAAATCACCCGTCATTCCGGCGAAATCACCCGTCATTCCGGCGAAGGCCGGAATCCAGTCGTGTTGAGATCGCTGAGCTCGCCGGCGAGCACGCCGGGCCCCCTCAGAAGTAGATGATGCGCTCGGCGCGTTCGACGACCTCGTCGATGGGATCGGTCCAGGCCCGCGTCGAGAGGTACTTCCAGCCGCCGTCGGCGGCCACGAAGACGATCACGCCCGAGTCGATGCGATCGGCGACGCGGCAGGCGCCGGCGAGGGCCGCCCCACTGGAGATACCGGCGAAGATCGACACCTCGACGGCCAGGCGCCTCGTGTACTCCAGCGCCTCGCGGGTGCGCACGATGCGCTTGCCGTCCAGCAGCTCGTTGCCGCCCCAGTTCTCGTAGACCGGCGGGATGTAGCCGTCGTCGAGGCTGCGCAGCCCTTCCACCTTCTCCCCCGCCGGGGGCTCCACGGCGTAGATCTTCACGCCGGGCTTGTGCTCCTTCAGGTACCGCCCGCAGCCCATCAGCGTGCCGGCGGTACCCAGACCGGCCACGAAGTGGGTGATGTCGGGGCAGTCGGCCAGGATCTCGGGACCGGTGGTGTCGTAGTGAGCCCGGGGGTTGGCCTCGTTTGCGTACTGGCACAGGTAGGCCCACTCCGGGTGCTCGGCGGCGAGTCGCTCGGCACGGCGCACAGCACCGTTGGACCCCTCCGCTCCGGGCGAGTCGATGATCTCCGCACCGTAGATCTCCAGCAGGTCGCGCCGCTCGCTCGAGACGTTCTCGGGCAGCACGATCTTCACCGGGTAGCCCCGCAGCCGGGCGATCAGCGCCAGGGCGATGCCGGTGTTGCCCGAGGACGGCTCCAGGATGGTGGTGTCGGGGTGCAGCGTGCCGTCGGCCTCGGCGGCTTCGATCATCGAGCGGGCGACCCGGTCCTTCACCGAGCCACCCGGGTTCTGACCTTCCAGCTTGGCGAGGATGCGCACCGCCGGGTTGGGGCTGAGCGCGCTCACATTAACGACGGGCGTGTTGCCGATGCAGTCGATGACGGAGGCGAGGACGGGCATGGCGGGCTGCCGAGAATTGTTGACCGGGTCGCTGGGAATTCTACCGGTGGGGTCTGATGGCTCGGCCCGCCGTCACGCGCGGACCCGGACCTCTTCCTCGTCGATGAACCCGCCGATGATGCGGTAGCTGCGCAGCGCCGGCTCAGGATGTTTCAGCGAGACGATGACGTAGTGCCACACGCCGAGGGGATCGAATCCGGCTGCCTGGGTCACGTCGGTCGGCGACGGGTAGGCGGTGCTGCGCGTGTGTGAGTGCATGACGCCGACGACGGTGAGGCCACCCTCCTCGGCCTGCTTCTCGACGTCCAGGTGCTCGGCGCCGTCGAACTCGTAGAGGGATTCGGAGGCGGCGGCATTGGCCATCGGGTAGAAGGTGACCACTTCACTGCTCGGAGAGGCTGCGGCGAACAGCCCGCAGGCCTCGTTCGGAAGCCCCGCCACCGCATGGGCCAGCATCCCGTCGTAGACGTCGCGGCTCAGCCTCAGCACGGGCGACAGCGTACGTCTCCACACCCCGGAGCCCACCCCTCGTCGGTGGCTCGTCACCTTGCCTGTCCGGGCGAGATCGGCATCCCCGTGACCACGCGGGCCGGCGCGTCCCGACGGCAATCGGCTCCTCGGCCGCCGGGGCCGGCGCCGTATCCTGTGGCCATGCCCAGGCGCCTGGCCACACTCCTGGCAACGATGGCGCTCATTGCGGCCGCCTGCGGGGGGCAGACCGCCGACGGCGGCGGATCTCCTCCGGCAACCCCCACGGCGGCGGAGCCGGCTTCGACGACGGCTGCCGGCGCGTCGCCGGACGCCGCCGCGCCCGAACCGGCTCCCATCGCGCCCGACCCTGTGCCCGGCGAGCCGCCGCCCGCTGAGGCTCCGCCTGCGCCCACCGAACTGCCGCCGGAGCCGGACGTCGCGCCCGTCGACCAGATCGAGCCTCCGCTGCCTCTGCCGCTGCCGGAACCCATCCCGCCCGGCCCCAGCGACGCCTACTTCGCTCTCGACCGGGTGCTGGACATCAGCATCGAGATCGCCGTCGAGGACTGGGACACACTGCGCCACCAGACCCGCACCTTCGAGGACCTGTTCGCCGAGATCGAGGAGTACCAACTCTCCCGACCGTTCGCCAAGATCTACACCTGGTTCCCGGCCACGGTGACGATCGACGGAGAGACCCACACCCAGGTCGGCGTCCGCAAGAAGGGCTTCATCGGTTCCCAGAGCGACACCAAGCCCGCCCTCAAGCTCCGCTTCGACAAGTACGTCGACGACCAGTCCCTGGGCGGCGTCATGGAGCGCATGACCCTCAACAACAGCGTCCAGGACCCGTCGATGATCAACACGTGCCTCACCCTCGAGGTCTTCGCCGCCGCGGGATCACCGGCCTCGCGCTGCAACTTCGCCACCGTCTCGGTGAACGGGAAGAACCTCGGCCTCTACGTCCACGTCGAGGAGATCAAGGCCCCCTTCCTGGAGCGCCACTTCGCCACCTCGGAGGGCAATCTCTACGAGGGCACGGTCAGCGACTTCACCCCCGAGTTCCGCGGCACCATCGAGAAGAAGACCAACGAGGACGCCGACGACTGGTCCGACATAGACGCCGTCGTGGCCGCACTCCAGGACCCCACCGACGCCGGCTGGGCGGACCTTTCCCTCATGGTCGACCTCGACGACTTCGTGACGTTCTGGGCCACCGAGGTTCTCGTGGGCCACTGGGACGGCTACGCCGGCAACCGCAACAACTACTGGTTCTACCGGGATCCCGGTGGCCCCTTCGTGTTCCTCCCCTGGGGCACCGACGGCACTTTCCACCTCGACGACGACCCCAACCCGTTCGACAACATCAGCGACCCGCCGCCGTCGGTGCTGGCCCTCACGGCCATCCCGAATCGGCTGTACAACGACAGCTACTGGCGGGCCCGGTACGTCGACCGTCTGAAGCAACTGCTGGAGGTCGTCTGGGACGAGGAGGCGCTGCTGGCGCGCGTTGACGAGATGGCCGCCATCGTCCAGGAGTACGCCCTGCCCGGGGACCGGGCCGAGGCGGCCGCCGACGCCGAGCGGGTGCGCCAGTTCATCGAGACGCGCCGGGCCGAGATCCTCAACGACCTCACGCCGGAGCCGCCGGAGTGGCCCGGGCCCGACTTCCCCACCGCCCCCGGGGGCGAGGCGGACGGGTTGGCGGTGACGGTGCGCTTCGAGAGCACCTGGGGATCCAACAAGAGCATCAACCCGTTGGCGCAGGGAGAGATCCTGCACCTGACACTCGACGGCAGCGAGGTGCCCCCCGGCGACAGCGGCGTGATCGTCGGCCACGCCAGCCCCGAGGAGGCGGTGGGGTTCGACGAGCCGGCGGCCTCGATCACCCTTCTGGGCCTGCAGCCCGACGGTTCGGTGGAGGGAATGACCGTCGTACTGCCCCTGGCCCGGTTCACGGGTGGCACCGAGTTGGTCATCGGCGTCGACAACGTCGGGGGCGGGGTGTGGACCATCCCGGCCGGTGGCACCGCGCCGGACACCTTCACGCCGTTCACCGAGGGCACCCTGAAGCTGGTCGAGGCCGGAACGTCCGAGGGGGCGGCGATCCTCGGCAGCTTCGCCGGTGCGTTCGGCGGGGCGCCTGGCGTCGCCGGAGGCGGGACCGGTGGTGGAAGCGCCGAGCCCACTCCGGTCGACGTGGGCCTCGCCATCAACGAGGTGGCCTCCAAGGGCGATCCGCTGGACTGGTTCGAGCTCCACAAC
>JAPPDX010000028.1 GCA_028824415.1 bacterium | reverse complement strand
GATCGTCTCGTAGTACCGGTAGACGGTCTCGTCGTGCTCGGTGGCGAAGTGCAGCGTCGGGGCGTGGACAACGATGTAGTCCGCGCCGGCCCGCTCGGCGTGGCGGGCCAGATCCAGGACGACGTCCAGGTTCTGATCCGAGCAGGACATCATGGTCTGCGCCCCTCCCCCGGCGGCGTCGACGGCCAGTTCCAGGCTCCGCTTGCGCTCGTCGAAGCTCATGGAGAAGAACTCGCCCTGCTTGCCGGAGACGAAGAGCCCGGCGATGCCCAGGTCCTCGGTCCAGTGGCGGACGTTGTGGCGGAACCCGTCCTCGTCCAGGCGCAGGTCGTCCGTGAACGGCATCAGAGCGGCCGCCCAGATGCCCGTCAGGTTGGCCCGGGCGTAGTCCTTGGCGTCGGCTCTGGCGTAGTCCATGTCGCGCGATGGGATCCTGGCTAGACGATCTCGATGCTGTGCGAGACGTTCTTGACGACCATGTAGTTGTGCAGGCCCTCCACACCGCCCTCGCGGCCGTAGCCGCTGGACTTCACGCCGCCGAACGGCGTCTCGGGCACCGACGCCTCCAGCGTGTTGATCGAGAGGTTCCCGGCCTCGACCCGCTCGACCATGCGGTCCACGTAGTCGGCACGGTTGGTGAACCCGTAGGCGGCCAGCCCGTAGGGAACCGAGTTGGCACAGTCGATGGCCTCGTCCAGCGACCCCACCCGGTTCACCACGGCGAGCGGCCCGAACGGCTCCACCTGCATGACCCGGGCATCGGCGGGCACCCCGGCCAGCACGGTGGGCTGGAAGAAATAGCCGGACGTCCCGATCCGGGAGCCGCCGGTGGTGACGGTGGCTCCCTTGCCGCTTGCATCCGCCACGAGTTCGGTCAGCGCCGCCACCCGGCGGTCGTTGGCGAGCGGGCCCATCTCGACGCCGGGCTCCATGCCGTCGCCGACCACCGTCGCCGCGGCGCGTTCGGTGAAGACGTCGAGGAACTCCTCGAAGACGGTCTCGTGGACGAAGAACCGCGTCGGCGACGTGCACACCTGGCCGGCGTTGCGCATCTTGCGCACCGCCGAGCTGACGGCCGCGGCCTTCACGTCGGTGTCCTCGCAGACGATCACAGGCGCGTGACCGCCGAGTTCCATGAGCACCGGCGTCATGTGCTCGGCGGCGAGCCCGGTGAGGTGTCGCCCCACCGCCGTCGAGCCGGTGAAGGCAACCAGCCGGATCACCTCGTGGGGGATCAGGTACTCCGAGATCTCCGACGGCACGCCGAAGACCAGGTTCAGCACCCCGGGCGGCAGGCCCGCATCGGCGAACGCCCGGGCTATGTGCATCGCGCCCGCCGGCGTCTCCTCGGACGCCTTGAGGATGATGGAGCATCCGGCCGCCACCGCGCCTGCCACCTTGCGAGCCGGCTGGCTCATCGGGAAGTTCCAGGGCGAGAACGCCGCCACCGGGCCGATGGGCTGCTGGTGGACGACGTAGTTGATGCCCGGCCCGCTGGGGATGACCCGCCCGTAGGCACGCACCACCTCACCGGCATCCCACTCGAAGAACTCGCAGCCTCGGATGACCTCCAAGCGGGCCTGCCGGATGGGCTTGCCGTGTTCGAGGGTGATGTCGCGGGCGATCTCGTCCTGGCGTTCCCGCATCAGCGCTGCAGCGGCACGCAGGAGGTCGGCGCGATCCCTCGGGGCGGTTTCGCTCCAGACCTCGAACCCCTTGGCGGCCGCCTCAAGGGCATCGTCCAGGTCCTGCCGCCCGGCGCAAGAGAGCCTCCCGATGACCTGCTCAGTCGCCGGGTTCACCACCGGCAAGTCGTCCGCCGTTGTGCGCCACGAACCGCCGATGTAGAGCCCGATGTCGGGGTAGCTGGTCATCGTGGAGCCTCAATTCCGGATCTGGATCGTCGCCAACTCGATGCTGCAGGACAGCACCAGATCTTCGATGGGGGGATCCGGCACCACCGAGAAGGGAGTCGTCGAAACCGACTCGATCGTAACGGTCGTTGTTCCCCGACCGAGCGCCTCGGAGCCGAAACCGTTGAAGATCACGCCGATGACGACCTCGAGCCGTTCCGTGGCCTCGGTCCGGACCTCGCCCTCCCAGCCTTCCTCGGTACAGGTACCGAGATTGACGAACTCGGTCAACTCGCGCAGCGAGGCTTCGTCGGTCGCATCGGGAGCTGTTTGCGGCGCCGTCTCCGGCAGCCGGAGGCACGCGGTCAACAGGACGCCCAGCAGGACCGCCAGTCCAAGCGCCGAGATCACCCCGCGCTCAGCCATGCTTCGGAGCCGTCGAGATGGCACCCGTGATGAGCCCGACCAGCCGTTCCACGCTCGTCGCCTCATCGACGGGTTCGATTGCGACGACCCTCCCCCGCCGCAGCACCACGAACCTGTCGCAGACCTCGAGGACCTGGGGCATGTCGTGGGTGACCAGCAGCACCGCCATTCCCGCCCCGGCGAGATCCCTGACCAGCCGCAGCACCTCGGCGGACTGCTGCACACCCAGCGCCGCGGTCGGCTCGTCCAGGAGCACGATCGACCGGGCCCAGCGACCGGCTCGGGCCACCGTCACGGACTGCCGCTGGCCCCCTGACAGCGACGCCACCGGGGTGCGGCGACCGGGTATCCGGACACGGAGCTTCTCGAGCTCGGCGGCCGTCTCGGACCGCATGCGCCTCTTGTCGATCCAGCCGATGCCGCGGCCGACGACGTTGGAGACGAGCGGCTCGCGCCCCAGGAACAGGTTCTCGGAGGCATCGAAGATGCCGACGACGCCGAGTCGCTGATGCACGGCCTCGATCCCGAGCGCCTGGGCGTCGAGGGGCGAGTTCAGCTCCACCTCGCTCCCCCCCACGATGACGGAACCCTCGTCCAGGGCGTGCACCCCGGTCAATGCCCGCACGAGCGTGGTCTTGCCGGCACCGTTGTCCCCCAGCAGCGCCACCACCTCTCCGGGCCGCACGCCGAAGCTGACATCCTCGAGAGCCACGACGGGGCCGAATCGCTTCGTGGCGCCTTCGATCTCGAGGACCGGCTCAGCGCTGGGCGCGGCGCTGGCCGAGCGGGGCACCACCCCGGTCACTGTTGTGTCCTCGCTGTTGGCGTCTTCCTCCTCCGGCTGCGGGCGCTGGCGTCTGGCCGCACGCACGATCACCACCTGAAAGCCCGCCGAGGACACGAGCACCGCGCCCTCCACGACCCGCGACCAGTTGGTGTCCACGCGGTACTGGATCAGGCCGTTACCGAGGACCGTCAGGAACAGGACACCGGTGATGATGTTCGCCGCCGATCCGTGTCCCCCCATGAACGCCACGCCGGCGAGCAGCACGGCGGTCAGGATCTCGAGTTCCAGGTTCTGCCCCGTGACCGCCGGCGCGCTGTCCAGCCGCGACAGCTGGATGAGCCCGCCGATCCCGGAGCCGACCGAGACGAGGACGTAGAGGCCCAGCCGCGACCGGGTCACGTTGATCCCGACGTCGATGGCCGCCTCCTCCCCAGCGCCACAGGCGTGCGCGTGCCGCCCCCAGCGCGTGCGGTACCACAGCACCAGCAGAACACCCGCCCAGACCGCGGCGATGATGACCGGGAACGGAATGTCGAACGGGACGGTCCTGGACCGGCCGAGGTAGGCGAACCCGCGCCCGAAGTCGCGGCGAACCTCCGACCCGGTCAGCACGAACGCCAGGCCCCGGAGCAGGAACAGCATGCCGATGGTGACGACGACCGGCGACAGGTGCCAGCGAGCGCAGAGGGTGCCGTTGACCAACCCGACACACACGAGGAGCAGCATGACGGCGGCGCATGCCAGCACCGGGTTCCATCCCAGGTCGGCCATGAAGCGCCCACCCAGCACCACCGCCAGTCCGAGTGCGCTGCCCACCGAGAAGTCCACCCCGCCGGTCTGCAGCAACATGCCCAACGGGACGGCGATGACGATCGACACGGCGCTCGTCAGCAGCATCGTCTGGACGTTGGTCACCGTGAGGAACGTGTTGCGGGTCAGCGCCAGGAACGTCGCCATCACGGCGAGTCCGGCGATCAGGCCGTAGCGGATGGCGACATCGGTCAGCCCCCGTTGACGGATCCAGTTGACCGGAGCCGCCACGAGAGCGGCGCTCATCTCGCGCTCCGATCATCCCGTCTCGAGGGATCGCGACCCGAAGATCCGATCATCGGTCCGTCTCTGTGAAGAGCCGGCGGTAGATCTCCGCCGCCCGCACCAGTTCGCCGATCTCGATCCACTCGACCGCCTTGTGGGCCTGGTCGATCGAGCCGGGACCGAACACGACGAGTTCGGTGGCGACATCGTCGTAGAACAGCGCGTTGCTGCCGAACGCGGCCACCGCGGGCCTCTCGCCGCTCAACATGCTGATGCGCTCGACGAGGCCGATGTCCGGCTCCCGGTAGAACGCGTCGACCGCGAAACCGTCGGGCACCTCCACGTCGACGGTGGCCGGCCGGGCGGCGGCGACCACCAGGTCGCGCAGCGTCGCCAGCACGTTCTCGACCTGCTCGCCGGGCGCGGTGCGCCGGTTGATGGAGACCTCGCACCGGTCCGGCACGATGTTCGGTGCGATCCCGCCGGCGATCCCGACCGCGGTTACGGACCCTGCCCCCACCGGTGTCGGCCACTGTGACCCGGCCAGGCGGGCATGCTCCTCGTCGATGGCGGCGACGACCCGCGCCGCCGCGCTCACGGCATTGACGCCGGCACTCACCTGTGCGGAGTGTGCAGCCTCGCCGTGGACGACGACCTCGAGGTCGCACCCGCCCTTGTGGCCGTGCACGGGCGCACACCCGGTGGGTTCCGCCACGATGAGTCGGTCGACCGCCCCGCCGTTGTCCCGCAACCAGTCCCGGTACCGGGCCGCGCCGATCATGCCGCGCATCTCCTCGCCGACGGTGCCCGCCACCTGCACGGTGGGCACGGGCCGTCGACCTTGCGAACGAAGCTCGTCCAGGACGGCGAGCACGACGGCGAGGCTGGCCTTGGTGTCGACCGCACCCCGCCCGTAGACCCGGGTCCCTTCGACAGCACCGTCGAACGGCTCCCTCGTCATGTGCTCGACGCCCACGGTGTCGAGATGGACGTCGATCGCCAGAATCCGATCCGAGGTGCCGGCGAATGTGGCGTAGACGTTGCATCGTCCGTCCGTGACGTGATCGGTGACGACCTCCGCGCCCTGGGCCGCGGCCCGCTTGGCCAGCCAGTCGGCGATGCGCCGCTCCCCCGCGTCACCGGAGCGAGCGCCCGCGTGGTGGGGGTTCACGCTGGGAATCTGCACCAGCTCACCGAGGGAGGCGGCCAGACCTTCCGGCGAGGTCGAACCGTGGCCACCTGCCTGCGCTCGAGTCATGGCCGCTCGAGTTCGCCGTGCGGGCTGCCGTCGTTCCCCGGGCGGCTCCGCTCCAGATCGGCGATCAAATGCCGGAGAATCGTCTCGAGCCGCAACGGATCGAGCGAGGTCCTGGTGAGCGTCTCAGCGAGCGCCACGCTGGAGACATCCATGAGCCGCCGGCTCACTTCCCGACCTTCCTCGCTGAGTTCGAAGATTCTCTGGCGCTTGTCGCCCGTACCGACACGACGGGTGATCAAGCCCCGGCTCTCGAGGCGTGCGCAGGCTCTCGAGGCGGTCGGTTGCACGATGTACGCGTGTGTCTGGATTCGCTGCAGAGTCAGGGGCCCGAAGTCCGCCAGGCTGTTGATGACCCGGCACTCCGTGATGTCGAGGCCGACATCGGCGAGCCCCGCGTGGAACGTCTCCGACAGCAACTGATACGAGCGGTGCAGGAGGAACGGCAGGTAGCTCTCGAGGAACCCACCTGCAGATCCTGGCGCCCTGTCGAGACCGCCGGGGCCGGTGTTGCTCGCTTCCACGCCAGGCTACGTAGCACAGATTTGTCGGTCGGCCCCGCAATCAGCCGGTGTAGGCGGAGAACACCCGGTCAAACCACGCCTGCGCGGTGTCCACGTCATCGATGGTTATCGGCACGTGGCGGGTCTGGAAGGTCGAGTTGGCCTCATCACCGGTGATGGCGGCCTGACTGACACGCACCACGGCGAACCCGACCGCCTCGAGGTCGAGTGCCGCGGACATCGTGTACATGCCACCTGTTCCGCCCCCGTCGGCGATGAGCTCGATGGCCGGAAGCTCACCATCGACTCCCGCGATGAACACGTTCCCGGTGTCGAAGCCGTCGGTCTGCTCGAACGCCGCGTAGCTGCCCAGCGCTGAACTCTCGGTGATGCCGATCACCATGTTGATCCCGGGATCCACCTGCAGCGTCTCCAGCGTGACGTCCAGCGACGAGATGGGATCGAGCGCGCAGAACGTCTCGACCGGCTCGATGCCGGTGTGTGCGGTGATCCGCTCGATGGGGATCGACGTCCGCATTTGGATCCCTGGCGGCGCCGGCGGGCAACCATGGACGAGCCACGAGAAGTCCTCCGGCGCCCCCTGGTACTCGTTGTCGATCCACTCGATCGCCCGATCGGCGATGATCGTCCCCGGGATCTCGTCGGCGAGCAGGATCCGGCCGTCGGCGTCGGGATGGTCCCAGAGGTAGGTCACGACAGCGATGCCGGCGGCCTGGGCCGCGGCGAACTGGGCGTCGTAGCCCCCAGGACACATGCTCAGGACGACGATCGCATCGACGCCGGAGGCGATCATGTTCTCGATGTCGGCGAACTGCGCCTCGCAGTCACCCATGGCAGAGCCTTCGATGATCTCGAACCCGAGGCGCTCCGCCTCGGCGAGCGCCGGCGCCAGCACGTTCTGGTAGATCGGCACGTTCTCGAAGCCGTAGGCGAAGCCGATCACCCCACCGGTTACCGGCTCCTCGGCCGGCTCGGGCTCCGCGACCGGCTCCGGCTCCTCAGCGGGCTCGGGCTCCGCGGCGGGCTCAGGTTCCTGCGCCGGTTCGGGTTCCTCGGCCGGCTCGGGCTGTGGAACCGGCTCGGGCTGCGGAGCTGGCTCGGCGGGTGCGGGCGCTGCGGGCGCCGGTGCTGCATCAGTGGCCGTGTCGTCGTCGCCGGTGCACGCCGCGATGACGAGCACCAAGGCGAGCAATGCCGAGACCCACAATTTCCCCCGTCGGGCAGCATTCATGGCTACCTCCCCCCGGCCCAACCTGTCTGGGCCGACAATTGCATTACCGTGCATATATTATGGAGCTCGATGCCCCGCGTCAAGCACCCGCGGCCCCTGAGGAAGGCGAAGAGCAGCGCTGACGCATCGAGTGAGCCGTGGTGGAGCAGCAGCGGCAGCCGGCCGGGCTACGGCACCCGGCCGCGTCGCTCAGAGCGCGGCGAGCCAGCCGGTGACGGCCTCCCGGTGACGCTCACGCTCGGAGAGGAACGAGAAATGACCGCTGTCCTCGAGGATCACCAACTCCGAGCGAGGGAGCACGGCGTGCATGTCCTCGTAGGGGGCCGGACCGCAGAGGAAGTCCCGTCTCCCGCAGACAAGGAGTACCGGCACATCGATCCGGGCCATCTCGTCGAGGACGTCGTAGCCGGCCAGTGCCGGTCCACTTCGATTCCAGGCGTCGGCGCGGTAGATCGTGCGGCGATGGATGTCGGCGGCAGTGTCGCGGTCCATCTCGGGCCAGTAGAGCGGCAGCGCTCGGGACCACGTCTCAGCCCATTCACCGTCGGAACCCATCGGGCCGCTGAAGAGGGCCCCGAACGCCGCGACGGCGTCAGGATCGGCGTCGGGCGGGATGTTGGGCGGGTGCCGGAGGTTGGCCGCGGTGCCGGCGAGGATCAGACCCGACAGCCGCCGTTGGTGCCGCAGTGCGTACGTGATCGCCACGAACCCGCCGTAGGAGTGTCCGTAGAGCACGATCCGATCGAAGCCGAGTGCCTGGCGGAGAGCGTCGGCATCGTCGGCCAGAGACTCCAAGGTCACTTGGCCCCAATCCTCGACCGGCGCCGACCGCCCGTTGCCCCGGTGGTCGTAGAACACGAGTTCGGCGGAGCCGGCCAGGTCGTCGAGCGCGGGCCGCAGGTACTGATGATCGAGCCCCAGACCGCCGTGCATCACGAGGACGGGAACGCCGTCACCGCAGATCTCGTAGTGGATCCTGTTCGCCATGGCCATGAGCAGATCCTGGCACAGCCCGGTCGTCACGAGAGCGGACGGTTCCGCCCCACTTTGCCCGACACCGTCGATCTCACGCCGGTCGGTACAGTCGGTTGCATCGACCAGGAGACCTCGACGCCTGCCGGCACACCGCCGGCGTGCAACTCCTAGCGGTCCTCCCGGTGTTCGGGCCATCCGGGTTCCGATGAGGCTGTTCTCGGGTCGTTCGCGACCGGCTGCACTGGGACCGCTGCCGGCGGAGCGCCTGCCGCGAACCGCCGACCCGGTCGCCCTCGACGCGCTTCCCCCACTCCCGGATCCCCCGCGATCCGGCAGCGACCGCTGTGTCAGCAGAGTCATCGACCCCATCATCCGGACCTTCACCGAGGCCCGGCACGCGGACGTGGCGTCGGCGCGGGCCACGATGCCATCCCCGCAGGCCGCGGTCGACAACGTCAAGGGCTATTGCTATTTCCTGGATGCCGATCTGGTCGGGGTGTGCGAGTTGCCGGAGGAGGCGTGGCCAGGCGATCGCCTCGATGGTCACTCGCACGGGGTATCGATCCTGGTCGCCCACCGCCGGCCGATCCGCCGCGGCGAGCCGGGACACGACTGGATTGCGGGCGCCGAGCAGACCGTCGCGGATGTGCGGGCGATGGAGATCGCCACTGTCGTCGCCCGCTACCTGGGCACGCTCGGCTACGAGGCCGCCGCGCACAGCGAGTCCCGGAGCGACGTCGATCACGTCGTCGTGGCGGTCGCCGCCGGTGTGCTGGAGGTGCGTCGCGGGAGGCTCACCAATCCGCTCGTGGTGACGGATTTCGGGCTTGCGACCATCACGACGAGTCTGGCGCTGCCGGTGGACCAGCCGCTGGCGCCGGGGCATGCCGTCGCCCGCGCCCGGTTGGCGGTTCGGCACGCTCTGGGCGTGGGCGGCACCCGTCCGGGCTGGCAGCGGCTCGGCGGTCAGCGTCGCGCCTGGCACCTCGGCCGGTACCCCATGGAGAAGGTCCGCCGGGTCGACGAGCCCACCACGCTGATCATCGAGGAGGAGATCGAGCGGGCCGCGGCGCGCCACAACTTCTTCACACGGGCCCGCGCCGGCGATCTCGGCGAGCGTCCCCGGCGCGAGGTCGGCAGGTTCATCGAGAAGGCACCGCACGGCCTGGCGACCCGGCTCATGCTCAACGACCTGGTCCCGCTGCAGACCGGCGCGGTCGCTGCGCAGATCGCGGCGGGCACGGAGGATCCCGACGCCAACGCCGACGCGGTCAAGGCCCTCGGGCACTTCCTGGGGGCCGACATGACCGGCGTCTGCGACGCCCCTTCCTACGCCTGGTACTCCCACACCCCAGACGGGGAAGTGATCGAACCCAAGCACCGCAACGCCATCATCTTCGTGCTGGACCAGGGCTACGAGACCATGGAGGGGGCGTCCGGCGACGACTGGATCAGCGGCGCCCAGTCGATGCGTGCCTACCTGCGGGCCTCGATGATCGCCTGCACCCTCGCGGCGCACCTGCGGTCCCTCGGCTGGGCCGCGCAGGCGCACACCGCGGCCTACGACGAGGTGAACCACATCCCGCTGCTGCTGCGGGCCGGCATCGGCGAGCTTTCCCGCATCGGCGAGCTGGTCCTCAACCCCTTCGTGGGCCCCCGTTTCAAGTCCGGTGTCGTCACCACCGACATGCCCCTCACCTCGGACCGGCCCATCGACTTCGGGCTCCAGGATTTCTGCGGCAAGTGCAACAAGTGCGCCCGGGAGTGCCCGGTGGGCGCCATCCGCTTCGGCCCCAAGGTCATGTTCAACGGCTACGAGATGTGGAAGCCCGACGTGGATCGCTGCGCCCGCTACCGCATCACGAACATGCGCGGCTCGGCCTGCGGTCGTTGTATGAAGACCTGCCCCTACAACGTCGAGGGCGTGCTCTCGGAGCGCCCCTTCCAGTGGGCCGCGATGCGCCTGCCGTTCACCCGCGCCTGGATCGCCCGTCTCGATGACCGTCTGGGCCGCGGCGCCATCAACCCCGCCAAGAAGTGGTGGCTCGACTTCGAGATGGTCGACAACGCACCCGTGGACCCGCCCAAGGGCGCCAACGCCCGGGGCCTGAACCTCGAGAAGAAACCCCGCGACGAGGCGTCGTTCGCGCTGTTCCCGCCGTCGATCGCGCCGCCCGGTGCCGACGGCATGAGCCCGTTCCCCCTGGACCGTAAACAGGGCATCGAGGCCTCCCGGGCCGCCGAGTCCCCCGAGGAAGCCCGCTGCCGCGCCCCGCGCCCGTAAGGACGCCGTAGCCCGACCTTCCTGTTCCGCGCGCAGACGTCGACCCGGAAGATCGGCAGAGGAACTGTGCATCCTGCGTCCCTCGGCTGTGCCTGGCCCCGAGTGGCTAGTCATTCCGATCGGATTCGACAGTGAAATGAGACAAGATGGCTATCTCAGTGTGATCCAGCCGCTCAGTCTGCTTAGCTCTATCCCGCACCGCCCACCACGACAGGAGTGCGAGCGCCGGCACCATGACACATCTGCGGAACGTCGATCATGTCACGGACCCCTGCGATGAGGGCGTGATTCCGTGCCCCGGGACGGGGCCGTCTCCGAACTCACACCCCGCGCCGCGGCGCTCGGCGACTCCCGAATCCCGAGTGCCGCACCGCAGAAGCGGTGATTGATCCGGTGTCGATGCCTTCGTCGCCGGATGTCGCCTTGGGGCCCGATCCGCTCGATCTCGAGGCGTTCCGCAAGAACGGGCATGCGCTGATCGACTGGATTGCCGAATACCTCGGCGATCTTGAGAAGGGACCTGTATGTGAAACGGTCGAGCCTGGCAGTGTGCGTGCACTGCTGCCGGAGTTTGCACCCGAGCAGCCTGAGCCGTTCGAGGCCGTCCTGGCCGACCTCGACAGGGTGGTCGTTCCGGGCCTGACCCACTGGCAGCATCCTGGATGGTTCGCCTACTTCGCCGCGGGCTCGTCCCCGGCTGCGATTCTGGGCGAACTGGCGGCCGCAGGGCTCGGCGTCGTCCCGATGCTGTGGTCGACATCGCCGGCGGCGACAGAGATCGAGGCACACGTGCTCGATTGGTTGGTCGACCTTCTCGGCGTTCCCCAGGATTGGAAGACGACCGCGCGAGGCGGTGGCGTACTGCAGTCCGGAGCCTCGCTCTCCACGCACGCGGCGATGGTCGTCGCCCGCGAGGAATGCCGCAAGCGCTCGGGCGCCGGCGCCGAAACGATGGTGGTCTACGCCTCACGTGAGGCCCACTCATCGGTGGAGAAGGGCGCCCGTGTGGCCGGCTTCGGCCGAATCCGGCTGCTGGAGACCGACGAAGCGTTCGCCGTTCGTCCCGAGGCGCTCAGCGCTGCGATAGACGCGGACAGACGAGCTGGTCTGGTTCCCGCTCTGGTGTGCTCGACGGTGGGCACGACCGGGACGAACGCGGTCGATCCGGTGCGGCGAATCGGAGAGATCGCGCGTGCGGCCGGGTTGTGGCACCACGTCGACGCCGCTTACGCCGGCTCGGCCATGATCTGCGACGAGTTTCGCCGCCATCAGGACGGCCTGGAGCTCGTCGACAGCTACACGTTCAACCCGCACAAATGGTTGGCGACCACCATCGGTTGCTCCGTGATGTGGGTCGCCGACCGCCGTCCGCTGATCGAGGCGCTCACCGTGCTGCCGCCGTACCTTCGCAACGCCGCGTCGGATTCCGGTGCTGTGATCGACTACAGGGACTGGCACCTGTCTCTGGGACGGCCATTCCGAGCGCTGAAGCTCTGGTGGGTGCTGCGCTGTTTCGGCGCCGAAGGGTTGCGCTCGATGATCCGCTCGCACGTCACGTGGGCGCGCTGGTTGGCGGAGCGAATCGATCATCACCCGCGTCTCGAACGGATCGCCCCGACACCGTTCGCTCTGGTGGCTTTCGCTGATCGGCGAGGCGACCAGGCGACGGACGCCCTGGTCGCCAAGGTGAACAGCGTCGGCCGCTTCTACCTGACGACCTCAGAGGTACACGGGAGGCGTTTCGCGCGGATCGCGCTCGGCAACACCCGGACGACCCGAGCCCACGTCGATGACCTCTGGGACACGATCGAGTCGAACGCCTAGCGGCGCAGCACGATCGGGTCTCGGGTGGTTACCGACTCCCGTCGCGCGCCTTCCAGCGGTCGATCTCGTCGACGACGAGATCGGCGACGGTGCGCGTCACAGCGGAGTGAAGGGCGAGCAGCGTCTCGGTCCGGCGAACCTCGTCGACGGCCGCGATTCTCTGAATGGCCTCGTGAAGGTGATCGTTGGTGGTGGCCGCGAGCCGAAGCAGCAGGTCGCCACGCCCGGTGACCGTGTGGATCTCCAGAACCTCCGCGACCGAGCCGAGCTTGCCCGTGGCCGTCTCGTATCCGCCTTGAGCGATGGTCACGATCACAAAGGCGCTGACCCCGAGTCCGACTGAACGCGGCTCGATGTCCGGGCCGTACCCGCGGATCACCTTGGCGGCCTCGAGGCGCCGGAGTCGGTCACGGACCGTGGCTCGAGAGAATCCCATCAGCCGCGCCATCTCCGATACGCCCTTGCGAGGATGGCGCCGCAGAACGCCGATAAGTCGCCGCTCGATGTCGTCCAATTCGATGTGCATACTGCATACCTCGGCAACGAACGTGGACTTGGTGGCGGCCACTATGGTCACAAGCGGCGAGGCCAACGTGAATAGTGTCTACCAGACTTGAGATATCGCTGTCAGTCGGCTCTGAAATGAGCCCAGTCGCCCATCAGTACGGGAATCGTAGATTGGACAGCACGGGGACCTGAACCCCGTCTTCGCCGTCGGCTGTACCGTCGCCGAGTACCAACTCACCTGAGAGAAGCGAAGGAGGCAGGATGCGCGTCATCGTCTTTGGGGCAACGGGCAAGACCGGAGGACACGTCCTGCGCAGTGCTCTGGACCGGGGCCACGAGGTGACCGCCTTCGGACGGTCCGTGGACAGAATCGAGGCGGAGCCGGGCCTGGGAGTGTTCCGTGGCGATGTGTTCGACTCCCCAGCGGTCACAGGAGCGGTTGCAGACCACGACGCCGTGATCGTGTGCCTCGGGAGCACCGGCCTGCGGGACAGCACGACCCTGACTACCGGCACGGCGAACATCGTCGATGCTGCGGCAAGCGCCGGAGTGGGGCGCCTGATCGTCGTCTCCGCGGCGGGTGTCGGAGACAGCTGGTCGCAGATCCCGTGGAGTTCGCGGCTGATGTTCCGGACGATGCTGCGCCGCATCTTCGCCGACCATCAGGCCCAGGAGGCGGTCGTCGAGCGAAGTCCGGCCGACTGGACCATCGTCCGCCCCGCCGTGCTCACCGACAGACCCGCGACCGGTACCGTCACCGCCACGACGACGGGAGCGACCAAGCGCATCAGCCGGGCAGATCTCGCAGTGTTTCTCGTCGATCAACTCACCGACAAGTCCTTCGTCCGGCAAGCGGTCGCGGTGACCTCCTAGCACCGGATCTGCCCCGAGTTGAGGTGAGCGGACTCGTACGGCTCATAAACTCGCAGGTCAGAGTATCTATGTAGAACGGTATGGCAGCTTTTCCCACGCGCTGAACAGGAGGGTTCTCGCCGATCCGCCGTGGTCCCGCAGTTGATCCTCGGACCTTCGGGTCATGAGCCCGCCAGTCGCTGTACCAGCCCGTATCAGAGTGTGCCGCCGAATACTCGCCTCGTGAATTCCGGAGTCAGTGCACACGAGCGCGGACGGGCTCATATCAGCGGGCGCGGTAGGAATCGCGCCGGACTCCGGGGCAGCGTTCCACCACGACGCGAAGTCAAGCAAACTGAGCGCGCGAAGGCGGAGGCACACCAGAGCGAGCGGGAACCCCCGGGAGGTTCACGCCGTTCGGCGGGCGTCGCTAGGGGTTGTTCCGTAGGCCTCGGCGAAGCAGCGCGAGAAGTGGGCCGGGGATTTGAAGCCGTGGCCGAGGGCGATCTCGGTGATGGTCTTGGCGCGGTGCTGGCTGGAGACGAGGTCGTCGCGGCAGCGGGCCAGTCGCCGGCGCATGAGGTACGTGGCCACGGTGGTGTTGTGATCCCGGAAGAGTTGGTGCAGGTAGCGCAGCGAGACGCCGATGGAGGAGGCGATGCGGGCCGGGTCCAGGGCGGGATCGTCCGCGTAGGCGTTGATGTAGGTGCAGGCCCGCAGGAAGTGCTTGGTGCTGCTGGAGCCCGGGACGATCGCATCGCCGAAGTGATCCGCGAGGGCGACGCCCACCAGGTCGAGGGCGCTGGTGGCCAGTTGCCGGGACACGGCGTTCTCCTCGCGGAGGGCGAAGGGTTCCAGCGAGCGGAGGAACGATGAGACCGGGGCGGTGACCTTGCCGTTGCTGCGCATGCGCACCGCGGTCAGCGGTTCGGGGAAAGGGCAGCGTTCTAACAGGAACTGGCGGTCGAACTGCAGGACCAGCATGTCGAACTGATCCGGCATGACGAGGTTGTAGGGCCGGGTGGCGTCGTAGAGGGCGAAATCGCCCGCTTCGAGGACGGCTTGCCGGTCGTCCTGGATCACGACCCCCACGCCGCTCAGCTGCAGCGACACGAGCACCTCGTCGCGCGGTTCGCTGCGGATCAGTGACGGGGAGCGGTGGACGGTGTGGGGCTGGGCGTGGACGCGGCTGAGGGCCAGGACGCCGAGATTGGTGCTGGAGATCTCGGCCTGGAAGGGCTGTTCCGACGGCAGCGTCTCGGCCTCGAGGCGGACGAAGGCCGAGCAGATGACCTCGTGCCAGAAGTCGAACCGTTCCCGGTCGGCGACGGTGTCGGTGTTCGCGGTTGTGATCATGCCCTGATCCCGCTGGTCTCGCCCTCGGAGCTGCGCCGGAACGGAAATCCCTACCAGCGCAACCCAGAGTGCACTCTGAGACAAGACATTACACACTGCTGGGAATGCGGGGGTCGCGGGCCTCTTCATAGCTTCGTCGACATGGTGGAGAGAACCGCGATCCTCGCCGGCGGCACCTCCGCGCCGGGCGCGATGCGACCGGGCACGCGGACGCACATCCCCTCCCCCACCCGCCGGTTCGCGTCGTCGAAGGAGTCGCAATGACAGCAGCCGCCCCGTTCGTTGCCGCCGCCGTGCAGGCGGAGCCGTGCTGGCTCGACGTAGAAGCCGGCGTCGACAAGGCCGTCGGCCTCATTGCCGAGGCGGCCAGCAACAATGCCCGACTCGTAGCGTTCCCGGAGACGTGGATTCCCGGCTATCCGCACTTCCTGTGGCTCGGACCGCAGGCCTGGGGCATGCAGTTCGTGCAGCGCTACCACGAGAACTCCATCACCGTCGGTGACGAGGTGTTCCAGCGTCTCGCCGGGGCGTCCGCCGACAACGACATCTGTGTGGTGCTCGGCGCCAGCGAAAGGGAGCGGGGATCGCTGTACATGGCGCAGTTCGCCTTCGGCGCCGACGGCGAGGTCCTGTTCTGTCGCCGCAAGCTGAAGCCCAC
Organism: bacterium; assembly: GCA_028824415.1. Classification (GTDB taxonomy): domain Bacteria; phylum Actinomycetota; class Acidimicrobiia; order Acidimicrobiales; family CATQHL01; genus VXNF01. Next base: position 45,994 of record JAPPDX010000028.1, on the reverse strand, counting down.
GCACGTCGAACGCGCCCTGTTCGGCGAGGGAGACGGCAGCCACCTACACGTTCAAGAGGTCGCCGGAATCGGCCGGCTCGGGGCGCTGAACTGCTGGGAGCACCTCCAGCCACTCACCAAGTTCGCCATGTACAGCCAGGGCGAGCAGGTGCACGTGGCCGGCTGGCCCTCGTTCTGCCTCTACCGCGGCCTCGCCAACGCCCTCGACATCGAGGTCAACATGAATGCCACGCAGGTCTACGCGGTAGAGGGCTCGTGCTTCACGATCGCCGCCACCACCGTGACCCGTGAGGCCGGGCTCAACCTCTTCTGCCAGGACGACGAGCAACGAGCCCTGCTCGGCGGTGTCGGCGGCGGCGGGTGCAGCCGAATCTACGCACCCGACGGGCGGATCATCTCGAACCTCCTCGACGAGCACGAGGAAGGGATCGTCTACGCCGAAATCGACCTGTCGCTCATCCCCCTCTCGAAGGTCGCCCAGGACCCCAGCGGCCACTACGCACGCCCCGACGTCACCCGCCTGGTCTTCGATCCCCGGCCGCAGCCAGCCGTCGAGATCGTCGCCGACGAGGCGGCCGCGCCCGGCGACGGCGACGGGCGACTCGAGGAACTCCCACAGCCCGCAACGGCCTGAGAGGTCAACACCCGCATCCGAAACGGAGGACATCATGACGAACCACACACTCATGCGTTCCCTGCTACTCCCGGCGGTGCTAGCCGCCTTCGCCCTGCTGGCGACCGCCTGTGCGTCCGATGACGACGGGGCCCCGGAGCCGCCGGCGCCGGCACCTGCTCCGGCCCCCGCGACTCAGGCCGAGGCCGCGCCGGAATCGCCGCCGCCTGCCGCCGAACCCGGGACCACCCCCGAGCCCGAGCCGGCCCCGCCGCCGCCCGCGGAACCGGAGGCGCCGCCTGAACCCCCACCGGCTCCGCCGCCCGAGACGGCGCCCGCCGAAGCCACCGGCGAGCCGATCCTGGTCGGCAACATCAGCTCCCTGACCGGCGGCGCGCTGTTCCCCGAGGCCTCCGCCGCGGCGAAGGCCGTCTTCGACCGGGTGAATGCCGCCGGGGGGATCGGCGGACGCCCCATCGAGTTGATCATCGAGGACGACGGCGGGACGCCCGAAGGCGCGGCGACCGCGGCCCGCAAGCTCGTGGAGCAGGACGACGTCGTAGCCATGGTGGGCTCGGCGAGCACGTTGGAGTGCGTGGTGAACGCCGGTCTTTACGCAGAGGCCGGCGTGTACTCCATCCAGGGCACTGGCGTGGACCCGCTGTGCTTCCTGTCGCCGAACATCTCCCCGGTTAACACCGGCCCCTACGCGGGCATCACGGTGTCGCTGTACTACGCCTCCGAGACGCTCGGCTTCGAGAACATCTGCAACGTGAACCTCTTCGTGGTGCCCGATCTGGCGCCGGCATTCGACGCGGCCGTGGCCCGCTGGGAGGAGTTGACCGGCAAGTCTCTGGCCTTCCGGATCGCCGCCGCAACGTTGCAGGACGACCCGACCCCGCTGATGCTGCAGGCCCGCGACGCCGGCTGCCAGGCGGTCGTGATCGACGGTGTGGAGCCGCACGCCCTCGCCGTGGGACGCGCCATCGAGGCGCAGGGACTGCAGGACATCACCTGGATCGGTCTCACCTCGTACTACACCGACGCCATCGCCAGCCAGCTCGGCAGCGCCGGCAACGGTCTTCAGGCCAACTCCGAGTTCGAGCCCTACGGCTCGACATCGCCGGTGCTGGACGACTGGCGCCAGCTCATGATCGACAGCGATATTGCGCTGACGTCCTTCGCACAGGGGGGCTACCTGGCGGCGACGATCTTCGTCGACGTGCTTGGCGGCGTAGACGGCGAGATCACTCGCGAGTCGGTGGCTGCGGCGCTGCTCGCTTTGGACCGCTATGACACGCCCCTGCTGGGTACTCCATACTCGTTCGGCGATGCGGCGATCCACGCGCCGAACCAGGCCAGCAAGTTTGTGGTGCTGCAGGACGGTGCCTGGGTGACCGCCCTGGACGAATGGGTCGTGCTGCCGAACTGACCGCCATCGGCGGCGGCGCCACGGCGGGGAGGACCGCTCGGGCTTGCTCACGCTGACCGTCGCCGCCACCGCAGCCGCAGGTGCGTACGCCATGTTGGGCGTCAGCATCGTCGTGCTGTACCGGATGGCCGGGGTCGTCAACTTCAGTGTCGCCGTGGTCGGGGCGTTCGGCGCCTACACCACCGCGGTGGCCTTCGGCCGGGGCTGGCCGTTCGGCGCCGCCATGGTCGCCGGCATCGTCCTGGCCGCGGCACTGGCGACGCTGACCGGCCTGATCTTCGCCCGGTTCTTCGCCACCGCCGACAGCGCGGCGCGCACCGCAGCGATGATCGCCGCCACCGTCGGCTTCTTCGCCGTGGGATTCCGCATCTTCGGCGACGCTCCGCGCAGCGTGCCGGTTCTGTTCCCGGGCGTGTCCTGGTCGGCGGGCAACGTGGTCGTCACGTTGAGCAGCATCATCGTGATCGGAGCGGCAATCCTCACTGTGCTGGTCATGCGCTGGGTGCTGGCCCGCACGCGGCTCGGCTCGCAGGTGCGGGCCATGTCCGAGCGGCCGGTCACCGCGGAGCTGCTGGGCGTACCGATCTACGCCCGGACTGCCACGGTGTGGGGATTCACCGGCGCCGTCTCGGCATTCGGGATGATCGTGGTGGCGTCGAACCTGCCAGGCGGGTTCTCGAGCCTGGGGTTCCTGATCTTCCCGGCCATGGCGGCAGCGCTGATCGGCGCGTTCCGCAGCCTTCCGCTGGCGTTCGCCGGCGGCCTCGTCGTGGCCGTCATCGAGTCGCTGTCCTCCTACCGGCCGTCCTGGGCCGAGTACCGGGGCGCCGTGCCGTTCCTCATCGCCCTGGTCGTCCTGCTGTGGACCCAGCGCAAGCAGGTCTGGGATGCGGCACGCTGATGTCGCCGGCGCCGCGGCGTACGTGGCCGGGATCTTGTTGATCGCCCGGTTCGCCGACGAGTTCTGGCTGTTCCTCCTGACGAGCGCCCTGATCACTGCCCTGGTGGCCGTCAGCGTCGGGGTCATCTACGACAACGCCGGGCTGCTGTCGCTGTGCCAGATGACCTTCGCCGGAATCGGAGCCTGGACGGTGGGCTGGCTCAGTCACCGCACCGACCTGCCGTTCCTGGCGCAGTTGCCGCTCGCCGCCCTGGTGGCCTTGGCCGTTGGCGTCCTGGTGGGGATCCCGGCGCTGCGCCTGCGGGGGCTGAACCTGGCAGTGTTCACGCTGGTGTTTAGCGCCGCGGTGTCGCGGGTGATCTTCGCCGACGGCTTCCCCGGCCTCTTGGAGGGCAACCGCGTGCGGCCTCCCGGATTCGCCGACGGCGACGCGGGTTTCTTCCTGCTGGTGGCCGTCGCGCTGGGCCTCGTGGCGGCGGCTGTGGCCGCGCTGCGCCGGGCGCGGTTGGGGCGCTGGTGGTTCTCGGTGCGACGCAGCGAGCGGGCCGTGGCCGCCCTGGGGCGCAGCGTGGTGCGGACCAAGCTGTCGGCGTTCGCCGTCAGCGCCGCGATCGCCGGCGTGGCGGGCGGTCTGTTGGTGGCGCTCAATGGCGTCGTCAGCGGGGCCAGCTTCGAGCCCCTGGAATCCATGACGATCCTGACCGCGGCGCTGATGTTCGGCGCCGGGCACTTCGAGGGCGCCCTCCTGGCAGGGCTGTTCGGGCGGCTGATCCCCAATTTCCTGAGCGACCTGGGACTCCCCCAGGACATCGCCCCAATGATCTTCGCCGCCGGCGGTCTCGTGGCGCTCAGCCAGGGCGAGGGCGGGCTCTCCGCGGCGCTGCGGGCCGGGCTGCGGCGCCTCCGCTCCCCCGCGGTCGCACCCGAACCGGTCCCCGCCCTCGTCGCTCCGACCGTCGGCACAACCGACGCCACCGGACAGCCGGATCGCGGCTCCAGCGAGGGAGACCACGACGTTGATCCCGGCACGAGGCCGGCCAAGGACCGTGGCAGGGTCTCGGTCCTGACACTCCAGCGCATCTCGGTCGACTACGGGGCCGTGCGTGCGCTCGACGCCGTGTCGCTGGACGTGGCGCCCGGGACGATCCTGGGGCTCATCGGCCCCAATGGCGCCGGCAAGTCCACGCTCGTGGATGCCGTCGCCGGGTTCATCAGCAGTCACGACGGCACGGTGACCCTCGCCGGTGAGGACATCGGCCGGCTGGCGCCCCGCCAGAGAGCCCGTCGCGGCGTGCGACGCTCGTTCCAGCAGAGCCACGTGCCGCTTGATCTCAGCGTCGGCGGCTATCTGGACCTGGCGTCGGGTCACTCGGGCCCGCCGCTCACCGACGCGCTCGCTCACTTCGGGTTGCCGCCGGCGACCACGCCCGTGCGGTCACTGGACGTCGGAACGAGGCGCATCCTGGAGGTCTGCGGCACCGTCGTGTCCCGACCACGCGTGGTGCTCCTGGACGAACCGGCCGCCGGCCTCGCCGGTCACACTCGCGAGCGGTTCGTGACGGCGCTGGCCGCAATCCCCTCGACATTCGGGTCGTCGGTTCTGCTCATCGAGCACGACCTGGATGTGGTGGCGGCGACCTGCGACCGGGTCATCGTCCTGAACTTCGGGCGCGTCATCGCCGATGGGCCACCCGGAGAGGTGCTCACACATCCCGCGGTGGTGGCCGCCTACCTGGGGGCCTCCAACGGTGGAGCGGCGCCGTCGTGACCGGTCTTCGCGTCGAGGGCGCCTGCGTAGACCGCGCCGGATCGCCGGTGGTGCACGACGTGGATCTCGACGTCGCCGCCGGCAAGGTGACGGTGCTGCTCGGCGCGAACGGCGTCGGCAAGTCCACCCTGCTGGACGGCATCGCCGCAGTGGCTCCGCTGCGATCGGGCCAGGTGTTTCTCGATGGGGCCGACATCGGTCGCCGCTCCCGCCGCCGGAGGGTGCGGACCGGCCTGGCATACGTGCAGCAGGGTCGCGAGGTCTTCGGCGAGCTGACCGTCGAGGAGAACCTGCTGGTGGCGGCCCCCCGCCGTCGGATCGGCAGGGCGTTCGAGTTGTTCCCGGAACTGCAGCCGCGCGCCGCCGTGGCGGCCTCGCTGCTCTCCGGCGGGGAGCAGCAGATGCTGGTGCTGGCACGTGCCATGCTCGGCAGGCCGAAGATCCTGATGATCGACGAACTGTCCCTCGGCCTGGCGCCTGTCATCGTGGACCGTGTCCTGGCCACGGTCGCGCAGTTGGCCGCCGAGGGTCTGGGAATCCTCCTCGTGGAACAGTTCGCCGACCGGGCGCTGGCATTCGGGCACCAGGCCGCGGTCATGGCACGCGGCCGGATCGTGCTGCGCGGCCCGGCGGCCGAACTCCGCAGCCGCCCCGACGAACTCCAGGCCGCCTACCTCGGCGGCGAAACCAACCCAGCGAACCCTGACAGCACCGCCACGGAGGACTCGACTAGAGAGGAGCAACCATGACCGCCAACCGCCCCGAGGGACACATCCCCCAGGTACCCGCCTGGACCGCCGTCGACCTGCCCGAGCAGACCGTGTTCTCGATGCTGTTCGTGCGCGGTGTCAGCGACGAGACCGTCCTCGCGGCGCTGCTGGAGGTGGTGCGCACCGGCGAGCACACTCCCGACCACGGCGAGAGGGCTCGCGTGGTCAACGCGGCCGAGGCAACCACGGTGCTGCTCGGCTATTGGACCGACCCCGTGAGTCACGAGCGCTGGCGGACCCGCTCCGACGTCGCCGCGGCCCTCGCCGGTCCCGGAGTCCTGGAAGAAACCGCCACCATCCCCGCCGACCGGTGGGAGACCCTGCACTCCACCGAGCACGTGACGCCCGGCGTCCGGAACCTGCTCCCGGCCGCGCTGACCGACGTGCACGAGTACTGGGGTGCGGCGCGGGACCGCATCGCCGCCTCCGCCATCTCCGACCTGAGCGCCGAACCCGGCGAGCCGGTGCCGGGAAACCTCTGCCTGATCCGTTCCGGACAGATCTGGACCCACTGCGACGGGCGCGAGCGGGAGATCTACTTCGGTGAGGTGGAGCCCAACCTCACCGCAGGCATCGACTTCCTCGACGCCAACCCCGAGACCGGCTGCCTGTCCGCCCGCTTCCTGCGCGAGCAGACCCTCGACGGCGAGGACCTGGAGTCCACCAGCTTCGTGGGCTGGTTCGACGAACTCGGCTCTCTCGAGGAGTGGGCCAGGTCGCACCCCACGCACCTCGCTATCTTCGACTCGTTCCTGGCGATGGTCGGCAAGCTGGAGGGCCGCATCGGCCTCCGCCTCTGGCACGAGGTCGCCGCCATCCCCACCGGCGGCGTCACCGTTTGCGGCAGCGAGTCGTCACCTCTCCTCAGTCGCTGACGCCGCGACGCCGAGACCTAGCCAGCCGGAACCCGAGAGCCGGGTGCCCAGTGGACGCATTCAGGCGCGGAGCCGTGCGCCGGCGCGGACGCTCGAAGGGGTTGCGCCATAGGCATCGGCGAACTTGCGGGCGAAGTGTGCCGAGCTCTTGAAGCCGTGCGCATGGGCAATGTCGGTGATCGACATGTGCGCCTTGGTCGCATCGATGAGATCGTCGTGGCAGCGGGCGAGGCGCCGCCTGAACACGTACTTGGTGACCGATGTGCCGTTCTCCTGGAACAAGACGTGGAGGTAGCGGACCGAGACACCGATCGCCGAGGCGATCTGTGGCGGATCGAGGGAGGGGTCGTCGACGTGGCTGTTGATGTAGCCACAGGCACGCAGGAAGTACTTCGTGCGCTGGGCGCCCGGCGCCGGCCCGGTTCCGAGTTGCTCGGCGAGCGTCACAGCCAGTATGTCCAGCATGCTCGTGCCGACCTGTCGCGCAACGGTCGAGTCCTCAGGGACGGCGACAGGCTGAATCGAGCGTACGAATGACGAGATCGGACCCACGGCGGGCGCATTGCCCGGAAGGCACGATGCCGTCAACCTCCCGGCCACGGGACACCGCTGCAACAGGGCCTCGCGGGCAAATTGCAGCACGATCATGTCGAACCGATCAGGGAGGTCCAGGCTGAACGGGCGCGATCCGTCGTAGAGCGCCGCATCACCTGTTCCCAGCACGGCCTCCCGACCATCCTGGGAAAGGATCCCAGCCCCGCGGACCATCAACGACACCATGAAGGTCTCGTGAGGTCGACTCTCGATCAACGAGTCCGATCGGCGGACCCGATGCGGCTCGGCCCGCACCCGACTGAAGGTCACCGGCCCGATGTCCGCGGCAACGAGTTCAGCTCCGAAAGGCCCATTCGATGGCAGCGTCTCCGCATCGATGTGCACGTAGGTCCGGCAGATCACGTCGTGCCAGTAGTCGAACCGCTCGTGCTCCCGGACAATCTCGGTCGTCTCAGCCTGCGCCATGGCGGCCTCCGCGGTGCGGCGGTCGCACGAGTTCGCCGTCGGACAAGCGAGCCTGCGTCCAGCGGGAAGCCGTGCCGATCAACGAATCCTACGTTCAGGCTCTGAGCGGCGCAGCCACGGACGACGTGGCTCTGCGCCAGCTGTTCCGATGACGCAACGGAGATGGGTAGGGCAATGAGAACCGCCTTCACCGAGGAATACGAGTTGGACCTACCGGTCGCAAGTGCCGGAATGGCCTTCGTCGCTCGCGCCGAGCTGGTCGCCGCTGTCTCGGCAGCCGGCGGGATGGGCGTGCTCGGCGGAACCGCCATGCCACCGGCACTCCTGGAACAGGAGATCGCGGCGGTTCGGGCGTCCACCGACCGCTGCTTCGGAGTCAACTTCATCCCCCGCTTCTGCGAGTCGGACCACATCGCTTTGTCCGCAAGCCTCCGCGTCCCGGTCGTGTCGTTCTTCTGGGACAACCCGGACAGAGCCTGGGTCGACGAACTCCATGCCGCCGGTACGAGGGTGTGGATGCAGGTCGGCTCTGTCGACGAGGCTGTCGACGCCGTTGAGATGGGAGCGGATCTCGTGATCGCGCAGGGCATCGAGGCCGGTGGGCACAATCGCTCCACGGCGGGGACCTTCTGCCTCGTGCCCGCGGTGGTCGACGCGATCGCACCGGTCCCGGTCCTGGCAGCAGGCGGTATCGCCGACGGCCGCGGTGTCGTGGCAGCCATCGCGCTCGGGGCCGACGGCGCCTGGATCGGCACCCGCTTCCTCGCCAGCGCCGAGGCGGACGCCCATCGGGACTACAAGGCGAGGCTCGTCGACGTCGGCGTGGACGCCACGGCTCGGCACTGGGTATTCGGCCTGGACTTCCCGGACGCGCCCGTGCGAGGCCTTCGCAACCGGATCGTTGTCGAGCACGAAGGCGCTGACCGGCCCCCGCCCTATGAGCGGCTAGACCTTGCGTCATTGCCCGTGATCGGAAACGCGGACGTATTCGGCCAGACCGTTCCCCTGGTGAAGTACACGGGACTGCCGCCGACCGCGAGAGCGACCGGCGACCTGGAACAGATGAGCCTCCTCGCCGGCGAATCCGCCGGTCTCATTGGCGCGGTGCTCCCGGCGCGGGAGATCACTAGTCATCTCGCTCAGGAGATCGACGCCACGCTGAGAGACCGCATCGGCGATTCGTTCGGATAGGGCCAGGTGGGTGAATCGCCCGCAACAGGACTGCATTCGCTGCACGATTGCGAACTTCGCGTGCGTGACGCCGGGCCGGTTCCCGGGACTACTCGGGAAACCCCACGTCCCATTCGACGTGGAGGCGGGTGGGGCCGCGGAAGGTGATGTTGGGGAAGTAGTCGAGTTGCTGGCCGGGGGCGAGGCGCAGCGAGGGGATGCGCTCGGCCAGGATCTCGATCACGAGGCGGGTCTCGAAGCGGGCGAGGCGGGCGCCGAGGCAGAAGTGCACGCCCTTGCCGAAGGAGATGTGGCGGTTGGCGTTGGGGCGACGTACGTCGAAGCGGTCGGGCGCCTCCCAGATGTCGGGCTGGCGGTTGGCGGAGGCGAAGTTCAGGAGGATGGGCGTGCCGGCAGGCACGTCGTAGCCGCAGACGGTGGTTGCCGTGGTGGTGATGCGGCGCCAGGAGATCTGGCTGGACTCGTAGCGCAGCACCTCCTCGACGGCGTTGGGGATCAGCGACGGGTCGGCGCAGACGGCCTCCCACTGGTCGCGGTGCGTGAACAGGCACAGCAGCGTGTTGCAGATGAGCGCGGTGACGGCCTCGTGGCCGGCGAAGGACAGGCCGTAGATCACCGACTCCACCTCTCGGTAGGTCATGTCGGTGGGGTGGGCCTCGTGGGCGTCGATGAGTTCGGATGCCAGGTCGTCGCCGCGCTCGTCGCGCTTGGCGGCGGTGAAGTTGCGGCAGTAGCGCCAGTAGTTGAGCATGTGCTGGGCGATGACCGCCTGCTCGCCGGCGCTGGGGGCGCCCCAGGAGAATGCCTTGCGGTCCCCGCACCAGCCCTTGAGCATCTCGTCGTCGCTCTGGGGGAAGCCGATGAACCGGAAGATGGTCTCGCCGGGCAGCGGGAATGCGAAGGCCTCCACGAACTCGGCCGGCGGGCCGGCGGCCAGCATGGCGTCGATCAGCTCGTGGCTGCGGCGGTGGATGTAGGGCTCGAGGTCGCCCATGCGCTTGTTGGAGAATCCCTGGCGGGTGTGGACACGGATGCGGCCGTGGTCGGGTTCGGGGCGGTTGGACATGACGGCCACCGGGTCGAAGTCCGGGGCGTCGAGGATGTCGTGCGCCTCCGGCGCCAGCGGGAAGACGGGGTCCTGCACGTTCGCCGAGGCGAACGTCTCGTGGTCGGTGAAGATGCGCTCGATCTCCTCCATCTCGCACACGACCAGGTAGCCGAGCTTCTGGGCGTAGAACACCGGCATTGTGTCTCGGAGTTCCGCGGCGATGGCGTAGGGCTCGGCGAGGTAGTCGTCGTTGAGGGGGCTCCAGTCGGGGTGCACGGGGCAGCCGGCGGGCGGCGGTGGCGGGGCGGGCCGCTCGGAGTGGTACTTGCGGGTGGTCACCCGAACTCCACCGTGAAGACGCCGAGCGGGCCGTAGTCGAACCCGAAGGTGTCGCCGGATTCCACCGGCATCGGCCGGGTGAACGAGCCGGCGAGGATCGTCTGGCCGGCCTCGAGCGTGCGTCCCTGGGCGGCGTAGCGGCGGGCGAGCCAGACGATGCCGCGGGCAGGGTGGTCGAGTACGCCAGCCGCCAGTCCGGTTTCGGTGATCTCGCCGTTGCGGTAGGCCAGGGCGCCGACCCAGCGGAGGTCCACCTCCCGGGGCCCCACCCGGCGGCCAGCGCAGATGATGCCGGCGTCGGCGGCGTTGTCGGCGATGGTGTCGGTCACGGTGCGAGTGCGCCCGGTGGCGGGGTCGGTGCGGAAGGTGCGGGCGGCGATGATCTCCACGGCGGGGGTGACGTACTCGGTGGCGTCCAGCACGTCGTCCACCTCGAGTTTCTCGACCGCGAGATCGCGGCCGAGGACGAACGCCAGCTCCACCTCGATGCGCGGGTCGCAGAAGTCCTCCGCCGCCGGCCCCTGGCCCGGTGGGAACACCATGGCGTCGGTGAGGAAGCCCGAGTCGGGATTGTCGATGTTCATGGCCTGCTGCATGGCATGGGAGGTGAGGCCGACCTTGTGGCCGATCAACCGCTCGCCCCTCCCCAGGCGCAATGCCAGCCAGGCGCCCTGGACGCGGTAGGCGTCCTCGATGGTCATGCCGGGGTGGACCGAGGTGGTCTGGCGGATCTGGGCGCGGTTGCGCTCGGCCTCGTCGAGGAGCCGGGCCTCGGCCTCGATTTGCGCCTCGTTGAGGCTCACGATGCCTCCGCCTCCTCGGTCGCCGACAGGGCGGCCAACTCGGCCAGTTCCTCGAGCAGGCGGGCGAGCCGCTCGGCGCCGAATTCCTCCTCGATGCGGTTGTAGGCGGCCTCGGAGTGCGGGGCGATTCGCCGCACGAGGCCCCGCCCGGCGTCGCTGAGGCCGAGGCTGGCCCGGCGCTGGTCGCCCTTGGTGGTACCGCGCTCCACCAGGCCGCGGCCCTCAAGGTTGGCGATGATGCGCGAGGCGCTCGGCACTTGCAGGGCGGTGCGTTCGGCCAGCCCGGTGAGGTCGAGACGGTCGTCGGCGGCGGTGAGGGCGCGCAGCACCCGCCACTGCTGCTCGGTGAGATCGTGCGCGGCCAGCAGCGGGCGGAAGCGGCGCATGGCCTCCTCCCTGGCCCGCAGCAGCGCCATCGGCAGCGACTGGCTGAAGGGGCGCATCCCGATGGCGTCCCCGGCCAGGACGTCCAGCCGTGCACGATCCTCCACCTGCGGGAGCGGCTCATCGGCGATGGTGTTGCGCAGAGTGCCGATCTCCGGCACGGACACCTCCACGACGTCGCCGGGCCGCAGCCAGACGGGCGGATCCAGGCGGGCGCCGGCTCCCGTGGGGGTTCCGGTGCAGATGATGTCGCCGGGATGCAGCGTGGTGAACGTGGACAGGTAATTGACGAGGTACTCGATGCCGAACCGCATCGCCGCGGCGGAGTCTTCCTGGCGCACCTCGCCATTGACGCGGGTCACCAACTGCAGCCCGTCGAGGTCGTCGAACTCGTCGATGGTCACCAGCCAGGGGCCGATGGCGCCGCTGGACTCCCAGTTCTTGCCCTGGGTCACGTTGAAGCGGCCGTGGCGGACCCAGTCGCGGATCGTGCCCTCGTTGGCCAACGACAGGCCGGCGATGTGGCGCCGGGCCACCTCGACGGGGATGCGGCGCCCGGCGGTGCCGATGACGAGGACGATCTCGCCCTCGTAGTCGAGCTGCTCGCTCTCCGGAGGCCGCAGCAGGTCCTGGCCGTGGCCGACGAAGGAGTCCGGGAACCGCACGAACACCGACGGGTAGGAGTCCTCGTCGTAGTCGGCGTACTCCCCCGCCCGGCCGCCGTAGTTGACGCCGATGCAAAAGATCTTTCGCGGCGCAGGAAGGAGGCGCTCGAAGGTGATGTGCTCGAGGCGGTGGTCGGGCGGATCGGCGGCGAAGGCGGCCGCTTCGGCGAGGCGACCCAGGCTCAGCAACTCGCTGAGGTCCTCCACCCCCGCCAGCCGGCGACCCAGGTCGACGACCCCGGTGCCGTCGGCGCTCAGCAGCCCGAAACCCGCCTCGCCGTGGATCGAGTAGGACAGGAGCCGCATGCCGATGGTGCCTCCGTGCCTGATAGCTGGGCTTTCGCCGCGATACTATACATGATAAGCAGTTGCTGAATCTGTGAAGCATCCGCGTGGCGGTCCGCCGTGGACACCACTCGGGAGCGGGCAGAGGGAGCGAGGGCCGTGGCCCACATCACCATCGAGCACTCGGCCAACCTGGCCGACCACCACGACATCCAGGCGCTGGTGGGAGCCGTGCACGAAGCCGCCGCGGCGCATGGATTGGCACCCTTCGACGGCTTGCGCACCCGGGCCGTCGCGCGCACGCACTACCGCATCGCCGACGGCGACCCGGACCACGCGTTCGTGGCGATCGCGGTGCGCGTCGGCCCCGGGCGCGACGCCGCCGCACGCCGCACCTACCTGGAGACCATCCTCAACGCCGCCGAGGCGCACATCGGTGCAACGCCGAACCCTCTGGCCGTGGCGTGGTCAGCGGAAGTCACCGAGAGCGACGCGGCATTCCGCATCAACCGCAACGAGGTCCGCGCCCGCATCGCCGAGCAACAGCAACCGCTCCCGGAGTCGCTGCGATGACCGCCCCGGCGGGTCTAGCCGAGAACTTGGCGGCTGCCGAGGCGCACCTGGCCCGCTTCGCCGCTGCGCCCCTCCCGCATCTCATCGCCGGTGAGTCCGTACTCAGTACCAACGGCGCCACGTTCACCAACCACTCCCCCATCGACGGCACCGCCATCGGCGAGATCGCAGCCGGCGACGTCGCTGACGTGGACACCGCCGCGCAGGCCGCGGCCGAGGCGTTCGAGACCTGGCGCGGCATCCCCGGCAGTGAACGCCGGGAGATCCTGCATCGGGTCGCCGATGTGATCGTCGAGCGGGCCGCCCAGATCGCCGTTACCGAGTGCTTCGACACGGGCCAGACCATCCGGTTCATGCGCGCCGCCGCTTTGCGGGGTGCGGAGAACTTCCGCTTCTTCGCCGACCGGGCGCCGGGCGCCGCCGACGGCCTCGCCCTCCCCTCCGAGCACCACGTCAACTACACCACCCGCCATCCGATCGGGCCGGTGGGGGTGATCACGCCGTGGAACACCCCCTTCATGCTGAGCACCTGGAAGATCGCCCCGGCGCTTGCCGCGGGCTGCACCGTGGTCCACAAGCCGGCCGAGTGGAGCCCGCTGACCGCCCACCTGCTGGGCGAGATCGCCATCGAGGCAGGTCTGCCGCCGGGCGCGCTGAACGTGGTGCACGGAATGGGCGAGACGGCAGGGCGGGCCGTCACCGAACACCCCGCCATCAAGGCCATCGCCTTCGTGGGCGAGTCCGCCACCGGCTCGCGCATCGCCGCGCAGGGAGCGCCCACACTCAAGCGCACCCACTTCGAACTCGGCGGCAAGAACCCGGTGATCGTCTTCGACGACGCCGACTTGGACCGGGCCGCCGACGCCGTGCTGTTCATGATCTACAGCCTCAACGGCGAGCGCTGCACCAGCGCCAGCCGCCTGCTGGTGCAGGCGACCATCCACGATGCGTTCGTCGATCGCCTCGCCGAGCGGATGCGGAGGATCCCGGTGGGTCATCCCCTCGACCCCGCCAGCGTGATCGGCCCGCTGATCCATCCCGAGCACTGCGCCAAGGTGCGCGGCTACCTCGACATCGCCCGGCGGGAAGGAGCCACAGTGATCGAGGGCAATACCTGGCAGGGTGCGCCCGCCGGCGGTAACTGGATCGCCCCCGCCCTTGTGACCGCCGCCGGTAACGCCATGCGCGTCGCACAGGAGGAGGTCTTCGGTCCGGTGCTTGTGGCGATTCCGTTCGACGACGAGGCCGACGCCGTGCGAATCGCCAACGACACTCCATATGGCCTCGCCGGCTACCTGTGGACCAGCGACGTGGGACGGGCTCACCGCGTCGCCGGGGCGCTCGAAGCGGGCATGATCTGGGTGAACAGCCAGAATGTGCGGCACCTGCCCACCCCGTTCGGCGGCACCAAACGCAGCGGTATCGGCCGCGACGGCGGCGACTGGAGCTTCGACTTCTACATGGAGACCAAGAACATCACCATCGCCCTGGACACCCACCCCATCGGCCGCCTCGACGAGGAGCCGGCGCCATGAGCCTCTACTACGCCCAGAAGTTCCTCTACCAGCTGAACCGCGACACGGCGCTGCAGGAGCGCTACGCCACCGACCGGCACAGCGCGCTCACGGGTTACGAATTGACGGCTGAGGAGGTCCAGGCGCTCGTCGAGCCAGATATCGGGCTGCTGTTCCATCTCGGCGTGAACGGGCAGATCCTCATGCACTTCGCCGCCCTGCACGGCATCGAATGGAGCGACTACCTGCAGCGCATGCGCGACGGCATCGCCCGCCACGGACCGGTCCGCGAGGGCGTCTACGCCATGGTCGGCTACGAGGGCACCCAGACCCACGCCGCCCGGCTCGGACAGACGGAGACACCTGGCGCACCCAACGGGGAACGAGGCTGACGTGCCGCTGGTCTACGCCGGCGTGTGTAGCCACGCGCCCGGCATCACCGGCCGCGCCGAACGCGCCGACCCCGCCGTGCGCGACCACTTCTACGAGGCGCTGGAACAGATGCGCGAGAGGATCGAGGCCACCCGGCCAGATGCCCTCATCATCGTGGCCGCCGAGCACTTCGCCAACTTCTTCATGAGCAACATGCCCGCCTTCGCAATCGGCATGGCTGACTTCTACGACGGCCCGATCGAGGACCCCGACTGGCTGGGAATCGACAAGTTCCGCGCACCCGGCAACCGCGACCTCTCCGGGCGCATCATCAGCGAGGTCATGCAGACCGTCGACGTGGCCTACGCAGAGGAATGGCTGCTGGACCACGGCATCGCCGTGCCACTGCACTTCCTCACGCCCCGCTTCGACCTGCCGATCATCCCCGCCAACATCAACTGCCAGGGACCGCCCCTCACTCCCCTGCGCCGGGCCTGGGCCTTCGGCGAGGCGCTGCGACGCGCCGCCGACACCGCACCCGAACGGCTCGCCCTCATCGGCACCGGCGGCATCTCCCACTGGCCCGCCACCCCCGACTCCGGCAAGATCAACGAGCCCTGGGACCGCGAGTTCCTGGACCGCTGGTGCCGCAACGACCGCGAAGCCCTCTGCGGCTACGACGACGCCGCGGTCTACACCGAGGCCGGCCAGGGCGGCTTCGAGATCCGCACCTTCGTGGCCGTCAGCGCAGCCGCGGCAGGCGCCCCCGGCACCGTCCACTTCTACGCCCCGATCCCCATCTTCGCCGTCGGCTGCACCGTCGCCGACTACCAACTCGCCTGACGTCCAGCGGCGCCCACAAGCCATGCCAACTCGAGTGCCCCTGTAGCCTCGGAGTTCGGGGTCCTTATGGCACCCCGTGGGTACAGACGGGGTCCTATGGGCCCTCCCGAGTGGAGGTGAGCGGACTCGAACGAACTGTAAACCCGCAGGTCACAGCAAGTTTTGAAGGCATCTCGGCGGCTTTTCCCACGATCCTTCCCACGCGGTCTGCGGGAGGATTGTGTGTTGTTCCGGGTGATGCTTGACGGGTTGGCTCCGGTAGGTGTGTGACGGTTCTCGGACGGGTTCCGGTTGCTGGGCGACAGTGGTTCCGGTTCCTGTGTTACGCGGGGATGGGCCGCGGTTGGCGGGGCTGAGCCTTCTTGAACCTCCCCGGGCATTGGGCAGGCTCTGGTGTGCCCCGGACTTCGCGTGGTCGGCCTGCTTGAAGCTTGGGGGTTGCCTGACGGTCTGGTCGACAGGCGACCGCAAGCTCCGGTCTCGTGGCGGCGAGTGCAGTTGAGGGACTGCGCTGCGGGAACTTCGGTGACGTAGTCTCCGTCGAAGACTGTGATGGAGATTCGCGGACCGCGGCCGGCGCCCGGCAGAAGCCCTGAACCCGGTGGCCGACGTCGGGGTTCGAAGCAGCGCCGCAGCGTGCGGACTCAGCGGTTGGTCATGTTCGGCGTCGTCGCTGTTGCTGTCGTCATCGCCGTTGTTGCTTGGCCCGGCGGCGATGAGTCCCCTGGCGATGGTGGCACCGCCGTCGGGGACCGCTCCAGCGAACCCACGACAGCGATGGGGTTCGAGGAGTCCCTCGCCGGCGGCGACGTCTCCCCCGTCGAGACCTCTGGCGAGCCCCAAGTAACGGGTCGGTTCGCTGCTATTTCGCTCGCGTCGTTCAATGGGTGCGGACTGCGGACCGACGGCACGATGCTCTGCTGGGAATTCGGTCGCGACCACCTCGATTGGGTGAGCGAGAGGGGCGGGGGGTTCAGCGACGTGTCCGCGGCGCGATGGCAGGACTGCGCGGTGCGCGCCGATGAGACAATCACCTGCTGGTTGCAGGATGGCCCAATGAGTCTCGGACGGCATAGGACAGTGCATGTGACCGATGGGCAGTTCACCGACGTGTCCGCCGGCTTCAACCACGCGTGTGCGCTGCGCATCGATGGTACGGTCGCCTGCTGGGGCTCGAGTTCGTCCGGTGAGGTGGAGGCGCCGGCGGGTCGTTTCACAGCGATCACCAGCGGCTCGGACCATTCGTGCGGTCTTCGAGTCGACGGTGCGATCGAGTGCTGGGGTAACAACGAAGTCGGCCAGGCCACCGCGCCGGACGGGCAATACTCCGCCCTTGATGCCGGTTCGGATCACTCCTGCGCGGTGACCGTCGAGGCGACGGTCGTCTGCTGGGGGCAGAACTCCTCGGGCGAGAACGATGCGCCGCCGGGACCGTTTGCCGCCGTGGCCGCCGGCGGGGGTCACTCGTGCGGCTTGCGCGCCGACGGAACCGTCGAGTGCTGGGGGAGCAACTATCGGGGGCAGGCTGACGCGCCTCCGGGTCGGTTCACCGCTGTGGCCGCTGGCGCGGGTTACTCGTGCGGCTTGCGCGCCGACGGAAGCATCGAGTGCTGGGGTGGCGAGAACCGAGACCCTCCCGACAGCGATCTCCCTGAGAGCGTCACAGGCGACGCCTCGAGCCCACTCGTGTTCTCGGTGATTTCGGTCGCTGACGATCACAGCTGCGGGCTGCGCGCTGACGGGCTTGTGGCGTGCACACATCTCTTCCCACCGCGCGGACAGTTCGCTGCGATCAGTTCGGGGGGCAGCCATTCCTGCGGGCTGCGCACCTTCGGGACCGTGACGTGCTGGGGAGCGGACTGGTTCGGCCAGACGGCCGCGCCGGGGGGCATGTTCGCGTCCGTCGCCGCCGGCGGGAAGCACTCGTGTGGCTTGCGCTCCGACGGCTCCGCCGAGTGCTGGGGCGACAACAGCGCCGCCCAGGCACAGGCCCCGGACGGACCGTTCCGCGCGATTGCCGCCGGCGACGCCCACACGTGCGCGCTGCGCTCCGACGACACCGCCGAGTGCTGGGGCGACAACAGCGCCGGCCAGGCACAGGCCCCGGACGGACCGTTCCGCGCGATCGCCGCCGGCGACGCCCACACGTGCGCGCTCGCCACAGACCGCACCATCGAGTGTTGGGGTCGGGGCCAAGCGGGCCAGTCCGATCACCCGGGCGGGCAATTCAACGCCATCGCTTCCGGCGATTCTCATGCGTGCGGGCTGCGCGACGACGGCACCGTCACGTGCTGGGGCGACAACGCTGCAGGACAGTCCGACGCGCCGGACGGACGCTTCGCCGCCGTCGCCGCGGGCGGTCGCCGTTCGTGCGTGCTCCACCACGACGGCACGGTCACGTGCTGGGGAGACAAGACGATCCGACTCGGCACACCGGACGGAGAGTTCACCTCCGTCGCGGCAGGTTCCGACGCGCTCACATGCGCGCTGCGCGTCGACGGAGCGGTGTCCTGTTGGACGCTGACCAGCGTCCCACGGATGGGGACCAACTTTGAACTGCCCCGGCCGTTGCCGGTGCCAGACGGCACGTTCACGGCCGTCGCCGCGGGCGGTTCGCACGCCTGCGGCATCCGGCCCGACGCCACCATCACCTGCTGGGGTTATCTGGAGTGCGGACCGACGAACCTACCGGCCCTGGCAGCGACACCGCAGCAATCGAACACGCCCTCTCCCGTCGTCCCTGCAGACCGAAGCCTCAAGGGCGTGTCCTACGCGCTCGTCACCCTCCCAGCGCCCTGCAACAACGACGGGGGCGAGTTGGAACCTCCTGATGGCCGATTCACCGCGATCTCCGCCGGCTTTGGCTACGCATGCGGCTTGGAGGACACCGGCACGATCCGCTGCTGGGGCGGCCAGTCCTCGCCCGCCTTCGAGCCGTCGGAACGATTCCGCTCCGTCGCCGTAGGCACCGGCAACGTCTGCGCTGTACGGACCGACGGCACGATCCGCTGCTCGGACGGTGAATCCAGGCCATCAGAACGATTCCGTTCCGTCGCCGTAGCCGACGGCCACCCCTGCGCGATCCGCACCGACGACACACTCCACTGTTGGCGCAACAACTCCGAATGGCAACCAGGCTCGCCCGGCGGGGCATTCGCCTCGATCACCGGCGGCGAGACCCACTTCTGCGGGCTGCGCCCCAACGGCGCCGCCGAGTGCTGGGGCAGCTTCGGCGACGAACCCCACACGCCTCAAAGCCTGTTCACCGACATCAGCGCAGGGGGGCGGTACACCTGCGGCGTCCGCACCGACGGCACCCTCGAATGCTGGAACCTCCTCACCAGGACTCTGCCAGACGTACCCGACAACGTGGCCTGGCCAGCACGAGCCTGACTCCATGACCGCCGGACCACGAATCTCGCTTGGCCCGCTCGGGGGTTCACCGCGCCGCAAGGATCTTGTTGCTCTACTCCTGTGCAGGTTGGTCGTTGTCGCCGTTGCTGTCGCCATCGGCGCGACCGCCTGTGCCGTCAGCGAAGAATCCCCTGACAGAACCAAGGACTCGGGCCGCGAACCGGGCGGCGAGGCCCTGACCGCGAGCCGGATCGAAGAATCCCCGGATCGCAGCGGCCCGCTAGTCGACGAAGCTCCCGGCGAGCCCGAGTTCGTGGGTCGGTTTTCTGCCATTTCCCTCGCGTTTACGGCTGGGTGTGGGCTGGGGATCGACGGCTCGATGACTTGCTGGGAGTTGGACCGCCGGATCCTTGAGGAGAGCGGAGAATTCATCGAGGTGTCAACTGGCGGCTTCAACGCCTGCGGGCTGCGCGTCGACAGGACTATTACCTGCTGGGACTGGGTGCAGTTGGAAGAACTTCTGGGTGTTCAGCACGTGACGGATGGGCAGTTCGCGGCCGTGTCGGTTGGCGCCTTCGAGACGTGCGCGCTGCGCACCGACGGTACGGTCGTGTGCTGGGACTTTGAGTTGTCCGGCGAGGTGGAGGCACCGGGAGGACGGTTTACGGCGCTTAGCGGTGGCTACTTTCATTCGTGCGGTATTCGAGTCGACGCGGGGATCGAGTGCTGGGGTGACAACACATTCGGACAATCCGCCGCGCCGGAGGGGCGGTTCTCCGCAATCGATGCCGGGCAGTTGCACTCGTGTGCGGTGACCCTCGAGGAGACGATCGTTTGCTGGGGGTACAGCTTCTATGGCGAGGTCGATGCGCCGGGTGGACGGTTTGCCGCTGTGGCCGCCGGTGGGGGTCACTCGTGCGGCTTGCGTATCGGCGGGACCGTAGAATGCTGGGGGCGCAACGTGAGTGGGGAGGCTGATCCGCCGCCGGGACGGTTCACCGCCGTGGCCGCCCGCGCGGACCGCTCGTGCGGGTTGCGCGCCGACGGCACCGTCGAATGCTGGGGCGGCGAGTCTCAAGAGTCCGCTGATGGCGACCTCTCAGATGTTCCCGCCGACGATGTGAGTGCCGCGACGTTCGCGGCTATCTCGGTCGGTGACGATCACGGTTGCGGGCTGCGTCTCGACGGCATTGTGGCGTGCACACATCTTGACCCTCCCCCCGGACGGTTCATCGCAATCAGTTCCGGCGCTAGCCATGCCTGCGGGTTGCGCGAGTTCGGCACCGTGACGTGCTGGGGAGTGGACTGGTTCTGGCAAACAGTCGCGCCGGGCGGCACGTTCACCGCAGTCGCCGCGGGCGCCAAGCACTCGTGCGGCGTGCGCGCTGACGGCTCCGCCGAGTGCTGGGGCGACAACAGCGCCGGCCAGTCCGACGCACCGGACGGGAGCTTCGTCGACATCGCCGCCGGCGGCGACCACACATGCGCGCTCACCGAGGAACACACGATCGAGTGCTGGGGTGACAGCAGCGCGGGCCCGCCAGACCCACCGAACGGGCGATTCCGCGCGATCGCCGCCGGGGGCAACCACACGTGCGCGCTCGCCGTCAACCGCACCGTCCAGTGTTGGGGCGACAACGACACGGGCCAGTCCGACCCGCCGCCTGGACGGTTCCGCGCCGTCGCCACCGGCGCTGCCCATTCGTGCGGACTGCGCTCAGACGACACGGTCCTTTGCTGGGGCGCCAACGGCGCGGGCCAGTCCGACGCGCCAGCGGGCCCATTCGCGGCTGTCGACGCCGGCGGCCGCCGTTCGTGTGGGCTCCGCGACGACGGCACGGTCACGTGTTGGGGAGACAAGAGGATCCGGCTCGGCGTGCCCGACGGAAAGTTCCTCGCCGTCTCGTCGAATCTGAGAGTCACCTATGACCGTCACCTTCACTTCGCATGCGGACTGCGCGTCGACGGTGCTGTGGCTTGTTGGAACGTGACCTACTTCGGACTGCACTGGGCGCTGCCGGTGCCCGACGGCGCATTCACAGCCGTGGCGGCGGGCGGTTCATTCGCCTGTGGCATCAAGTCCGACGCGAGCATCGCCTGCTGGGGCTATCGCCCCTGCGGGCCGACGAATCTGCCGGCCCTGGCGCCGACACCACAGCCATCGGACACGCCCCCTCCCGTGGTCCCCGCGGTGCACAGCCGCCAAGACGCCTCGCTCGCACCGATCACCAGCGTGGATCCCTGCAACAACGATTGGGGAGAGTTGGATCCGCCCGACGGACGCTTCACCGCTGTCGCCGCCGGCCAGAGATTCGCGTGCGGGCTGGAGGAGACCGGCACAGTCCTCTGTTGGGGCAGTTGGAAGGACTTCTGGCCGGGGCGGTTCACCGCCGTGGCCGCCGGCGACTTCCATGCATGCGGGCTGGAGGAGACCGGCACGATCCGCTGCCGCTGGGGCCTCGCGCCGTCACCCGCATTCGGCCGGACCGGACCAGTCCGCTCCCTCGCGGTCGGCACCGATCACGCCTGCGCCGTCCTCGCGGACGCCACGATCCGCTGCTGGAGCGACATCGACGCATGGCAAACCGAAGAGCCAGCCGGAGAATTCGTCTCGGTAACCGTCGGCGATGTGCACTCCTGCGGGCTGCGCCCCGACGGCACCGTCGAGTGCTGGGCCAACCATCTCGACCTGGCCGAGCCGCCGGCCGGCCCGTTCAGCGCTCTGAGCGCCGGAGGGCAGACCACCTGCGGTGTCCGCACCGACGGCACGCTCGAATGCTGGGACTTGGAGACCAGGACTCTCGCAGACACACCCGACAACACGTTCTGGTCCACATGGGCCTAGCACCCCTACCGGCCGGGCCAGGCATCTTGCATGGCCAGCGAAGCGCGAGCCCTCGAACGCTCCCGACCGCCGACGACTGTCCCAGATGTAAGAGCTAGCGGGCCGCGGTAACGGTCCCCATCCGGAGCCTCGAGCATCATTAGACGCGGTTTATCTACAACCCGAGGGCTAAACTGTGGTCAACTCGCGGTTTCGCGAGAGAGCAGGAGGCGCCGTGGGCGAGTTGGTGGAACGCTACTGGGAACCCCGCTTTGAGGGGATGAGGCGCACAGACCGACTCGGCGGCCACTACCGCGCTTTCGTTCCGGACTTGCTGTGTGGCTGGGAGTTCGAGATTCCAGCCAATTTGGCGGGCAATATCGCCGAGGTGGAGGTGACGATCAGGTCGCTGAACACCTCCGGCGCCCGCAATCTGGAGGGTCTCGCAGTGTTCCTGTTGCGAGCGGAGTCGGTCGGATCGTCGTGGATCGAGGGGCTGAGTGTGGCGCCACGACGTTTGGCTACCGCGGTGGCGGCTTTGGAACGTGGCGTCGACGCAGGAGATCGCCTCGCCGCGGAGGTGGCCGCCAACGTCCTCGCGATGGAGGTCGCGATGAAGTCCGGCGGCCGAGGCAGTCGTTTCGAGCTGGCCGACTTGCTCGAAGTCCATCAGACCCTGATGCGCCACTCCCCAAGACCCGAGCTTGGCGGGCTGATCCGCAAGGACCAGAACTGGATCGGCGGCAGCGAATACACGCCGATCGGCTCCCGGTTCGTGCCGCCTCCACCCGAGCACGTCCCAACTCTCCTTGAGGATCTGATCGAATACATGAACAGCGACACACACCAGCCACTGCTTCAAGCGGCGTTGGCACACGCCCAGTTCGAGATGATCCACCCATTTGGAGACGGCAACGGTCGCGCTGGGCGGGCACTGATCCACGTGGTGCTGGCGCGCCGAGGCTTGGCTCCGCGGTTCGTTCCCCCGGTTAGCGTCGTGCTGGCACGCCGCTCAGATCAGTACATCGCGGCCCTACAGAAGTGCGCACACGTCGGTCCGCCAAGTGCCGCCGACCGCCAAGTCGCGGTGGTCGAGTGGCTGTGGCTGTTCGACGCCGCCATGGCCCACGCCTGTGACCGGGCGCTCGTCTATTGCGACGAGGTCGCTGAACTGCAGAATGAGTGGCGCGACCAACTTGGCGCGGTGCGGGCGAACTCCAGCCTGGATCGACTCCTGCGCGCCCTGCCCGGCGCGCCGGTCATGACCGTAAAGTCGGCAAGCCGCCGCATCGGCGTGTCCCCGGACCGTGTCGGCCCCGCGATCAACACACTGGTCGGCGCGGGCATCCTCGCCCAGCGCAACGTCGGCCGCCAGCGGTACCGCCTCTTCGAAGCACCCGCTGTGCTGACACTATGGATGGCCGCCGACGCCGAACTAGCGGCCCCACCGCACGGCCTCGACCCCTGAGACGCTAACGCTGCGGAACTCAGACGAACCCGCGCCGAGACTTCGGTCTCGTTGGCCGGACAATCAGGACCGAGGAAAGCCCCGTCCGCGAAGACGGTGCTGCCGCTGTTCAGTTTTTCCCACGATTTTTCCCACGCGCGTCGCCGGGATAGCTCGGACATAGCGGGAAATCCGGTCCGCTTTACCTCAACCTCTGCCGTACGCCCAGTGTTCTGAGGCTTTGTGGCACCGCATGGGCACAACCAGGGCGGTTCGATTCCCCCGAGTGGAGGTGAGCGGACTCGAACCGCCGACCTCTTCGTTGCGAACGAAGCGCTCTAGCCAGCTGAGCTACACCCCCGGACGGGGTACGGAGTGTACCGGTGCCCGCTCTCGCTGCTGCGCTGGGGTGGCCCCGGTGGCGCCACCTCTAGCCTGCTGCCGGTGCGCCGCATACCCGATCTCTGGTGGAACCTGCTCGGCTACAGCCTCTGGGCGCTCGGATGCCTGCTGTTCGCGGTCGCCGCAGCCCGCGACGGCGACACGGTGTCGCTGGTCGCCGGTCTCTTGTTCCTGATCGGCGTCCTCGTCGTGATCGGGCCGCTGGTCCGCGCCTCACAGCGCCACGAACGCTCCGACGACTGAGAGCGGCGCCGCGCGCCCGGGATCAGTGCCGGCCGCGCGCGGTGGCGATGAAGCTGACTGCCGCTTCCTGCGCCGGGGACCGCGGGTGACCCCGGTAGGGATCCGCAGCCGTCCTGGCCGTGGCGATGTCGGTGACCTTGGCGTGGCGCTCCAGTACACGCCGTTGTCGCTGGGCTAGGGCGCCGACGTACGCCACGAGCAGGATGTCGACGAACACGTGCACCGCGATCATGATGCCGCCCGCGCTGGCGGCCGCAACCAGCGTCACGATGGCGAGGACCACGAGGCTGATGAGTATGTTGCGGCGCCGCAGGCGGGCCCGCTCACGCTGGAGCCGGGCGACGCCGTCTCGATCCACACCGAAGCTCGGCGAGATGAGGCCGGGGCGGGACGGTGGGGAGAGTTGCGCCACGCCCGTAAGGGGGACCACGTTCATATATCGAGATGAACCTGCGACCATTGGCGAATACTTGCGCTCACTCTGACTCTGGGAAAGGCGACGTAACAGCCTTGGCGCTAGTACGGCCAACCACAATGCTGCGAGAATCAGGATTGTCACGAGAGTAGGCACCGGGTCTCCTACTACAAGTATGTCATTTGGCGGGTCCGGAGTTGTGGATATCTCGCTTCTGCTCGTTGCGTCCCGATGTGCGAGGTCGTGAGCGAGGGGTCCGGTCCGCGGCTCAAACGATGGCGAGCAGCGATCAACGTAGCGCGTCCGAGCAGACCCGTCGGCGGATTTCTTGCTAAGGCACCGGAAAACCGGCACGTCAATGGGGATTTGGTGGGGATTAGTTGGGATTCGCGTACGAATCGCCGAAAACTGGCGGAAACGCGCCCCAAGCAGCGGCGCGCGGACGCTAGGTGATGCCGTCGCGGCGGTAGGTGCCGGAGCGCCCGCCTGTCTTCTCCCAGAGGCAAACCTCGCTGATGACCATGGAGCGGTCCAGCGACTTGCACATGTCGTAGATCGTCAGCGCTGCCACCGTGCAGGCGGTCATCGCTTCCATCTCAACCCCTGTTCGATCCAGCGTCTCGACCTCCGCCTCCACATCGATGTGGCGGTCCTCGATGCTGAAGTTGACCAGAACCGACCCGACGAGCAAGGGATGGCAGAGCGGGATGAGGTCGGGGGTGCGCTTGGCGGCCTGGATCCCGGCCACCCGGGCAACCGCCAGCACGTCTCCCTTGCCGATGGCGCCGCGGGCAACCGCCGACGCCGTCTCGGAGGTCATGTGCACCCTGGCCCGGGCGATGGCGCGACGGTGCGTGGGGTCCTTGGCCGAGACGTCCACCATGCGCGCGCGGCCCAGCGGGTCGAGGTGCGTGAACCCCAGATCGCTCACTGCGCCGAACCTGGCGGCGGCCCTCAGCCGCCGATCTGGGACATCGACCGGGTGGGCCGGATGAAATGCACCTTGCCGATGCTGTGGCCCGCCCACTTGTCGCGCACGGCGCCGCTCACGATGTCGGCCAACTCGTCATCGCCGGCACCGCTACGCAGCGGTCCGCGCAGGTCGTACTCCTCGAGGCCGAAGAGGCAGTTGCGGAACTGACCGTCGGCGGTGAGGCGGATCCGGTCGCACGACCCGCAGAACGACTCGGTGACGCTGGCGACCACGCCGAAGTAGCCCTTACCGTCCAGGTAGCGGAAACGGCTGGCGGGCTCGGACCCCTGCCTGTGAGCCTCGTACGGGAACACCTCGCCGATGCGTCCGGTGATCTCCGCAAGCCCGACGACCGATCCGGCGCTCCACCCCTCCTCCGCGTCGAGCGGCATGTATTCGATGAAGCGCACCTCGACGCCCCTGCGGCGGCCGAATTCGGCGAAGTCCAGCAGTTCGTCGTCGTTCTTGCCACGCATGACGACGACGTTCACCTTTACCGGATCGAGCCCTGCGGCCAGGGCGGCGTCGACACCGTCGAGCACCCGGTGCAGGTCGTCGCGCAGGGTTAGTTCGCGGAACCTGTCGGCGCGCAGCGAATCCAGCGAGACGTTGATCCGCCGCAGGCCGGCGTCAGCCAAGTCCCCGGCCAGGAGGCCGAGAGTGGCCCCGTTGGTGGTGAGGGCCAGATCGGTTCCCAGCGGTGCAAGCATCGCCACCAGGTCGGCCAAGCGGGCCCGGACCGTGGGCTCGCCGCCGGTGAGGCGGATGCTGTGGACACCGAAGCGTTTCACGAGCAGGCGGGCAACACGCTCGATCTCCTCGAAGGTCAGCAACTCCTCGCGGGGCAGCCACTCCAGCCCCTCCGGGGGCATGCAATAGGTGCAGCGGAAGTTGCAACGGTCGGTGACGGAGATCCGCAGATCGCGGTGTACCCGACCGAACGTGTCGACGAGTTGCTCCACCATCACCTCAGACTACCGGCGCCTCCGGGTTCGGTGCCCGTCGGCCCCGAACCGCACCCCGCAGGCGCGTCGCCGGGCCGCCCGGGGGACCTCAGTCCTCGCGGCGCGCCTCGTGCAGGCGGATGAGTTCGACAGAATCGCCGGTGCCTGCTCCGTGACCGTCGGGGAGCACCGCCAGACCGTTCGCCGCCGCCAGGGCCGACAGCTGATGCGAGCCCTGACCGCCCGCCGAACGAACCTCGTAGCGGCCCTGGTTGTAAGTCCACACCACCCGGGCGAAGTGGATCTTGCCGTCGGGGTGGCGGCGCAGAGGAGCCGTGGCGGTCGCCTGCACACGGGGACGATGCAGCTGCCCGTGTCCCATCATGCGGCGCAGCGCCGGGCGCGCCAGCAGCTCGAACGACACCATGGAACTCACCGTGTTGCCCGGTAGCCCGAAGACCGGCGTGCCCCCCACCAGCCCGAAGGCGAATGGCTTGGCCGGCTTGATAGCCACCTGCATCCAGGACATCTCCCCCATCTCGTCCAGGACCACCTTCACGCAGTCGTAGTCGCCCATGCTGACGCCCCCGCTGGTGAGGACGGCATCGCATGTCTCGGCGCCGTGGGCGATCGTGGACCTGATGGCCTCGGGGTCGTCTCGCACCAAGCCCAGATCGACGCCCTCCAACCCGGCCTCGCGCACGAGGCTGAGAAGCGAGTAGCGGTTGGAGTCGCGTACCTGTCCGAGCGCCAGCGGCTCGGGACCGTCCACCAGTTCGTCGCCGGTGGAGATGACCCCCACCCGGGGGCGGCAAAGCACCTCGAGCGCATGGATCCCCAACCCGGCCAGAACCCCCACGTGGGCCGGCTGCAGGACCTCGCCCGGCTCGAAGACCACCCTGCCCACCTCGAGGTCCTCGCCCGCCCTGCGAATGTGATTCCCCTCCGGAACGCCGACCTCGGCGAGGACCTGGCCACCGCCGTCGAGTGCGCGGGTGCGCTCGACCATGATCACCGCATCAGCGCCCGGCGGGATCGGCGCACCGGTCATGATGCGTACCGCTTGGCCCGACCCGACTGCCACATCGGGCGCGCTCCCGGCTGCCAGCGTGCCCACGACGTCCAGGGTCACCGGAGCGGCCGCAGTGTCGGCGGCGCGGACCGCGTAGCCGTCCATCGCCGTGTTGTCGAACGCCGGCACCGCCTCGGCGGCAGTGATCGCCCCGGCGGTCACATGGCCGAGCGCGTCGACCAGCGGCAGCGTGACCGTCGGCAGTGGTGCGCAGCGGTCCAGGACGGCCTGCTGCGCCTGAGCGAGGGGGATCACGAAGCGGTGGCCTGCCCGCGCGTGAAGACGTTGGGGAGCCTGGCTTCCTCTCCCCTGGCGAGACGAAGGATGTTGCGCCAGTGCATCGCCACGATCACCACCGCCAAGGCCCCCAGCATCACCGGCTCCCACCATCCCACAGAGCCGAACGCCACCTGGATTCCGACGCCGACCGGCAGCAGCGGGACCGCCACGAGTGAACCCACCGACGGGCGTCCCGACCACTTGGTGACGATGAGGAACAGCACGACGGCGCCGAGAGCCGCGAACGACCACATCGCCAGCGAAGCGCCGCCGTAGGTGGCGACACCCTTGCCGCCGCGCAGGCGCCGGGTGAGGGGGGCGATATGGCCCAGCACCGCTGCCGCCGCACAGCCCATGGCTACCGGCCGACCGGCCAGCAGCAGTGCCACCAGCGTGGGGGCCAAGCCCTTCACCAGGTCCCCGATAAGGACAAGAGCCCCGGCTCCCCGCCCGGCGACCCGGTACATGTTGGTCGCACCCGGATTGCGAGAACCCTCGCTCATGGGATCGTGCCCGACAAGGCGACCCACCAGATGCGCCGTCGGGAAGGTGCCGAGCAGGTACGCGAGCGGGACGAGCAACCACCATGCACTCATGGCGACATGTTAGATCAGTCCCCCGCCACACGTCAGGGCCGCGACGCGCCAAGAGTGCCCGGCACCGCTCAACCGCATTCGGCGGTGCGGCCCGATCGCGGGCGTGGCGCTGAGCGACCGCAGCTATAGGGTTAGCAGCCGGTCCGTGCATCGTCCCCGCGACACGTCACGGGTCCCCGAGGCGAGGAGCACATGCCCACCTACGAATACCGCTGCCGAACCTGTGACGCCCATTTCGAGGTCCAGCAGAGTTTCAGCGAGGACAGCCTGACGCGCTGTCCCATCGCCGCCTCCGAGCAGAGCCCGCTCGCCTGCGTCGCGCCGGGCGAGGGGGAGGTGCGCAAGGTCTTCAGCGCTCCCTCGATCACCTTCAAGGGCGACGGGTTCTACAAGACCGACAGTCGCTCGGGATCCACGCGCAGCACCAACGGCTCCGGCGGGAAGACACCCGCCGAGGACACCTCCAAGGCCGCGGAGACGACCAAGGAAACCTCGGGCGACACGAAGGAGTCCTCCGGCGACAGCGGTGGGGCGGCGGCGAACGACCGAACCCCTGCAGGGGCCACCTCGTCGTGACACCGCCCGATCCGGCGGCGCAATGACCGCCGCCGGCGCGGCACAGATCGGGATCCTGGGTGGGAGTGGCTTCTACTCGCTCGCCGAGGAGTTGCACCCCGTCGAGATCGACACACCGTACGGACCTCCGTCGGCCGCGCTGCGTCTCGGCCATTTCGCCGGCCGGGACGTGGCCTTCCTGGCCCGCCACGGCGAGGATCACGAATATCCGGCTCACCGGGTGCCCTACCGGGCGAACCTGTGGGCGCTGCGGTCCGTCGGCGTGGCCACCCTGCTGGCCCCCTTCTCATGCGGCTCGCTGCAGCCGCACATCGCCCCGGGCGAGTTTGTGGTCTGCGACCAGATCGTCGACCGCACACAGGGCCGCCGGCAGACCTACTACGACGGGCCGGAGACCCACCACGTGACCTTTGCCGACCCGTACTGCCCGGCGCTAAGGCGCACGGCTGTTGCCGCGGCCCGCTCCGAGGGCATCGGCGTGCACGACGGCGGCACGGTCGTGGTGATCGAAGGTCCTCGCTTCTCGACCCGAGCCGAGTCGGCCTGGTTCGCCGCCCTCGGCGGGGACGTCGTGAACATGACCCAGGTGCCCGAAGCGCCGCTGGCGGCCGAGTTGGGCATGTGCTTCGCCGGCATCGCGCTGGTCACCGATTACGACGCCGGCGTGGTCGGCGACGCCGCCGAACCGGTGACCCACGACCAGGTTCTGGCCGTCTTCCAGGAGAACCTGACCCGCGTGCGGAGCCTCATCGGACGCCTCGTGGGCGACCTTCCCGCCATCCGGCCCGCCTGCTGCAGCGCTCGGTCCGGCCCTCCCCTTTCGCACGACCCCTCCTAGCGGCACCACCGGCGACGAGCGGTATCCTGCGCCTCGGCGCCGGGGCTCCGGCGCGGCTTCCCCCCAACTCCCCACGGCGAGAGGAAGCCCGCCATGCCGACACCGTCCCCGGAGCGCCGCCGCGCCGAATCCCCCACGTGGCGCCGCTCCCCGCTGTACCGCTGGTTGCGCCACCCGCTCGTGTACTGGAGCGCCGTGGCGCTGCTCGTCGTCGCCTCCGTCGCGGCGGCAACGCGCCAGTCCGACCGCCAGCGCGACTTCGAGGCGGCCTACGGCGAACTCCGCCAGGTTCCGGTGGCCGCCGGCCTCATCCGGCCCGGCGAGCCGCTCGATGCCGGGTCGGTCCAGTGGGAGGCTCGGCCGGCCGCCGCGGTGCCCCCCGGTACGGCCGGCGATCTCGCCGACGGAGCGGTCGCCGCGGCGGCGATCTACCCCGGCGAGGTGGTGCACACCGAGCGCGTGGCCGGTCTCGGGGGTGGGCTGAGCAGCCGGCTGGCCCCCGACGTGGCCGCGGTGTCGGTGCCGACCACCTACGGGGTGCCGCCGGTGCGCCCCGGCGACTCGGTCAGCCTGGTGGCCGTCTTCGACAGCTTCGCGACCGACTCAGCACCGGTGGCACAGACCGTGGCACACCACGCCACCGTGCTGGACCTCGACGAGGAGGCCGTGACGGTGGCGATCCGGGCCTCCGAGTTGGAGGCAACCGTTTCCGCCCTCGTCTGGGGGGCCGTCACCGTCGTCGCCGTCGGCACATTCAGCGGTTGAGCGGGTGCCCGCGCCGGGCGTGGGCCACCCGAGGCGGCGGTCGGCGGCGACCCGAGGCGGCTCAGACCCAGGGGGTGTCGCGGAATGAGGTCGCCATGAGTACCAGCACAGAGACCCCCAGAGCTACCCGGTACAGAGCGAAGGGGGCGAAGTCGACGCGGCGCACGAGCGCCACCAGGAGCGCCACGGCCGCCCAGCCCGATAGCGCCGCCGCAACCGTCCCCCAGATGAAGGCCACCTGCACCTCGCCGGGTATCCCCGACCAGCCTCCCAGGTCGATCAGCTTGTAGACCGCCGCCCCGGCGATCACCGGAACGCTCATCAACATGGCCACCCGGGCCGCCTCGAAGCGCGAGTAGCCCCGGAGGCGGGCGGCGGTCATGATGGCGCCCGACCGGGACACGCCGGGAACCAGCGCCAGCGCCTGAGACACACCCAGCGCGACGGCGTCGGAACCGTTCAGGACGGCGTCGGGCCGGGTTTGGCTGCGGCGATCGGCCCGCCACAGCCAAACCCCGAACACCGCGAGCGTGCAGCCGGTCACCCAGACCCGTTCATTTCGCTCCAGCGCGGCCCCGGCGGCGGTGCCCACAATCCCCGCCGGCACGGTGGCCAGCACGAGCAACCAGGCCTTCCGGCCCTCGGGACTCCTCCGGCCGGCGACCTGGCGCGCTCCCGCCGCCACGAGCCCGACGACCTCCCGACCGAAGAAGGCCAGCACGCCCGCCAGCGTGCCGACGTGAAGGGCAACCTCGAAGGCGGTCCAGAGGCTCGGATCACCGTCGAACGGCTCCCAGCCGGCCAGCCAGGTGACGAGTTGAAGGTGGCCGCTGGAGGAGATCGGCAGGAACTCGGTCAGCCCCTGCAGGATGCCGAGGAGGATCGCCTCGAGAACCGACATCGCTCACCCGCTGCCGGTCAGCTCACCGGCGGGTTCACTTCCCCGACACCGTCACGTCGGCGACCACCAGGGTGACACCTGCCGCTGTCATCGGCAGCCGCGTGAGATCGCTGCCCACGGCCTCCACGTCGAGGAGCATGCGCTGAAGCGTCGACGCCACCGTGAATTCCCGGATCGGCTCGGCCAGTTCGCCGCGGCGGATGAGCAGCCCCTCGGCACCGGTCGAGAAGTCCCCGCTGACCGGATTCACCCCCGAGTGCAGCCCGCTCACTCCCTGGACGAGCACCCCGTCGTCGACTCCGGCGATCAGTTCATCCGGTGCGGCATCACCGGGCACCACCGTCAGGGCCATGCAGCCCACGCCCGGGGTGCCGGCGTAGCCCCGCACCGCGGAGCCGGTGGAGGCCGTGCCCGAGCGTCGGCCGGTGTAGCTGTTGTGCAGGAACCGCTGCAGCACGCCGGCAGCCATCAGCTCGTTGCGCCGGGTCGCCAGGCCCTCGCCATCGGTCTCGGAGGCGCCGAACGCCGCCGTGTCGGTGGGATCGTCGGTGAGCGTGAAGAACGGCGCGGCGACGGTCTCGCCGAGACGGTCCGCGAACAGCGAGCGCCGTTTCAGCACCGCCTCGCCCGAGAGCGTGGAGCCGACGATGCCGAGGAACTGCGCCGTCACCCACGGATCGAAGACAACCGTGGTCCGCCGGCTCGCCGGCTTGCCCGCACCCAGCAGCCGTACGGCACGCTCGACCGCGTCCTCGGCGGCCTGCTGGAGGTCCAGATCCTCGATGCCGCGGCCGACGCTGAAGCCGAATCCCGTCTGGGTCTCGTCGCCGTCAGCAGCAAGCGAGTACACCGACAGGTAACAACTCGAGTCCCGGCCGACCGACCGGATACCCGTGGAGGTGACGACAGCCCCCACCGAGAGCGCATCCACGTAATCCGCGGACTCCACCCCACAGATCCGCCGGTCGCCTTCCCGCACCGCCCGCTCGAGCTCGAGGGCCATCCGGATCTTCGTCTCCGGATCGGTGGCCGCCAGATCCGGGCGGTAGAGGTCCATCTCGGGTACCGCCATACCGTCGGGCTCGGCCACACCCAAGAACTCGTCGGCGGTCCCGAAGGCGGCGTTGTCCCGGGCGGCCGCCAGCGTCTCGGCGACGATGGCCTCGTCGTGGCTGCCGGCGTGGGCGAAGCCCTGCCGCTGATCGCTGACAACCCTGATGCCCACGCCGTGGGCGGTCGCCGAGGCGAAGGACTCCACCTCGCCCTCCCAGGCGCGAACCTCGGTCTCGGCGGAATGGACGAGAACCACCTCGATCTGCTCACCGGGGGCGGCCTGGGCCACCACCCGGTCCCCGAGAGCGGCCAGCGCCTCCCCTCCCAGATCGTCGTCGTGCACGGCGGCCCCTGCGGTGTGCGGCCCGGTCGACGGGCTCAGGCGGCGGTGCCGCCGACGGTGAGCCGCTGGACCCGCAGGGTCGGGGTTCCGTCACCCACGGGAACCCCCTGGCCGTCCTTGCCGCAGGTGCCCGGCGATCCCATGGCGAAGTCATTGCCCAGGGCGTCGATCAGCATCAACACCTCGGGACCGTTGCCGATGAGGTTGCCGTCGCGGATCGGAGCGGTCAGGCGCCCGTCCTCGATGAGATAGGCCTCGGTCATCCCGAACACGAAGTCGCCGGTCGCCGTGTTCACCTGCCCACCGCCGAGGTGTGCCACATACACGCCGTTGGGGGTGTCGGCAACGATGTCGTCGGGCTCGCTGTCACCGTTGGCGATGTACGTGTTGGTCATGCGAACCATCGGCAGGTGCTGGTAGCTCTCCCGGCGGCCGTTCCCCGATGAGGTGGAACGGTCGGCCCGGTCGGCGCGCAGGCGGTCCCACATGTAGTCCATCAGGACGCCGTCGGCGATCAGCACGTTGCGCTGGGCGGGGCGCCCCTCGTCGTCGATGGCGTAACAGCCCCACTCTGTGGCCATGGTGCCGTCGTCTATGAGGGTCACCATGGGATTCGCCACCTGCTCGCCGATCCGCCCGCCGAAGACAGAGGCCTCCTTGGCGATGAGGTCGGCCTCGAGGCCGTGGCCGCAGGCCTCGTGGAACAGCACTCCCCCGCCGCCGGGACCGATGACCACCGGCATGGCCCCGCTCGGCGCCGGCCGGGCCTCGAGCTTGCGCAGCGCCCGCCGGGCGGCTGTGCGCGCCAGGTTGGTGACATCGACGGTGTCGAACAGCTCGAAGCCCACGGTGCGGCCCACGGATTCCCGCCCTGTCTGCATGCCGGTGTCGCCCACCGCCACCGCCGACACGGAGAACAACGTCTTGACCTGCTCGTCGCTCGCCAGCAGCCCGTCGCTGTTGGCCACGAGGATCGAGCGGTGACTGTCCCCGTAGAGGCAGGCCACCTGCGAGATTGCCGACCCCTCGGCGCGGGCCGCTTCGTCGGCGAGCTGCAGCAGCGCCACCTTGCGAGCCTTGGCGACGGCGTCGGGCGCCACGGTCACCTCGTTCGGCGCCGGGGCCTGCTGGCGGGCCAGCTTGGCCGACGAGGCCTGCGAGCCCCCAGCCCGGGCCGCCGCGGCGGCCGTCCGGGCGGCGTTGTGCAGGCCGGCGGGCGTCAGGTCCGCCGTGTGGGCGAAACCGACCGATGAGCCCGAACGGACACGGATCCCGGCACCGCTGAGCCGGCCCGAGACCAACTCCTCGACCTTGCCGTCGTCGAAGCGGGCCCGCGAGGAGCGACGATCCTCGACGAAGACCTCAGCGAAGTCACCACCGGTGCGCAGAGCAGCCCGCAGCGTGGCATCCAGGACATCCGCATCCGGCATGGTGCTCGTCATGGGGGCCTCCCTTGTTGCGGTGCGCCGGATTCGCCACGCGGTCGCGGCTCAAGTGTCACCAAGGGTACCAACCACCGATCCCGAACCAGGAACGGCCTCGGGCTTCGTGCCACGGCCTCCCACCTGCCACGTGACCGCCCCGTCGGGGACTCGTAGGGTTACGGGCGTGGTTCTCGAAGCCGGCGCCCGCGGCAGCGCCGAACGGACGGTCGGCGAGGCCGACACCGGCGCGTCCGTCGGCTCGAGCGACCTGCCGATCCTGGCCACACCGATCCTCCTCGCGCTCAGCGAGGCCGCCACCATAAACGCCATCGCGGGCATGCTCCCGGGCGGCTCCACCAGCGTGAGCATGCGGGTCCACTTCGACCACGTGCGCCCCATCCCGGTGGGACGGATGGTGTTCGCCAAGGCGCTCCTCGAGCGGGTTGAGGGACGCCGCCTGACCTTCAGCGTGGAGGCGCGCGACGAGGACGGGGACCTCGTGGGAAGCGGACGCATCGTGCGGATCGTCGTCGACCGCCAGCGCTTCGGCGAGCGCGTGCCGCCGGCACCGTAACCGCCACCGCCCGCGCCGGCCGGATCGCCACCAGGGGCAGGCCAGAATGCCGACGAGCGGGGCGCGTCGCCGTCGCTCGCGGCACACGGAGTTCGCTTCGCTGTAGCCGCAGGGCACGGCTCCGGCACGCACGAGTAACCTTGTGAGCATCTATCGGCGCTCGGGGCCCGCGCGAGAACCGGACATCACCGAGCAGCGGCGTCGCGACGTCGAGCCACCTGACGCCGGCGCAACCCGATCGCTCCCCCAAGGAACCCATGGACCGTAAGCGCACCTGGACCGTCTATGCACTCCGTGCAGGGATCAGTGGTGGGCTTCTGACCTTCCTCATCGTCCAAGGTCCGACTCTCGACGCCTCCAAGCTGCTCCCGGAGTGGAACCGCTGGACACCCTTCTGGCTGTTCGGCGCGTTCGCCCTGATGGGCCTGTCGCTGGTACTCGCCGCTCTGCGCTGGCGCCAAGTCACCGAGGCACTGCGCCTCGAGGTCCCTTTGCGGGGGATCCTGTCCCACTTCATCGCCGGCCAATTCGTGTCCAACGTGATGCCGACGACCATCGGTGGGGACGTACTGCGTGTCACCCGGCTGGGCCGCGACACCGGCAAGCATCCGGCGGCGTTCGCCTCGGTAATTTTCGAGCGGCTCTCGGGATGGCTGGTTCTGCCCGTGTTCACCTTCATCGGCCTGGCGCTGAACCCGCCCCTGGCCGGCCTGGGCGCCGCGTCGGCCACCGCCATCACGCTTGCCGGCGTCACCCTCGCCACTTTCGTCGCCCTGCTCTACGTGGTCGGCCACAACGCCACCGGCCGCTGGCTGGAAGGGCGCACCGGCATCGCTCGCTACCTCAACGCCATGCACCTCGCCCTGGAGGCGCTGAAGGCGCAACCGCGGGCCGCGGTACGGCTCCTGACCGCCTCGGTGGTCTACCAGCTCTCGGTGTTGCTGGCCGTAGGGTGCGCCACCGAGGCGATGGGCATCGACGAAGTGGGAATCACCGCGCTGATGGCGTTCTTCCCGGCGGTCCTGATGCTCCAGGTCCTGCCGCTGGGGATCGGCGGCCTCGGAGTGCGCGAGGCCTCGCTCGTGTTCTTCCTGACCGCCGTCGGTGCTCCCGAGGAGCAGGCGTTCTCGCTTGGCCTTCTCATCGGGCTGCTGATCCTCCTCTGCAGCCTCCCCGGACTGCCCGCGGTGCTGCTCGGCAACCGGCTCTTCGGCCGCCGGCAGGCCGCGGCAGACCCGCCGGAGACCGACGACGATCGCGCCGAGGCCCTCGTCTGAGGTTCCCGTGACCACCGAGGTTGTCCGATCGCACGGTCGGCGGAAGCACGACCGGAGGCAACGGTGGAGTCAGTCGCCGGTTGGCCGGTGGTTGCGTGATCTGACCGAGGCGGGGCGCGGCGCCCAGCAGGAATTGCGCCGTGAGTTGGGCATCCGCTGGTGGCGGGAGCTCCTCCTGATCGGCCTGTTCTACTTCGGCTACAACCTCGTCCGGAACCAGTTCGGCTCGGCTGCGGTTGGGCCGGTCCACGCCCTGAACAACGCCGAGATCGTGATCGAACTCGAGCGGGCGCTGGGCCTCTACATCGAGTCAACGGTGCAGGGCTGGTTCCTGGGCTGGGACGCCTTCATCTCGGTGTGGAACGTGTTCTACGGGTTGCTGCACTTCTCCGTCACGTTCTTCACGATGATGTGGCTCTATCTCAAGTTCCCCGAGGTCTACCAGCGGTGGCGGACCACCGGGCTGATCTGCACGGGGCTGGGGCTGGTGGGGTTCGCGCTGTTCCCGCTCATGCCGCCACGCCTGCTCGGTGACTGCGGGCCGTACGGAGCGTGCCTCCCCGACAGCGGGTATGTGGACACCATGGTCCACTACGAGGGCCTCTGGTCGTTCGACTCGGGCACCTTCCAGAGTCTCTCCAACCAGTACGCGGCGATGCCGAGCATCCACTTCGCCTGGGCCTTCTGGTGCTTCCTGGCGCTTCGCGGCCGGGTGCGCAGCGGCTGGGGCCGCATGCTCGTGTACCTCTACCCGCTGCTGACCCTGTTCGCCGTGGTGGTCACCGCCAACCACTACTGGATCGACGCCGTGGCCGGCGCCGCCTGTGTCCTGCTGGCCCTCGCATGGGCCACGCCTCTGGTGCGCTGGAGCCAGCAGCGCCGAAATCGGCGCCTGCAACTCCGCCAGCGGAGCGGCGAGCCCGTTCCCAGAACTGCCCAGCGCGGCGCTCCTCACTAAGGTATCCACACAGTGCCCCACCCGACGATCTCATGAGGGCTCCGCAATGCTGCTGAATCGGGCCATCACACCCGCGACCCTGCGGGAGATGGACTATGACGAACTCGAGGTGCTCACCGAGGAGATCCGGGCGTTCATCGTGGACGCGGTCACCACCCACGGTGGCCACCTGGGCTCGAACCTCGGCGCGGTCGAGTTGACCATCGCCCTCCACCGCGTCTTCAACTCCCCCACCGATGCGATCATCTGGGACACCGGCCATCAGGCCTACGTGCACAAGATCGTCACCGGCCGGTCACAGTTGTTCGAGGAGTTGCGCAAGCCGGGGGGGCTCTCGGGCTACCCGTCGCGCGAGGAGTCGGAGCACGACTGGGTCGAGAACAGCCACGCCTCGACGTCGCTCAGCTACGCCCACGGCCTGGCCCTCGCCTACCGGTCGGCGGAGCAGCGCGGCGGGCCCCGGCGCCGCGTCGTGGCGGTCATCGGCGACGGGTCGATGACGGGAGGGATGGCGTTCGAGGGGCTCAACAACCTGGGCCACTCCAATCTGGACGTGGTGATCATCTTCAACGACAACGGCCGCTCGTACGCCCCGACGGTGTCGCGGCTCAGCGAACGCCTCGCCCGCTTGGCGGTCAACCCGGCGTTCGTCCAGCAGCAGGAACGGCTCGAGCGGATCCTGGGCGATCTGCCGCTGGTGGGCGAGCACGTCGACCGGGTCGTCGACGCCGTCAAGGCCGGCGTGCGGGAACTGCAGGAGTCGCCCTCGTTCTTCTCGGACCTCGGCGTGCGCTACACCGGGCCCTTCGACGGTCACGACATACGCAATCTCGAGCGCAGCCTGCGCCACGCCGCCGAGTTGCAGGGGCCGGTCGTCGTGCACGTGCTGACCGACAAGGGTCGCGGTTACGCCCCCGCCGAGCGCGATCCCATCAAGCGCATGCACGACACGTCCCAGACCAAGCTCGGCAGCTACACCCAGGCCTTCGCCGATGCCATCGTGAAGGAGGCGGAGTCCCGCCAGGACCTGGTGGCCATCACCGCCGCCATGCCCGACTCCACCGGTCTGCTGACCTTCAAGGATCGATTCCCCGATCGGTTCGTGGACGTGGGCATCGCCGAGCAGCACGCCGTCACCTCGGCCGCCGGCATGGCGATGGGTGGCCTCCGACCGGTCGTGGCCATCTACTCCACGTTCCTCACGAGGGCGTTCGACCAGGTCAACCTCGACGTGGGGTTGCACCGCCAACCCGTGGTGTTCTGCATCGACCGGGCGGGCATCACCGGCGACGACGGTCCCTCGCACCACGGGATCCTCGACATGGCGCTGCTCACGAAGGTGCCGGGCATGTGTGTGATGGCCCCGTCGTCCTACCAGGAACTGGAGGTCATGCTGTCGCAGGCACTGGATATGACCGATGCCCCGGTTGCGATCCGCTGGCCCAAGACCGCGGCCCGCCAGGCTGCCGAGGATGAGGTGGGCAGCGGACTCGCCGGCCGCAAGGTGCGCACCGGCGAGGCGGTCTGCCTGCTGGCGGTGGGCAAGATGCTCGAGGCCGCGGAGCAGGCAGCCGAGCGGCTCGAGAGCAGCGGGGTCTCCACCTCGGTCTGGGACGTGCGGGTGGTGACACCGCTGGACCAGGCGATGCTGGACGACGCCCGGACGCATTCGCTCGTGGTCACCGTCGAGGACGGCATCCGCGAGGGCGGCGCCGGAGCCGGGATCGCCACGGCATTGAGCGCCATGGACGGGCCCGGTGCCATGCCGGCGCTGCGGATCCTGGGGATCCCCACCGCCTACCTGCCGCACGGGAAGCCCGACGAGATCCTTGCGGCATGCGGTCTCGACGCGGCCTCCATCGCGGCGACCGCGCTGGAGGCGCTAGACTGAACCTGCCCGCCCGCTCCGGCACGTCGCCGGACGCGGACCCCTACTGGTAGAAGGGGTTCTCGCCGGCTGCGTGATCGGTCACATCGATCACGTCGAGGATCTCCGGCACGTGCTGGGTGATGATCGTGGCGACGCCCTGGTGCAGGGTGGCGGCGCTCATCGTGCAACCCTGGCACCCGCCTCCCATCAGCATGTACGCCTTGCTGTCCTCCACCTTGACGAGCTCCACGTACCCGCCGTGGGCAGCCAGGGACGGGTTGACGTGGTTGTTCAGGAGTTCCTGGAGCCGCTCGGCCACCGAGTCGGACTCCGACAGGTCGATGCGGTCGGCCATGTCGGGACGGTTGGGGTTGCGGATCACCAGCCCGCCCTGCAGGGGATTGCTGGGCACATCGAGGGTGGCGCCGGTGAGGTTCTCGACGGAGTCCCCGGGAATGATGATGGTCAGCCCGGCGACCTCGTACATCACGTCGTCGCCGTCGAGGTTGTCGATCTCGTGCAGGGAGAGGTCGTAGCCGAATTCGAAGGTCATGCTCGGCGACATCTCGGTGCCCGCAATGGCAACACGCAGCCCCAGGCTCGGGCCGCCGTCCTCCTCGGCCAGCGCGCCGAGCACGACCTCGGCGGCCTCGTCGGTGAGTTGCAGGATCACCGCCGTGGCGGTGGCGATGGTGCCGGGATTCGAATCGTTGGTCACGGCACTCAGGATATAGGCTCGGCCGGCCCCGCCGGGCCCGGCAATGCTCCGGGAACGGCGTTCGGGCCGGCGGTAGCGGCAAGAGAACAGAGGGTCCGACGTGAGCGATACGCCGGTCACGGTGAGCATGGTGGGCCCGGTGGCGCTCGTCAGCATCGACGACGGCAAGGTGAACGCCCTGACGCCCGACCTCCTCGACAGCCTGTTCGGCGCGCTCGACGCCGCCGAAGCCAACGCGGGTGCGGTCGTGCTGTCCGGACGGCCGGGGGTGTTCTGCGCCGGACTCGACCTGAACGTGATGCGCGGCGGTGGCTCCGCCGCGCAGGACCTGCTCGGCAAGGGTGGCGAAATCTTTCTGCGGCTGGCGGAGTTCCCCCGCCCGATCGTGGCCGCCTGCACCGGGCACGCCTTGGCCGCGGGTGCGGTCATGCTGCTCTCCTGCGACATCCGGATCTGTGCCGCCGGCACCTACAAGATCGGACTCAACGAGGTGGCCATCGGCCTTCCCCTGCCCCCACTCGTGGTTGCGCTCGCCCGCGCACGGCTGTCGCCGCGGCATTTCACCCGGGCATGCAACACCGCCCAGGTCTACTCGCCGACTGAAGCGGTGGACGTGGGGTTCCTCGACGAGGCCGGCTCCGCTGATGCGACGGGCGAGGCCCTGCGGGTCGCCACCGAATTCGCCGAGGGCCTCGACGCCAACGCCTTCGCCACGACCCGCCGGCGGACCTGCGCGGGGCTCGGCGAGGCAATCACCCGCAACTAGGCGCCGGCGGCGGAGACGTACCGGGCCAACGGCGCCGCCGGCCGGCGCCCGGCGTTCGGCCCAAGGAGAAACCGTCCGGCTCCCGGGTGGCCCCGCCGGCGCCTCAGCGCAGGTAGCGCCCGCAGATCGGCCAGGGCTGCCAGCCCCGCCGAGAGAACAGCAGGCGCGCCCGCGCGTCCTGCACGACGGGTTCCGCCCAGTGCGGGCGCCCGCTGCCGCCGACCGATTCCCAGGTCGGCTGATCGAACTGGTAGGCGCCGTAGTAGCCGTTGCCTGTGTTGACGAGGTAGTTCCCCGACGACTCGCACTGCCGTAGCGCCTCCCACTGTGCCGGCGTGGGATCGCGCCGCCCCCGCCGGGCAAATTCGGCGTCGGCCTCGCCGTGGATCTCCGCCACAGAGGCCACCCAGCGGGCATCGGCCAGCCGCTCCTCGAGCAGGGGGATGTCGCGGTTCGCCAGCTGGATGTCGCGGTGCACCACCTCGATCCGATCGAGCACGAGTATCAGTTGATCCCCGGCTTCGGCCAGGAGTCGCTCATAGTCGTCGTAGGCGTTGGCGATGGCGCTGACTCGTGCTGCCAGCAGGGTCTGCAGGTAGAGCGCGTCGATGAGGTGCTCCAGGGCCAGCAGTTCGGCGCTCAGCGCGCCGAAGCGGCCCGTCATGTAGGAGACCACGATGAGTTCCGCAGCACGGTTTCGGGACTCGATCACGTCGTTGACCAGGTTCTGCTCGGCTCCGACGAGGTCAGCGGCCTCCGCCACGAGCAGGTCGAACTCTTCGGTGCGCAGGGCCAGCCTGCTCTTGGCCGCCTCCAGATTCTCCTCGGCCCACACAAGGTCCTGCTGCGCCAGCCGGTGATTCGTGTACGGCGGCTGCCGGTCACCGTCCAGCTCCCGTGCCATGGCACCGGGCGCGAGCGCGGCGGCGCCGGCCATGACCGCAAGCGCGGCCAGCCAGCCCCACCGTGCAGGGCGAAGTGACGCGTCATTCCTCAACATCGGTGCAGTTTCCCTACCGCGTCGCACCGACTGACTCCAAATCCGGCTGCTGGCCGGTGGTGCCGTCGGTGGGACGCGGCCGCCCGTCGCGCACTGCCAGGAGCGCGCATCGCAGGCGCTCCTGCCTACGGTGTCGGTCGATGCTCGCCCGCGCCGCCACGCCCCCGCCCTACGACGCCGTCGTCGTGGTCTCCTTCGGCGGCCCGGAGGGGCCCGCGGAGGTCATGCCCTTCCTCCGCAACGTGACCCGCGGCCGCAACGTCCCGACCCGCCGGTTGGAGGAGGTGGCCGAGCACTACCTGCAGCGCGGGGGTCGCAGCCCGATCAACGATCAGAACCGGCAGTTGGTGACGGCCCTGCGGTCGGCCCTGGAACGAAGCGGCCTCGACCTGGCGGTCTACTGGGGGAACCGGAACTGGCACCCGCTTCTGACCGAGGTGGTGTCGGCGATGCGCGCTGACGGGGTGCGCCGGGCGCTGGCATTCGTCACCTCGGCCTTCGGCTCCTACTCGGGTTGTCGCCAGTACCGCGAGGACATCTCGAGGTCTGTCGCCGGCTGCGAGGGCGCACCGGAGATCCACAAGCTGCGCCTCTACTGGAACCATCCGGGGTTCATCGAGCCCATGGCCGAGGGCGTGCGCGCAGCTCTGGCGCGCCTCCCGACAGCCGGTTCGACCGGGCCGGCGCGGATGGTGTTCTCAGCGCACAGCATCCCGGCGGCCATGGCCGCCGGGGCACCCTACGAGCGGCAACTGCGCGAGGCGGCCTCGCTGATCGCCGAGCGTGTGCCGCAAGGACCGGACGGCGGAGATTCGCACAGCTGGGATCTCGTGTACCAGAGCCGTAGCGGCCCACCGCAGGTGCCCTGGCTGGAGCCCGACGTCGTGGACCATCTCGAGGCACTCCACCGGGACGGCGTCGGCGACGTGGTCCTCGTGCCGCTGGGTTTCGTGTCGGATCACATGGAGGTGATCCACGATCTGGATGGTGAGGCAGCCGGCGTGGCCGCGGCGCTGGGAATGCGGCTGGTGCGCTCTCCCACCGTGGGCACAGATCCCGCCTTCGTGGACATGATCGTGGAGCTGATCCGCGAACGGCTCGACCCGACCGTGCCGCGCCGCGCTCTGGGAAGCGCAGGTCCCTGGCCCGACTCCTGCGCCGCCGACTGCTGCCCGCGGGCCCGGCAGCCCGACGGAGGGCTTCGCTGACCGACCTGCGCCGAAAGTCATTCCGGCGAGTCGAACACACCACACGCCGGGGCCTCGAGCAGTATGAACGTCATTCCGGCGGAGGCCGGAATCCAGACGCTCCGCTAGACGTTGAAGCGAACCTCCAGCACGTCACCGTCCTGGACCACGTAACCGCGGCCCTCGGCGCGCAACAGCCCGGCGGCGCGGGCGGCCGACCACGAGCCGATCGCCAGCAGGTCCTCCCACTGGATCGTCTCGGCACGGATGAACCCGCGCTGGAAGTCGGTGTGAACCAGCCCTGCGCAGACATCCGCGGTGCTTCCGGCGGGGAACGGCCACGCCCGGGTCTCCTTGGGCGCCGTGGTGAAGAACGTGCGCAGACCGAGCGTGCGGTACGAGGCGGCGACCAGCCGCGCCAGCGCCCCTTCACCGAGGCCGAGGCTCTCGGCCATCTCGACACGCTCGGTCTCGGGCAGCTCCGCCACCTCGGCTTCCAGGCGCGCGCACACGGCAAGTGTCTCTGCGCCGCCCAGCGCCGAGTTCACCTCTGGGACCACGGCTTCGACGTCGGCCGCCGGCGCCTCCTCGGCGACGTTGACGACGGCCACGACGGGCTTGTTGGTGAGCAGGAAGCAGGGGCCCAGAAGTTCCCGATCTGCGTTCGGAAGAGCGCTGCGCCACAGCGGTGTGCCGGCGGCGAGCGCGGCGGCGGCTCGCTGCATCCGCTCAACCTCGGGCCCGACGGAAGCGTCGCCCTTGGCCTGGCGACGCTTCTTGTCCACCTGGCGCTCGAGGCTCTCGAGGTCGGCCAGGCTCAGCTCGAGTTCGAGGGTGAGAAGCGACTCCAGGGGATCGTCGACACCCTCGACCTCCTCGCTTCCGAATGCCCGCAGCACGAGCACGACGGCGTCGACCTCGCGGATGCCACCCAGGAAGCGGTTGCCGAGGCCCTCACCACGAGCCGCTCCGGCGGCCAGCCCGCCGATGTCGCTGAACTGCACGGTCGCCGGGGTGATCTTGGCTGACCCGCTCGTGGCGGCAACCAGTTCGAGCCGCTCGTCGGCCACCTTGGCCTCGCCGAGGTGTGTGTCCACGGTGGTGAAGGCATAGGGAGCCACGGGCGAGTCACCGCCGGTCAGGGCGTTGAAGAGCGATGACTTTCCGGAGTTTGGCAGGCCGACGAGCCCGAATCGCTGCACAGCGGACGCAGCGTACCGGGGCGGCCGCGCGGCTCGCCGGAGGCGCCCTGGCACGTCTGCGGGCTTGCAGCACCGCCACCGGTAGGCTGACACTCCGGGAGGTACCCATGTCGAAGCGCACGCAGCGCAAGCGGGCCAACGCCCGGCGCAAGAAGGCCAACCACGGACGCAAGCCCAACCTGGGCCGCAACTCCTAGTTCCCGCCGGGCGCGCCGCGCCGCCGAACACCGCCACACCCCTGTGCGTTCGGAGTCCGCCCCGGCGCCCGATCATCCGCACGGACACCCTCCGGGGATCGGCGCACCGACTCTCCCGGCGCTGATCTACGACGGCGACTGCGGTTTCTGCCAACGCTGCGCCGACTGGATCGCCACCCGGCTTCCCGCCGGTGCGACCATCGTGGCGTCACAGAAGGTCGATCTCGCCGCTGTCGGACTCAGCGAAGAGCAGGCAACCGATGCGGCATGGTGGATCGACACCGACGGCACCCCCCACCGCGGCCACCGCGCCATCGCCGAGTCTCTACGAGCCTGTGGTGGCTTCTGGAGCCGGCTTGGCCGGTTGCTGATCGTGCCCGGGGTCTCACTCTTGGCCGCAGCCGTCTACGAACTCATCGCCCGGAACCGCCACCGCCTCGGCTGTAAGAACTGCCTCGAGAAAACCCAGCGGGGCGGCCCCGCCTTCGACTAGCGCGACCATCCGAGGGCGGGGGTCCGGGGGGCCGAGCCGCCACGACTCTTCGCCTGCGTGGAGGAGCAGAGCGGCACCCCGGACCCCCGCCCGAACAGCCACAGACAGAGAGGGCGGGGGACGCCGGGGTCGAAGTCCGGATCGATTACGCAGGCGAGAGCCGGACTCGGCACCGGCGGCCCCCGCCCGGACCGAGGATCACGCGGCGACGAACTCCTCGTATTCCTCGGACGTGTCCACGTGGTGCTCGAACTCGATGACGCCGATCTCGGTGAAGCGGTCGCGCAGCCAGCCGTCGCCGGCGTCCAGCAGGCCCAGTTTGCGGCAGTTCGGCACGATCTTGGAGAACAGCATCCTCTGGAAGGCGCTCCGCTC
This sequence comes from bacterium, assembly GCA_028824415.1. Lineage (GTDB taxonomy): Bacteria > Actinomycetota > Acidimicrobiia > Acidimicrobiales > CATQHL01 > VXNF01. The sequence continues at coordinate 1,532 of JAPPDX010000028.1, read as the reverse complement.
CGGCGGCAGGTTCAGCAGCAACTCCACCATCGGCCGCACCGGCACGCCGAGCCGCTCGTACACCTCCTGGGACAGGAACCGGTCGCGCATCCGCACCGCGGCCTCGAAGGCGAACTCCTGGCGCTCGCGGATCTCCGCCTGGGTGAGGTGGCTGTAGTACTCCTGCAGGCTCAGAACACCGAAGGCCACGTGGCGGGCCTCGTCAGCCATGACATAGCGCAGCAGCTGCCGCAGCAAGGGCTCCTCGGTGCCGGCGTGCATGAACCCGAAGGCGGCCAGGGCGAGACCCTCCACCATGATCTGCATGCCCAGGTAGGTCATGTCCCAGCGGCTGTCGTTGATGATGTCGTCCAGCAGGAGCCTCAGGTGCGGGTTGATGGGGTACTCGCTGTCGAGCTTGGTGCGGAGGTAACGGCCGAAGACCTCCACGTGCCGGGCCTCGTCCACCACCTGGGTGGCGGCGTAGTACTTGGCATCGATCCACGGCACGGTCTCGACGATCTTGGCTGTGCAAAGCAGCGCGCCCTGCTCACCGTGCAGGAACTGGCTGAGACGCCAGGCGACGGCCTCCCGCCGGTACTCCGCCCACTCCTTGTCGCCCCAGCGGTGCAGCGGCGACGAGGGATCGCCGGCCAGGTCCTCCCGGGTCGGCGGCAACTGGTCGCCAACCCGGAAGATCGTGTTGGGGTCCACCTCCAGGTCCCAGGGCAGATCGTTGGCGTTCCACTGCGAGGTCTTGCCCTTCTCGTACAGCTTCTCCAGCTTGGGTCGCGCGCCCTTGTCGTAGTCCCAGGTGAACAGGGCGTCCGAGGCGTCGGGCACAATGTGCTCGACCTCGGTGGAGTGAGCGTTCGCGCGGGAGATGTCGAGGATCGTGTCGACGTCGTTGACCGACATCCGTCCGAGGATTGCGGCGTCGCTGCGGTGCTCGGTGCTCGTCATGTTCCGCCTCGCTACCTATGGGCGCAGGCCTCCGGAGCGGGTCCTCCGACCGCCGTCGCGCCGGATTGTGAGCGCAGGTTATCCCCACTCTCCGATAGTCCAGAGCATGTCCGACGAACCGTCTCCGGCGACCCGCGCATCCCCGCAACCGCGGGTAGCCTGCCTGCGTCGGTGAGTCGCGATCCACTCCGGGTCGCGGCGCGCTAGCGGGTGGCCCTCTGGACCGGGTGGCGCGCCCGCAATCCGCCGCACACGGGGAAGGGCGAAAGCCCCCTGAGTTGAGAACCGCAAGGAGAGAATGCAGAAATGAAACGAGGACTTACTGGGCTGCTGGCAATCCTGCTGACCACCGTGATGGTGGCGGCAGCGTGCGGCGGCGACGACGAACCCACCACGGCCGCCGAGCCGGCACCGGCGCCGGCCGCGGACGACGGGGCGGCCGAGGCACCGGCCCCGGCACCTGCCGACGCGCCGGCCGAGGCACCCGCTGACGCACCCGCCGAGCCTCCCCCACCGCCGGCGGGCGCCGAGGACATCACCGCGGCGCTGGTGTTCGACATCGGCGGGCGCGGCGACCAGTCGTTCAACGA
>JAPPDX010000102.1 GCA_028824415.1 bacterium | reverse complement strand
CACGAACTAGACCAAGCCGCATAAACCACGTGTCAACCCAACGGGGGGAAGCTCACAGTTCGCACGCCGTGTCGAGATCGGTGTTGAAAAACGACAATCTGCTTGGAGAAGAGCGCCGCGTTGGGTTCCATCAACTTCTGCCTAGCGGCGGTGCGGGAGGTTGGGAGGGATGACTTAAAGGGGACGGTGCCTGGGTGCTGATCCAGCGTTGCTCGGGCTCAGAAACAACGCAATGCTGGGTGGCGAATCCTGATCCTGGGCACGGAGACGCAAGGGAAGGGAGCAGTCATGGTTGAAGTCGCATCGCTTGATGAGGTGCCGCTGCGCGAGGTCTGGCCAGACGAGGCTCGGGACTTCACGCCGTGGCTGGCAGCGCACCCGGACCAACTGGGCAAGGAACTGCACATGGACCTCGAGCTCGAGAGGGCAGAGTTTGCTGTGGGGCCGTTCTCCGCGGACGTCGTGCTTCGGGACGCCAACACCGGCCAACGAGTCGTCGTCGAGAACCTCTTGGAGAAGACTGACCACGACCACCTCGGGAAGCTGATCACGTACGCCGCAGGACTGGAAGCACACTGGGCTGTGCTCGTCGCGAAGGTGTTCCAACCCGAACACCGCTCGGCGCTCACCTGGCTCAATTCGATCTCTGGCGAGGGGAGCGGCTTTTTCGGGATCGAGGTGCACGCCGTCCGCATCGGCACCTCGCCCGCGGCGGTCCGCTTGGACGTGGTGGTCGCGCCGGACAACTTCGCGCGGCGAGCACGCGCCGGAGCGAAGACGGTGTCCGAGACGAACAGTCGCTACACCGACTGGTGGGCTGAGTTCCTCCCGGCATTCCACGATGCGCACCCCGGGTGGAGTAGCGCTCAGACACCGCAGCCCGTCAACTGGATGACGTTCCCCACTGGCAGAAGTGGCGTTCGTTATGACCTGAGTTTTGCGTATCCCACCGGCGCTACGAACTACAGCCTCCGCGCGGGCATCTACATCGACGAAGGCGACGCGGTATTCCCGGCGCTGGCGGCTCAACGCTCAGCGATCGAGGCTGCATGTGGGCTCGATCTGCGATGGGAGCCACTACAGAACGCACGAGCTTCACGAATCGCGACCTACCTCGACCCTGCTGATCCTGCAGACCGCGCCAGATGGCCGCATTATCGCGATTGGGCAATCAAGACTCTCGGCGAGCTGCGTCAGGCCTTCGCTGTGCCGATCAAGAACCTGCCCTGAGGGCTGCGATCGCTCCTGCTCCGCAGTCGGTGCCGGAGTCTGTCGGTTGCCGGCACTGTCACAGGCACGGGCCACAATCTGGTGCACAAGAGCCGGCGCCAGTTCCGACTAGCGGTGGGTTGCCTCCCTGTTAGCGGACGCAGTGTCCGCAGGCGGGTTGACGCTGTTGCGCTGCGTCTGTCTGGCGGGGCGAGGAGGTGGAGATGACGACAACAGTTGTGAGCTGGAACATCGCCAAGAAGCACGCGGCGTGGCGCCAGCTCGTGGAGATGGGTGCCGACGTGGCGTTGCTGCAGGAAGCGGGTAACCCGCCGGAGGATGTGGCCGACAAGGTCGATACCGGACCTCGGGAGCATTGGGACTCGCATGTCTGGAATTCAGACTGGTGGGAGGGCCGCAGCTGGCCGAATCTCTTCGACCGGTGGGCGAAGGTAGTGAAGCTGTCGGACCGGGTGGACGTCGAGTGGTTCAAGCAGGTCAGTCCGATCAGTTGGCCGCCTGAGGATGAGATCGCCGTCAGCGGCATCGGCACGATTGCCGCCGCTCGTATCGCGCCGAAGGATGGATCGGCGCCGTTCATCGCGGTGTCCATGTATGCGAAATGGGTCAAGCCGCACGTGTCGACCAAGACCAAGTTCTTCAAGGTCGGCTATGCGGACGCCTCGGTGCATCGCATCCTGTCGGACCTGTCGGCCTTCATCGGCCATCCCGATCCCAGCACGCACCGCATCCTTGCCGCGGGTGACCTGAACATCATCTACGGCGCCACCGATGACAATCCGCTGGCCTTGCCGGCTCGCGACCGCAACGTCTTCGACAGGATGGAGGCCCTCGGCCTTGAATTGCTGGGGCCGTGGCATCCCAACGGCAGGCAGGCGAAGCCGACCCCGCGCGGCTTGCCTCCCGACACCCTGAGTGTGCCCACCCTCCACTACTCGCGTGAGGGTCCAAGCGACGCGCGATACCAGTACGACTACGCCATCGCCTCGCGCGGCTTCCACAACTGCGTCAGCGTGAGCGCCCTGAACTCTGTCGAGGAGTGGGGAGCCAGCGATCACTGCCGCCTGCTGATCGAGGTCGCTGGTTGATCCACCGCGCCGGCGGGCCAGCGGAGCGTCTGGTCGTGGAGGCGATCTGTCCGGACGTTCGCGAGGCCCCGCGCCTAGTTGAACTTTGCGTTCGGTGTTGAGGACCGACCGGAGTATGGCTAGAATTTTCTGTACAGATTGGAGGGATCGAGTGGACACGTCGAGCAGGATCATTCCGGCTGCGCAGTTCCGTGACCAGTGCCTGCGGCTCGTGGACGAGGTGCGGGCCACGGGTGAGACGCTGATCGTGACAAAGCACGGCCGCCCTGTCGCCGCGGTGGTGCCCTACGTGGAGGAGCCCACCACGAGCATCATCGGGTGGAGCGACAACATCCGCATCGCCTGGGATCCCGAGGAGCCGGCGATTCCGCCCGAGCGTTGGCAGGTGCTCTCCGATCCCGATGGGGTGCTGAACGGCGATCCGGCCGGCGACGAAGGGTGAGCCCGGCTCTCATCCTGGACACCGGCGTCCTGCTGTGGATGTCCCAGGGCAGCGAGAATCTCGGTCCTCGGACCAGGGAGATGATCGACGAGGCGAGCAACGAGGGCTCGCTGTTGTTCTCCGCGGTCTCGATGCTCGAAGTCGCTCGGCTCCACGGAGACGGCAGGATCGACCTGCGTCGGGCCCCCGAACTGTGGCACCGTGAGTTGATCGACCGGGGAGTCCGCGAGGTCCCCGTCACTGCGGAGATGGCACTCCTCGCCGCCGCACTCGAGAGCAGGGAGGCGTTCCACGCCGACCCTGCCGATCAGTTGATCGCGGCGACCGCGATCGTGACGCGCCGCCAACTCGTCACCTCCGACCGAAAGATCCTGCACTGGGCGACCCGGCGTACCGAGCCCGACTGTCTCGACGCCCGGATCTAGCCGGCGTTGTGCAGGTCTCGAAGGTCACTTGTCGGAAATCGCCGAAAAGTGACGGTGGATCGTGCAGAACTCCGATTGATCCGCGATGGTCGATATAGCTATCGCTGGTAGCCATGGCTATACATGGAGGACGCGCTCGAGGAGGTTCTGTCGTGGCTTCGGGACCGCAGGAATACCGGACTATCCCCGCTGGTGAATTCAAGAATCGGTGTCCTGCGTTGATGGACGAGGTGAATGAGACCGGTACCGAGATCCTCATCACCAAGCACGGCAGACCTGTCTCACGGCTCGTCCCTGCGCAGAGACAGGCGCCAAAAATGTGGGGGCGCTACCGGGACCAGATCCGGATCGTCGGAGACATCGTGGAGCCGGCCATTCCGGCCGATGAGTGGGAGGCCGTTGCCCGACCCACCGCCACGCTGGACCCCGATGTGGCGCAGCAGTCGTGATCCTGCTCGACACGCACGTGCTGGTGTGGCTCGTGGCGGGTTCGGAGCGTCTCGGACAGCGAGCACACCTCGCGCTGGCCATCGCCGACCGCAAGATCACGGCGTGGGCGCGGAGAAGCGGCCACCTCGCGGTTCTCGATCCGGCGGCGTGACGCGAATGAAGCGATCTTGATCATCCTCGCGAACGGTAAGACGAACGAGGTCTCCCAGCGGACCGAAGCCAACGGGGCTCTGTGGGTGCGACTCGACGAGCTTCGTGGCGCCACCGGTTGGCAGATGAAGCCGGAGGGCGCGTGCCTGGGCGAGTTGTGCGTGCCGCTGCCGGCGGACAGGCGTGAGGACTGGATCGCGGATGCCGACGGCTGGGTGTGGTTCTGCTACTCGGAGTTCGCGGACATGATCGGCCAGAAGCACGTGCGTGACGGCGACGTGTGGAGCCTCGGCTCGGTGCCCGAAGTCCGCCGCAGCGGGCTGGAATCGGCGATCGCCCCCGACTTCGAGATCACCGAGCGCAACGGCGACACGTTGCGGCTCTCGGACCTGCGTGGCCACAAGGTGGTGCTGTTCACCTGGTCGTCGTGGTGAGGGTGCCGCATCAGCCTGCCGGTCTGGCAGGAACTGTACGAATCCATCGGTCCGGACCGGTTCGAGTTGATCAGCGTGGCAGAGGACTCCGGCGGCCCCAAGGCTGTCGACAAGTGGTTCGACCGGGCCTCGCCGACCTACCGCTGCGTCGTCGACCCGACACACCAGATCAGCTCGCTGTTCGGCTGGGTGAACGTGCCGTCGGCCGCCTGGATCGACGAGGAGGGGCGCATCGTTCGCAGCAGCGAAGGGGCGTACCCGGCCGAGACGACCTACAGGTTCGGCATCGGCAAGGTCCGCCTCGGGAACAACGCATTCGCCACGGCGACCCGCGACTGGATCGAGCGGGGCGCGCACAGCGAGCACGTCTGGTCGGCCAAGCAACTGGCCGAGCGGCTCAGGCCCGTCGACGACGACACGCTGCTGGCGGAGGCGACCTTCAAGCTGGCGCTGCACTTCGAGGCGACCGGCGACGGCACCCGTGCACGGAGGCACTTCGCCGCGGCGGAGCACCTGGCGCCCGACAACTGGAACTACCTGCGGCAAGGCTGGACGCACACGGGGACGGCCTATGCCCACCTGAAGGTGCTGAGGCGGACGAACCGTCTGCGCAAGACCTCCGACAAGAGCTACTACGACCCCATGGAACTGCCCGGCGAGAACTATCGCCGGTTCACCGAGCCCGAGTGGTTGTGGACGCCTGCCGCCCGGCGGCTCAAGCAACTGCTCCGCCGCTAGAGGGACGGCCAGGCACCGACCGCTATCTCGCGGCGGCCACCCCTGCGGATCGAGGTCTCCAGCTGGCCGGACGCTTCTAGGGTCCGATCGCGACCTGGTCGTGGAGTTGGTCGGCGAGTGAGGTGATCTCGGCGAGCATCGTGAGCTTGGCTCGCCAGGGGGCTGGAATCGCTTCTGCCCCGTAGTGGGCGCCGGCGATCTGGCCGTAGATGGCGCCGGTGGTGTCGGCGTCGTCGCCGAGGTTCACCGCCAGCAGGGCGCCCTCTCGGAAGTCGTCGGCGCGGTGGAAGGCCCACAGGGCCGCCTCGAGGGCCTCGACGACGTACCCGGTGCCCTTGATGTCCGGCGGGTCGAGACGCTTGAACGTTCCGTCGGCGACGCGAGCGACGCCCTCCACCAGGGGGTCGCGCTCCCAGAGTCCTTCGACGGGGCAGTAGCGGAGGGACAGGAGCGTGTCCTTGTCGACGCCGCGCAGAGCCCCGACCAGCAGGCCGGCGTAGTAGCGGCAGGCGTCGACCGCCTCGTTGGCCGCATGGGTGGTGCGGGAGCTGTCCGCGGCCCGGGCGATGGCTTCGGCGGGGTCGGCTGCGAAGCACATCGGAACTGGAGCGAGCCGCATCAGCGAGCCGTTGCCGGCGGTGCGCGGGTCGGTCGAGCCGGCGTAGGGGTCGCCCTGGCGCATGAACATCGACAGTGCGCCGTGAACGGTGTTGCCTATGTCGAAGCAGGTCCCCGTGGAGGACAGGTAGCCCTCTTGCATCCAGCGCACGTAACGCCGCATCTGGTCTCCGGCGTCGAACCCGCCGCACTCGATGAGGCTCGTGGCCAGGCACAGGGCCATCGAGGTGTCGTCGGTCCACTGGCCGGGTTGCAGCCCGAACGGCCCGCCGCCGACCATGTCGTCTATCGGCGCGAAACTGCCGGGCGGCTTGAACTCCAGGGTGGTGCCGAGCGCATCGCCCGCTGCCAAACCCAGCAGGCAGCCCTGAAACCGGTCCCGCGTTGAGGGGTCAGTCACGCGGATGCCTCGGTCACGCTTCGGCCCAGTGACGGACATAGGCGCGCTGCGTGTGTGTCTGCGGTGAGCGCGGGTGGATGTACCGCTTCTCGATCCCGCTCCACCATTCAGCGATCTGCTCCAGCGCCTGGCCTCCGGTCATGCCGTGGCGTATGAGCCAGCAGCCGACGACGGTGCCGGTACGACCCACGCCTCCCCAGCAGTGCACGTACACGTTCCTGCCCTCCTCCAATGCCTGGTCGAGGGCGTCGAGAATGTCCGTCATGTCCCGCGGGCGGCGCGGCACGTTCATGTCGGTGATGGGATGGCGTTCGCACACGACTGTCATGCCGAGCCGGTCGGCTTCCTCGGCCGCCAGCGCGGCATACCGCTCCAGGGGCTCGTACCGCTGGGTCAGGTTGATGAAGTGGTCGATGCCCGACCCGAGCAGCGTCCGCAACTTGCGGGAGGCCTCGTCACGATCGGCCGCGCCCGGATACTCGCCCGCCAGGAAGCGACCCGGAACGACCCAATAGGTGTTCGCCAGCGGCCGATCACCGCTCCCAGTCGTGTTCAGGTCCACGGCGGCTCCCGGTCGGCTCTGTTCCCCAATCATCGCGGGGCGAACCCGCGGCGCAGCCACCATCTTGGCACCCATGACATGGAGCCATCGCCGCCCAGAGCCGCTATAGCGGTGTCATTCTTCTTCCTGCGGGGCCGAAGGCTCAGCGGGGATTCGTTTGGGACCGTGCTGCTCTGGCTGGGCCCCGAGACTTCCAATATTTCGGGCGCGCAAATGTTTGCATTGAATAGAAATATCAGTATAATTGAGACCATGAAGTCCGAGGCCGGAACACCTGTGGGGGAGCCGGAGGACCGGGCTCGG
>JAPPDX010000113.1 GCA_028824415.1 bacterium | reverse complement strand
GAGTTGTACCTGGCAACCGACGAGGATCGCGAGGGAGAGGCCATCGCCTGGCACCTGCTCGAGGTTCTCTCCCCGCCGCCGAAGGTGACGGTGCGCCGCCTCGTTTTCCACGAGATCACCCCCGACGCCATCCGGGCGGCCCTGGCGAACCCCCGGGAAGTGGACCGCCGACTCGTGGACGCGCAGGAGGCCCGGCGCCTCCTCGACCGCCTGTACGGCTACGAGGTCTCGCCCGTTCTCTGGAAGAAGGTCGCCCCGCGCCTGTCGGCAGGCCGGGTTCAAAGTGTGGCCACCCGGATTGTCGTCGAGCGCGAGCGGGAGCGCATGGCGTTCGTGCCCGCCGGGTACTGGTCCCTGGAGGTCACTGCCGCCGCAACCGCCGGGGAGAGCTTCGTCATGGCCGCCACCGCGGTCGATGGCGCGCGCCTCGCAACCGGGCGGGACTTCGGCGCCGACGGGAAGCCCACCACACCGGGCGTCGTCGTTTTGGACGAGGCCAGGGCGCGCCGTCTGGCGGCCGATCTGGACACCCAGGACGCCGAAGTCGTCTCGGTGGCCTCCAAGCCGTACCGCCGGCGGCCGGCACCGCCGTTCATCACGTCCACCCTGCAGCAGGAGGCCGGGCGGCGGCTGCGCCTCTCGGCCTCGGCTGTCATGCAGGTGGCGCAGTCGCTCTACGAGCAGGGCTTCATCACCTACATGCGGACTGACTCGGTGACTCTGGCGGACGTGGCCCTGAAGGCAGCACGAGCCGACGTGGCGCGGTGCTACGGCGAGGAGTTCCTGCCCCGCGATCCCCGCCGCTACGCCAGCAAGGTGCGCAACGCCCAGGAGGCGCACGAGGCCATCCGACCTGCGGGCGACACGTTCGCCTCGCCCGAGTCGCTGCGCGCCCGCCTTTCGCCGACGGAGGCGAAGCTCTACGAGTTGATCTGGCGCCGCACCCTGGCGTCGCAGATGACCGACACCACCGGCGAGACCGTCACCATCGAGGCACTGGCGCCGAGCGCGGGCGGTGCCGAGGTGACCCTGGCGGCCTCGGGCACCGTGATCCTCCACGAGGGTTTCCGCCGGGCCTGGGATCCGGTGGCGGCCTCCGGTTCCGCCAACGGCTCCGACGGCCGCGGCGGGGCGCGCACCGGCGACGACGCGCAGCGGCGCCTGCCGCAGGTTGCCGAGGGCGACTCGCTGGCACTGTCGGCGCCGGAGGTGGAGAGCCACCAGACCCAGCCGCCGGCGCGCTTCACCGAGGCCACGCTGATTCGCCGCCTGGAGGAACTAGGTGTCGGACGCCCCTCCACCTACGCCACGATCATGACGACGATCGCCGACCGCGGGTACGTCCGCAAGAAGGGAACCGCCCTGGTTCCCACGTTCACCGCCTTCAGCGTGGTGAGCCTTCTCGAGGGCCATTTCGGCGACTACGTGGACTATGCATTCACGGCGCGGATGGAGGAAGACCTCGACGACATCGCCCGCGGCAGGCAGGAGTCACAGCCGTGGCTGTCGACGTTCTACTTCGGCAGTGGGAAGCGGCCGGGCCTCAAGACCCGCGTGTCCGACAGGCTCGACGAGATCGACGTGCGAGCGGTGAACACCGTCGCGATCGGCACCCATCCGGACGGGCGACCCATCGAAGCACGCCTGGGCCGTTTCGGACCGTACGTGACCTGCGGCGATCAACGCGCCCAGTTGCCCGAAGACGTCTCGCCCGACGAGGTGACCGTGGACCTGGCCCTGGAACTCCTCGCCCGTCCCACGACGGGCCGCGCACTCGGCAACGATCCGGACTCGGGTTTGCCGGTGACGGCCCGGGACGGTCGCTACGGGCCGTACGTGCAACTCGGCCCGCCGCCCACCGACCCCGACGCCAAGGCGGAGAAGTCCGTTTCACTCCTCAGTTCGATGAGCCTCGAGGAGGTCACGCTCGAGGATGCGCTGCGGTTGCTCACCCTGCCGCGGACCGTTGGCGCCGATCCGGCCGACGGCGTCGAGATCACGACCCAGACCGGACGGTTCGGGCCCTATCTCAAGAAGGGACCGGAGACCCGATCGTTGGAATCCGAGGAACAGATCTTCACGATCGGCCTCGACGAGTGCCTGACGCTCCTGGCTCAGCCGCGGCGCCGGCGAGGCGGCGAGCCCAAGCCGCCCCTGCGAGACCTCGGGCCCGATCCCGTGACCGGCCGAGCGCTCGTGATCCGCGACGGGCGCTGGGGCCCCTACGTCAGCGACGGGGAGACCAACGCGTCGCTGCGCGCCGGTGACACGCCCGAGGCGCTGACACCCCAGCGCGCCTCGGACCTGCTGGCGGCCCGCCGCGAGGCTCCGCCGCGCACCGCCCGGAAGGGAGGTTCGGGAGGATCCCGGCGCCGGAAGGGGTCTTCCGCCCGTGACGGCTGAGGAGGCGCCCGCAGAGGGTCGCCGCAGCTTGGCGGGTTTCCAGCGGCGGGTCTTCGCCACTCCACAGTTCTTCCGTCTCTGGTCGGCCCAGGTCGTCACCTCCACCGGCGACTGGCTTGGCTTCCTCGCCATATCGGTCGTGGCGGCGCGCCTGGGTTCGGGCACACCCGAGGCCGCGATCGGCGTGGTGCTGGCCGCCCGGCTGGTGCCTGGCATCTTCTTCTCGCAGGTGGCAGGTGTGCTGGCCGACCGTTTCGACCGGCGTCGCCTGATGGTCGTCTGCGACCTGGCGCGGGCGGGGATCCTGCTGATCGTGCCGTTGGTGAACAGTGTCTGGCAGCTCGTCCTGGTGTCGCTGGCCCTGGAGGCGTTCACGCTTCTGTGGATCCCGGCGAAAGAGGCGTCGGTCCCGAACCTGCTGCCGGCGAAGCACCTGACCACGGCCAATTCGCTGTCGATGTTGGCGACCTATGCCACGTTCCCCATCGCCTCGCTCATCTACGCGCGGGTCGCCAGCGCCTTGGACGACGCCTCGCGGGAGGGTTGGCTCGGACTGCTCTACCCGGACAAGCAGGGGCCGATCTTCTATCTCGACGCCCTGACCTTCGTGGCTTCCGCGGTGCTGGTGTTCTCGCTGCCACTCCTCCATCACCGCGACCCGGATCGCTCGGCGCGCGCCGCGGTGCGCTGGGAGGGCGTCGTCCGCGAGTACCGCGAGGGATGGCGCTACGTGGTTGTGAACCCCACGGTGCGCTCGGTCAACATCGGCTTGGCGACCGCCCTCATCGGCGGCGGGATGCTGATCCCGCTGGCGCTCGTGTATGCCATCGAGGTGCTCCGGGTCGGCGAGCAGGGATTCGCGGACATCGTCACCGCGCTCAGCGCGGGTGTCGGCGTCGGTGTCCTGATCCTGTCGGTCCTGCAGCGGCGCGTTCACAAGCACCGGGTGTTCTCCCGCTCGGTCACCGGTGCGGGCGTTTGCCTCCTGGTGGCCTCTTCGCTGGGGTCGCTGCCATGGGTGATGCTGGTGGCCGGTGGAGTCGGGGTGTGCGCCGGCGGGATGTACGTGTTGGGCTTCACCCTGCTGCACGAGCACACCGCGGACGAGGTCCGGGGACGGGTCTTCGCCGGGCTCTACTCGATCGTCCGCCTCTGCGTGGTGCTGGCCCTGGTGGTGGGTCCGCTGTTGGCTGCCGCCTTCGACCGGATCTCTGAGGTGCTGTTCGACCGTTCGATCGACATCGGCATCGTCGTGGTGGAACTGCCGGGTGTGCGCTTGACGCTGTGGCTCGCCGGGCTGACCGTGATCGTCGCCGGTCTGCTCGCCCGCCGCACGCAGCGGGCGGTGGCCGCCGCCGGCTCCGACAGCACCGCCGGCACTCTCACCGGCGACGAGTCTCTGGAAGACTGACGCCTGATGGGAAATGCCGGGGACGGGGGCCGGTTCGTGGTCCTGGAGGGCGGCGAATCGGTCGGCAAGTCCACCCAGGCCGCTTGGCTGGCGACTCGCCGAGGCGCTGATCTGACCTTCGAGCCGGGCGGAACCCGGCTGGGCCAGGAGTTGCGCAGGCTGCTGCTGGGTGAGGCCGGCGTGCGCTTGGACGTCTACAGCGAGGCGCTGCTGATGGCCGCCGACCGGGCGCAGCACGTCGCAGAGAGCATCCGTCCTGCCCTCGAGGCCGGCCGGGACGTCGTATGCGACCGGTACATCGGCTCATCGTTGGCCTACCAGGGGTACGGGCGCGGGCTGGACGTGGATACGGTCCGGCTGCTATCCGAAGTGGCCACCGGCGGTCTGTGGCCGGACCTGGTCATCCTGCTGGACATGGATCCGCAGCGGGCTCGCGAGCGGGGCGGTGGCGGGTTGGACCGGTTCGAGGCCCTCGGCATGGACTTCCATGCGCGGGTGCGTGCCGGGTATCTGGAACTGGCCGCAGCGGATCCGGAGCGCTGGGTGGTCGTCGACGCCGATCGGCCACCCGCTCAGGTTCGAGACGACATCGCCGCGGTGGTGGCCGGGCGGCTGGGTTGGTCGTGACGGATCGGCCTCCGGTCCTGTTCGGCGGTTGGGAGGGGTCCGAGCCCGGCGCCGAACAGGAGCCGACGGATGGTTTGGACGGCGCAACCGAGACACCGGACCGGGGATCACAAGACGTCCACGGAGGCGGGGAGCGTTCCCCCGGCGAAACGGGTCTCGTCTGGCCGCCGCTGCTCGGCGGCGAGGCGGGGCTGCGCCAACTCGAAGCCGCTCTGGCGGCGCCGGTTCACGCGTTCCTGCTGGTCGGGACGGTGGCCGGCGACAAGCGCGCCGTGGCCCGGGCGTTCGCCGGCGAACTGCTGGGCGCCGCGGCGCTCTCGACGTCAGGGCAGGCGGAGTCGGCCGAGCGGCATCGCGAGCGGGCGCGCCGGGCCGTTCACCCCGATGTCGTGCTCGTCGAGCCGGAGGGGCGGGCCCTGCTGGCGGCCGAGGCGACGGCGATCATCACCGAAGCGGCTCGCCGCCCCCTGGAGGGTGCCGGCAAGGTGATCATCTGTGACCGGTTCCACACTGCTTCACCGGCCGTTGCGGCGAGCCTGCTGAAGACCGTCGAGGAGCCGCCGCCGGACACCACCATCGTGCTGCTCGCCGACGATGTTCCGCCCGGGCACATCACGGTGGCCTCCCGTTGTGTGACGATCCGCTTCCCGGCTCCGTCGCCTGAGGAGATGCGCGAATGGGTCGTCGGGTCCGGCGTGCCACCCGAGGTGGCCGGTCGGGCGGCACGCGCCCTCGGCTGCGATCCGGGCCGTGCCGGCGACCTGGTCGCCGCGGGCAGCCTGGCCGAGCGTCTCGAAGCCTGGTGGTCGATCCCCGAGCGTCTCGACGGCACGGGGGCACGGGCGGCCTCACTGGTGGACGGTTTGCGGGCGCTCATCGACGCGGCTGTAGACGCGGCTGCCGGCGCGGCGGCTGACCCGGCGGGGCCGACCGCTCCCGAACCCGCTCGCGAGGACTCCGGCGATCCGGGCGCCGATCCCACCGGTGCGGGCGGCAGAGCCGAGCGTCAGCGGAGCGATCGGCGCCGCCGGCGGGTTCGTGACGCCGAGCTGCGGTTCGGCTTCGCCGTGCTCGCCGAGCGCTATCACCAGCTTCTGGACACCGCGGCCGGCAGCCGGCCCGGCTCATCCACCTTCACCTCCGTCCCGCCGGAAGGGGCGGTCGGCGACGCGCTGGCCCTGCTCAGGGAGTCGACCGCCGCTCTTGTGCGCAATCCGGACGAGAAGCTGCTGTTGCAGAACCTGCTCCTCCACCTGCCGCGGCTCGACGACATCGACGTCCGCTGAGGGAAGTCTCGGGCCGGGCGCCGGGAGCGCCGCGCTCAGGCGGTGCTGCGGCGGCGGAGGACCTCGAACAGCGCGATCGCAGCGGCCGCGGACACGTTCAGGGCGTCGAGCCGCCCGGTCACCGGAATGCGCGCTGTCACGTCGCAGCGCCGGCGGACCAGGCGGGACAGGCCGCGCCCCTCGGCGCCGAGCACTAAGGCAAGGGGCGCCTCGGCGATGTCGAGCTGCCAGATCGTCTCGTCGGCGGCGACGTCCAGGCCCACCGTCCAGACCCCCAGCTCGGCGAGGGTTGCCAGCGCCGTGGGTATGCCGCTGACGGGGGCGAACCGGAGATGTTCAACGGCGCCGGCGGCCCGCTTGGCGACCGTCGGCGTGATCCTGGCGGCTCGATGGCGCGGCAGCACGACGCCCGTGACGCCGGCGCACTCGGCGGTGCGGAGGATGGCGCCGAGGTTGCCCGGGTCGGTGACGCCGTCCACGACCAGGAGGAGCACCGGCGCCACGCCGGGGCGTGCCTCCGTGGAGGCCTCATCCTGGTCCCCTGAGGACAGCAAGTCCTGGTCCCCCGTGGTGGTCTCGTCCTGGTCCTCTATGGAGGCCTCGTCCTGGTCCCCCGTGGTGGTCTCGTCCTGGTCCTCTATGGAGGCTTCGTCCTGATCGGGGGGCGGCGGGGTGCGGTGCTCGGCATGCTCGGCCCCGGAAGACAGGTACAGGCGGTTGGAGTCGCCGGGTGGTCCGCTGCCGTGCCGGTCCGCCACGAGTTCCTCGACGCTGAACTCCCGCAGCGGAGCGGCGAACGCCACCACGCCCTGGGGGGCGTCGGTTGCCGCCATCTGGTCGAAGCGGCCGCGCGGCAGTTCGCGGATGTCCACGCCGGCCTCGTCGGCCAGGTCGATGATGTCGTCGAGGATCGGCGAGGGATCCTGATCGGCGGAGAGGACGACCTGCCGCACCGGGCGGTTGCCGGCGAGGAGCAGCTCCTTGACGGCGTGCCGGCCCTCCACCCTGTCGCCCCCGAGGCCGCGTGTCTCACCGCGGTCCTGCTCACGCCGGCGCACCGGTGTGGTTCCCCGTTGACCGGGACCCCTGTTGGGACCGCCGCCCCGACCCTTGGGTCCGCGGTAGTTGCCGCGGTCCTGTGGGCCGCGTCCACCGCCGCCCCCCGGACCGCGCCCGCCCCCTCGGCCTCCGCGGTTGTCGTCCCAGCCCCGTTGGCCGCCGCGCCCGCCGTCCCGGCCTCGTTGACCACCGCGGTCGTCGTCCCAGCCCCGTTGGCCGCCGCGCCCGCCGTCCCGGCCTCGTTGGCCGCCGCGGTCGTCGTCTCGGCCTCGGCCGCCGCGCCCGCCGTCTCGGCCTCGGCCGC
>JAPPDX010000059.1 GCA_028824415.1 bacterium | reverse complement strand
ACAAGCTCCCCGATACCGTGACCGGCAATCACGGGGTCGCGTGGGGCGCCGACCTTGCCATGTGGTCGATCCCCCTCGGGAGCGGGGGCGGTCCCTATGAGCCGATCACGCTGGAGCAGGTCGGCGAATCCGACCCCGGCTTCGCCTACCTTTTCCAGACTGCATTCGACTGGCGTGACGCCGGGAACCGGCTCGACATCCTGAACCTGAGTTTCGGCTACAACGGCCTTCTCGAGCACTACGGCGGGGAGGACCTGAGGGCCAACATGCCGGAGATGGTCGCGACCCTGGCGCAGGCGGGCGCCGACGAGAAGACCATTCTCGTGTGGGCGGCGGGAAACGCGCACGGCCGCCGGTGCGCCCCTGGCATCCCGGGCTGCGTGAACGGCTACGTCAACGCCACTTCGGCCTCGATCCTGGCGGGACTTCCCGCCTATTTCGAGGAACTCCGGGGACATTCCGTGGCGGCGGTGGCGCTGAACCCCCACGATGGGGCGATCTCGGAGTTCTCGAACCGCTGCGGCATCGCCGCCGACTTCTGCATCGCGGCGCCCGGCTACGGGGTGCGGGTCGCCTACTTCGGGCCCTTCGAGGGGGAGGCCTTCCGGGGATACGCCACGGGCGGCGGGACCTCCTATGCCGCGCCGTTCGTCGCCGGCGGACTCGCGATCATGAAGCAGCTCTTCCGGGACCAGCTCTCGAACGAGGAGCTGGTGACCCGGCTCTTCGCGACTGCCGACAAGACCGGCATCTACGCGGACCGGGAGGTCTACGGCCAGGGGAAGATGGACCTCGGGGCCGCCACCTCGCCGGTGGGGGTGCTGGACGTGCCGATCTCGAGCGGGCTCGCGAGTGCGGCGCTCGGGACCACGGGGCTCCGCCTGGGCGCGGCGTTCGGCGACGGGCTCGCGGCGGCGTTCGACGGCGACGAGATCATGGCGCTCGACGACTACGGGGCGCCGTTCTGGTACGACATGGGGAACCTCGCCGCGACCACGGACGGGCCGGCGTTGTCGGCGCGCCTCAGGACCTTCCTGGGCGCCGGTTCCGGCGGCCTGACGGCGGGCGGCGGGAGTTCGGGCGGGATGCCTGCCGCCCTCGGGATGACGGCCGGAGTGGTCCGGATGCCGACGGCGGCGGGGAACGGACACCTGGCGCTCGCCGAAGGAGCGCTGCAGGTGAACGCCTACGAGGCGGGAGGGCTGTCGGCGACGGCCTTCACGACAGGCCCGGTGCGTCCGGCCATGCCGGCGACCGGCGCGGCGCTGGCGTGGCGGCCGGGGTCGCTGCCGGTGGGGTTCCGCGCGGGCTGGATCTCGGAGCGGGAGACGATGCTGGGCAGCCTGGGGACCGGCGCGTTCGGCGGCCTGTCGGCGGGGACGGCGTTCTTCGGCTTCGACGGGGGGATGGACTTCGCCGGGTGGACGCTCGCGGCGCACGGGGAGTTCGGGGTGGTGAACCCGGCGGCCACCGGCGGGCTGATCCAGGAGATCACGCCGCTCGCGACGAGCACGTTCGCGGTGCACGCGAGCCGGGGGTTCGCCCGGGCGGGCTCGCTCGGCTTCTCGCTGTCGCAGCCGCTCCGGGTGGAGAACGGTTGGGCGGCGCTTACGGCGCCCTCGGCGCGCACGAAGGCGGGCGAGGTGCTCTACCACTCGTTCCGGGCGGACCTGGCGCCCGGGGAACGCCAGCTCGACCTCGCGGCGCAGTGGAACCGGGCGCTCCCCCTCGGTGAGCTGCGGCTGGGAGCGGTGTGGAGCCACTGGCCGGGACACCGGGCGGTCCTGGGGACCCAGGCGGCGGCGCTGGCCGGGTGGCGCTGGGTCTTCTGACCCGCGCGGCCTGGTGCTAGCGAAACGCTACCTGTAGCATAATTGCACCATGCCCGGCGTTCACGTCAGAGACGTACCCGCGGAAACGCTGCGGGCGCTGTCGCGCCGCGCGAGGGCGCACCACCGCTCCGTCCAGGGTGAGATCCGGGCGATTCTCGACGCTGCCGCGCGCGCGGCCCCGCCGGAACAGGGCTATCCGCCGATCCGGTTGAAGCACGTGGAGGTCGGGAGCGGCGTTCCCTGGACCCGCGAGGACATCTATGGCGACCAGGGCCGGTGAACGGCTGTTCTGCGACACGAACGTGTTGCTGAGCGCCGTGGACCGGCGACGCCCCCTCCATTCGCGAGCGTTTCGGATCCTGAACGAGGTCCCCAACCAGGGAGTCGAACTCTGCGTGAGCGGGCAGGTGCTGCGGGAGTGCCTGGTGGTCAGCACGCGCCCGGTCGAAGCGAACGGACTGGGGCTCACGCTTGCCGCCGCGGTGGGGAACAACCGGGCGTTCGCCGAGCGGGCCACGGTGCTGGAGGAAACCCGCGGGGTGGCGAACCGCCTGCCCCGGGTCGCGGAGGCCGCCCGGTGCGCGGGCAAGGCGCTCCACGACGCGAACATCGCCGCGACCATGCTGGAACACGGCGTCACCCGGGTGGTCACCGCGAATCCGCAGGACCTGATGCGGTTCGAGGGGATCGAGGTCGTTCCACTGTCCGACGTGTGAGGACGGGATCGTGTTCCGCCGCGCTGCGCTCGTGGCCATTGCCGGCGGGCTGCTTCTTCCCAGCGCTGCGGTGGTGGCGCAGCCCCTGCCCGCCGACTCCGCCGCGGAAATCGCCGCCGCCGAGGCGGCGGGGGCGCAGTTCCTCTTCGACTACGACTTCGAGGACGCCCTCCGGACCTACCGGGAGCTGGGCGAGCGGTTCCCGGAGCATCCCGGCGGGCCCTACAACGCGGCCGTCACCGTCTGGACCCGGCTCGCCCAACGGAGCAACGCTGTCCGGGGGCCCAGCCTGCGGAACGACCGGTTCTTCTCGCAGGACGGCCGCCCCGAGCCGACGCCCGCAGAGGAGACGGCCTTCCGCGAGCACCTCGAGGAGGCGTACCGGCGGGCGGAGGCCCTGCTCGAACGCGATCCGGACCACCCGGAGGCGCTCTACTACCGCGGCGCCGCCGAGGGCCTCGAGGCCGGGTGGGCGGTGATCGTGGACCGCGCCTGGTTCCGCGCCACCCGGTTGATCCGGCGCGCGGTGGGCCGCCACCGGCGGCTCCAGGAACTCGATCCCGGCTTCCGGGACGCCTACGTGATCCCCGGGACCTACGTGTATTCGATCGCCCGGCTGCCCCGCCCGCTCCGGATGATCGCCTTCCTGTTCGGGATGCGCGGCGACCTCGAGGGCGGGCTGCGCGACATTCGGCTCACTGCCGACGAGGGCCGGCGGGCGCGGTGGGGGAGCCTCTGGACCTATGAATTGCTGATGCAGCGCGAAGGGCGGGAGGACGAGGCGCTCAAAGCGGTCCGGCGGCTCCGGCGCCGGTTCCCGAAGAACCCGGACTTCGCGCTCGACGAGATCACCGTCCTGACGGCGCTCGGGGAGTTCGAAGCGGCCGTCGGGCTGGGGGACGCGGTCCTCGAACGCCGCGACGCCGGGTTCGGGAACTACCACTTGCTGCTGCCCGGCCTCGCCGAAGCGGGGCTCGGGGAGGCGCTCCTGTTCGGGGGGCGCTGGGCGGACGCCGAGGCCGTCCTGAGCCGGGGTCTCGAGGCCGATCCAAGCCCCGAAGTCCGGGCGAATCTGCTCCTCCGCCGGGCGAACGCCCGCGACGGCGCCGGGCGGCGGCCGGAGGCGCTCTACGACTACGGCGAGGTCATCCGGATCGACGCGGACGACGTCCTGAGGGACTGGGCGCACGCCCTCCGGCAGGCCCCCTGGCCGGACGCCGCGCCCACGGGTTCCCACCCGATGCGGTAGGGGGGACTCGGAGCGCCGGCCTCCGGCCGGCATCGCCCCAGTTCTCCCGGTGGGGGCGCGTAGCGAGGCGAAACGCAGGCGGGCCCAGGGCCACGCGGCTGCTGGCCAACCCGCGACGCGCCCCGTGCCACACTCCCCGGCGCCCGTGATCCGCTACGCCCTCCGCCTGGTCGCCGCCGGGGTGGTCCTGTCGGCCGCCCTGGCGGACGCGGCGGTGCAGCCCGCACCCGCGGGGCCGGCGGAGGAACTGGGCACTCTCGAGACGGCCGGCTCCCAACTGCTCTTCGACTACGACTTCGACGAGGCGTTCGAGCACTACGCCCGGGTCAGCGAGCGCTACCCGGAGCACCCCACCGGCCCGTACAACCTCGCCACCACGGTCTGGACCCGGCTGGCCCAGCGCAGCAACGGGATGCGGGGGTCGAGCCTCCGGAACGACCGCTTCTTCTCCCAGCAGGGGCGTCCCGAGGCCACGCCGGAGGAGGAGGCCGCCTTCCGCGAGCACCTGGAGGAGGCCTACCGGCGGGGCAGGGCGCTCCTCGAACGCGATCCCGACGACGTGGAAGCGCTCTACTACCTCGGCGCCAGCGAGGCGCTCGAGTCCGGCTGGTCGGTGATCGTGGACCGGGCCTGGTTCCGGGCCGCCCGGCAGATCCGGCGCGGGGTGGGCCGCCACCGGCGGGTACAGGAACTCGACCCCGGCTTCCGGGACGCCTACGCGGTCCCGGGCGCCTACGACTACGGGGTCGCCACCCTGCCACGGGCGCTCCGCTGGCTCGCCTTCCTGTTCGGCATCCGCGGCGATCGGGAGGCCGGTCTCGAAGCGGTGCTGACCACCGCGGACGAGGGCCGGCGGGCCCGCTGGGGCGGGCTGTGGACCTGGGCGCTGCTGATGCAGCGCGAGGAGCGGGAGGACGAGGCGCTCGCGGCGATCCGGCGGCTGAACACCCGGTTCCCCAAGAACCCGGACTTCGTGCTCGACGAGGTCAGCATCCTGACCGCCCGGGGTGATTTCGAGGCCGCGCGCGAACTCGCCGAGCGTGTGCTCGAACGCCGGGAGGCGGGCTTCGGGAACTACCGGCTGGCGCTGCCGGGGCTCGCCGAGGCCCGGCTCGGGGAGGCGCTGCTGTTCCAGGAGCGCTGGGAGGAGGCCGAGGCGATGTTCAGCCGCGGTCTGGCCGCCGAACCGAACCCCGAAGTCCGGGCGGTCCTGCTCTTCCGGCGCGGGAACGCCCGGGACGGCGCGGGGAAGCGCGGGACCGCGCTCACCGACTACGGACGGGTCGTCCGGGACGATGCCGACCCGGTCCTCGGCGAGTGGGCGGAGGAGCTGAGGCGGGCTCCCTGGCCCGACGCGGCCCCGGAGGGATCGCACCCGGTGCGGTAGCGGGCTGGCTGAAGCCGGCGATCCAAGCCGGCGGTGTCATCGCGGCTGTTGGTCAACCCGTAATGCGCTTACCGTGGGAGCATTCGTTCCTATAATCGCCCGGATGTCGCTCCGCCGCACCCCGCTTCACGCGCTCCACAAGGAACTCGGCGGCAGGCTCGTCCCGTTCGCCGGCTGGGAGATGCCGGTGCAGTTCGGCGGCGTGGTTTCGGAGCACCTCGCGGTGCGGCGGCAGGCCGGGCTCTTCGACGTGAGCCACATGGGCGAGCTGCGGGTCAGCGGGCCGAAGGCGCTGCCGCTCCTGCAGCGGCTGACCCCGAACGACGTGTCCCGCCTTGTGCCGGGCCGGGCGCAGTACTCGGCGCTCACCACCGATTCGGGCGGCTTCGTGGACGACATCATCGTCTACCGGCGCGGGGAGGAGTCCTTCCTGGTGGTCACGAACGCCGCCAACACCGCCCGGGACCTCGCCTGGATCCGGGAGCGGGGCGGGACGGCCGCGGAATGCGTGGAGGACCTGAGTGACGAGACGGCATTGCTCGCGCTCCAGGGGCCGCGCGCGCAGCCGATCCTGCAGACGCTGACCGATCTGGACCTGACCGCGGTCCGCTACTACCGGTTCGCCGAGGGCGAGGTCGCGGGGGTCCCGGGGACCGTCGCCCGGATGGGGTACACCGGGGAGGACGGTTTCGAGATCATGGTGCCGGCCGACCGGGCCGAGGAGCTCGCGCGGCGGCTCTTCGACGCGGGGGCGCCGGAGGGACTCGTCCCCACCGGGCTCGGCGCCCGGGACACCCTCCGGCTCGAGGCCAAGATGGCCCTCCACGGGAACGACATCGACGCGGACCACTCCGTGGAGGAGGCGGACCTCGGCTGGATCGTGAAGCCCGACAAGGGCGAGTTCATCGGCCGCGACGTCCTGGTGGCCCAGCGCCAGAACGGCGTCACCCGGAAGCTCGTCGGCTTTGAGTTGCGGGAACGGGGGGTGCCGCGCCACGGCTATCCCATCGTGGTGAACGGCGAGTCCTTCGGCGAGGTGACGAGCGGGGGCCACGCCCCGTTCCTGAAGAAGAGCCTCGGGCTTGCCTATCTGCCGGCGGATGCCTGCGAGCCGGGCCAGGCCTTCGAGGTGGTGATCCGGGGGCGTCCCGTCCCCGCCGAGGTGGTGCCGACGCCGTTCTACGTGCGGCCCGGCAAGAAAAAGAAGAAGAAGAAACGCGCAGCGGCGGCTGCCGTCTGACCCCGGAGGACCCTCCCGGAGACACGATGATCCCCGACGATCTCTACTACAGCAAAGAGCACGAATGGCTGCGCCTCGAAGGGGACGGCTCCGCGACGATCGGCATCACCGACCACGCCCAGCAGGAACTCGGGGACATCGTGTACGTCGAGCTTCCCGACCCGCACACCGCCCTCGAGGCCGACGACGTCATGGGCAGCGTGGAGTCCGTGAAGGCGGTCTCCGAGATCTTCTGCCCGGTGGGGGGCACGGTGACCGAGGTCAACGAGTCCCTCGAGGACGCTCCCGAGGTGGTCAATTCGGATCCCTACGGGGAGGGATGGCTGATCCGGCTGCGGTTGGATGATGCGGGCTCGCCCGCGGCGACGATGCTCTCGGCGGGGGACTACGACAAGCACGTCGCCAGCGAGGAGTAGCGCTCGGGCCCCCACCGGGAGAACTGGCCGCCGGCCTCCGGCCGGCATCGACCGCCGGGAGGCGGTCGAAACCGGTCTCCCAGTGTGGATCGGAGTGCGGTTTCGCCTCGCTGTGCGCCCCCGCCGGGAGGACTGGGGCGATGCCGGCCGGAGGCCGGCGCTCCGACTCACCTTCTACCGGATCGGCGTCACGCGCGTTTGCGGGGGAGCGCTCCACCGAAGTCCTGGGCGATGGCGGCAGTCCGGGTGTCCCTCTCCGGGCCGGTGCGGAACCCCGGACCAAGGGTCTCGGAGAGGACGGCGCGGAGAGCCGCCGCGTCCGCACACGATCCCCGGCAGACGGCGAGGACGTGCGCCGGGTGGTCATCGCCCGACGGCCGCACCGCCAGGGTCTCGGAGCCTTCGCACGCGGGACAGTCGCCGATCCACTCGGAGTCGGACTTCCGGAGCCCGAGCGCCGAGCCGACCCGATCCGCGCCGCCTTCGCAGCGGTAGGGGACGATGAGCGTTCTCATCGCGGCCCGGCCCGGTCGGCGCCAGCGGCCTTCCGCAGTGCGGTGCGCCGTACCTTCCCCGGGTCATCCTGGGTTTGTGGGACCGGGCGCGGCACGGAAATGAGCGCGGCATC
>JAPPDX010000033.1 GCA_028824415.1 bacterium | reverse complement strand
GGGTGGGCATCGCCAGGCCCGACTCGGTGCCCATGAAGGCCTGGTCCTGCATGCCGACCTCGTAGTCGCCCTCGATCACCACGTCGCCGGTGGCGGCGGGGTCGCCGTGGCGGATGCGGATGTGGCGGAACAGGTTGCCCTCTGGGTGGATCGGCGGGGCGTCGGCCGCGGCGGCCGCGTCGGTGACGGCGGGCAGCAACTCGTAGTCCAGGACGATGGCCTCGGCGGCCAGGCGGGCGGTCTCGGGATGGTCGGCGGCGACGAGGGCCACCGGCTCGCCGCAGTAGCGCACCACGTCGGATGCGAGCACGGGCTGGTCGGCGTGCTCGATGCCGAAGATGCCCGTGCCGGGCACGTCGTCGGCGGTCAGCACGGCCCGCACACCGCCGATGGCCAGGGCGGGGGCCATGTTGACGGAGCGGATGCGGGCGTGCGGGTGCGGCGAGCGCAGCGCCTGGCCCCACAGCATGCCGTCGGCCCACAGGTCAGAGGAGAAGGCGAAGGCCCCGGTGGTCTTGGGGATGCCGTCGGGCCGCACCACGCTCTCGCCGATGCGTCCGGTGGTGCGGGGCCGCGCCGGAGCCTCCACGCCGGCGGCCGCGTTCAGCACCGCGCCCGGGGCGGTCACCGTCGAACCATCCACGTCAGTCACACCGACCGCTCCGGTCGATCCCACATCGGCCACGAGCGAACACCTCTGCTCCATCTGCCACCAGCCGATTCACCCCGTAAGTACACACCAGATTTTACATTTTGTCAAAGCAATTGGAAGCCAATCGGGTCGCGGTGTTGCTCGCCGCCCGAATCGAACCGCTATCGCGGGATCCCCTCAGAAAACCCGCACCGGGCGGGAACCGGCGAAGCGATTCGATCGTCAGAGCGACCAGATGCCGGCCACCGCTACAGTCCGACCTGCCGCCGACGGACCGCCCCGCACCCGTCCGCGCCAGGGTGACGAGTGTCCGACCCTCAGGAGGAAACCCGTGCTACCACGTTCAAGGGCCCTCGCGCCCGATCTTCTCCTTGCCGGGCCGGGCACGCTCGGTGACAGCACGCGCCGATCGGGGCGGGCGCGATCGGCGCGCGCCGGCATCGTGGCGCTGCTGGCTCTTGTGGCTGGCATCGTTGTCACCTCGCCGGTTGGCGGCCAGGAGTCAGCGCCGACGGCGCCGGAGGTGCGGATCGCGGCGCGCAAGCTCGAGGACGGCCGCATCGAGTTCGGCTTGCAGGAGCGCCAGGGCGAGGACGGCTGGAGTGCGGGCATGCTCCCCACCCGGCGATTCTTCCCCACCGCCGCCCGTGTCGATCGCTGGTTGGCGAGTTCGCCGCTGGAGTTGACGACGGGCGAGGTGCGGATCGTGGCGCGCAAGCTCGAGAGCGGCCGGATCGAGTTCGGCTTGCAGCAACACCGGCCCGACAACACCTGGGGCCCGCGCCAGCTGCCCCGGGCGCGGTTCTTCCCGACCTCCGCGCCGCTGAACAGCTGGCTCTTCAGCTCGTCACTCTCCCTCGCAGCACCGGAGTCCGCCGCCGGCGCCGTCGGGCGCTTCAGCGCCGTCGCCGCAGGCAGAACGCACTGGTGCGCGCTGCACGCCGATGGCGCGGTCACGTGTTGGGGTGACAACAACTTCGGGCGGGCGGAGTCGCCGAGTGGGCGCTTCAGCGCCGTCGCGGTCGGGATAGAGCATTCGTGCGGACTCGAGACCGACGGCACAATCACCTGTTGGGGTGCGGACAACCAGGGCCAACTCGACGCACCGGACGGCGGATTCAGCGCCCTTGCAGTCGGCTGGCGCCACTCGTGCGGGCTACGCAGCGACAGCAGCGTCAGCTGCTGGGGAACGAACAACCACGGGCAACTCGACGCACCGGACGGCGAGTTCACCGCCGTCTCGGCCGGTGGCAACTTCTCCTGCGCTCTCCGTACCGATGGCACCGCCGTGTGCTGGGGGATCAACCAGCACCGCCAGAGCGATGCCCCCGACGGCCGGTTCTCCACGCTCGACTCGGGAGGCTGGCATTCCTGCGGCCTGCTCGCCGACGGCACCGCCGAATGCTGGGGCAGCCCGGTATACGGCCGGACCAACGTCCCCGGCGGGCAGTTCGCGGCAGTCTCCGCCGGCGGGTGGCACTCCTGCGGGGTGCGCACCGACGGCACCATCGCCTGCTGGGGTCAGAACGAGTACCGCCAAACGAGCGCTCCCGAAGGATCGTTCGAGGCGATCGACGCGGGCGATTACAGCTCGTGTGGTGCGCGCACCGACGGCACCATCGTGTGTTGGGGCAGCGACGACGGGCGCGCCGACGCCTCCGACGGATCTTTCGCTTCGGTGGCCGCCGGTGTGGAGCACTCCTGCGCGGTGCGCGCCGACGGCACCGTCGCCTGCTTCGGCGGGGACGGTTCGGGACAGACGAGACCGCCGCAAGGAACGTTCACCGCCGTAGCCGTCGGCGATCACCATTCGTGTGGGATCCGCGACGACCGCACGATCGCCTGCTGGGGATTGGACGATTCCGGCCAGACCGCCGCCCCCAGCGGGCACTTCATCGCCGTCACGGCCGGCCGAGCGTTCTCGTGCGGCCTGCGCGACGACGGCACCGTCGCCTGCTGGGGATCGAACGATTCCGGCAAGACCGAGGCGCCAGGCGGGACGTTCATCTCGATCACGACACTCGGCGGCAGGACCTGCGCCCTGCGCACCGGCGGCGCCGTCACCTGCTGGGGCAACACGACCTTCCGGCATCCGTCGAGCGAACGATTCACTGCCGTGGACACCGGCGGTTCCCATGCCTGTGGGCTGCGAACCGACGGCACGGTCGCCTGCTGGGACCACGTGACGGCGGAACAGGTCAACGTTACCGGCGGGCAATTCACAGCCATCGCCGCCGGCCTTCGCCATACCTGCGGGCTGCGGGCCGATGGCACGGTCGCCTGCTGGGGCGGCAATGACCTCGGCCAGAGCGACGCGCCACGCGGCCAGTTCACCAGCATTTCCGCCGGCTACTGGCACACATGCGGCGTGCGCCTTTCCGGAGCGATCGAGTGCTGGGGCAACAGACCGCCAACGCCGGAGGGTGTCGAGTTCGCACGCTGACAGCGACGTCGATGTGGTCGTCGGGTTGCGGCGAGCGCAGCGACCCCCGGCAGAGCATTCCACCGATCACGTCTTGTGAGGAGAGTCCGTTCCACCGAGTGCCAGCCAGCACCGGGCGGCGTCCGGGGACTCCGGCGGATGCGAGCCCGCCGGGCAGTACAGCAACCGGCTGCTCGGTGCCGAACGTCTGACCGCAGGCCTCCTCCCGACGAAGGCCGCAATCCCACGTCCGCAGCCGAAATGCGGCTGACTATCGCTCGGATCGGGCCTTGGGTGCCCTCTGGCGGCTAGCTGTGCCCGCCGTGGTCGTAGAACTGGACGAAGAACTCGGCGTCTTCGGACGGCTCGACGTGGTGATAGGCGCCGGGGACGATCAGGACACGATCTCCGGGCGCCGCGTCGATCCTCCGCCGCGACGACTCGTCGACGAACAGCACCGACCCGGCGAGCACCACCAGTTCGGCCCACACCTTCGTGACGTGTGCCCTCGACAGCCCCGCGGGCATCGTCTCGGCGGTGAAGGTGGGCGTTCGGCGGCCCGGGACCGCCGTTTCGGGGAACTCCTGCGGGACGGACGTCATGCCGGCCGTCCCGCTGCGATCGGCCGGTCGGGTGCCTCCGCTAGAGGGTGACCTCGGTGCGGACGCCGCGCATGTCCATCTCGAATTCGATGTCACGGACCGGGGGGCGCGAGTTGATCCAGCGCAGCCCGTGACGCGAGGCCTCGCCGACCGTGGGCAGCACGGCGTCCTCCAGCAGCCCCTCCAGCAGGTGCACCGTGTACACGTCCACGGTGGTCACCAGGTCCCAGCCGGCGCCCAGGCCGACCAGGCGCTCCTCCATGATGCCGGCCACGTGGCGGGCCTTCTCCCGCATGGCGTCGGGCCCCAGCTCGCCCCTGCGGACGATTGTCTCCTCGTCCAGGGCGGCTTCCCGCAGCTCGCCGGCGCCGGCCACGACGAAGGTCGGCGGCGCGTCGGCCTCGGCGACGGCCGTGTAGGAGAAGGCCTGCAGGGAGACGACCGGCGGGGGGAACCCTTCGGGGGCCACGTTCGTGCGGGCGACGGGGTTGAGGTCGCCCATGTGGAGGTCCCAGGACTGGAGCAGGTCGATGTAGCCCCGGTTGAACTCGATGAACCCGGCCATGGTGAACGGCTCCGGCGAGCGCAGCTGGATCCCGCAGAGGGCGTGGCGGGGGCGACCGGCGGCGGCCAGGTGGGCGTCGATCAGCTCGAAGCCGTCGCGCCACGGCAGCGGTGCCTGCAGCGTGGCGTGGACCACCTCGTGGCCCGGATCGGCCACGACACCGCACGAGTACGGATCGATGCCCGACAGGAAGTGGTAGTTGCCTCGGGGGTTGGCGAGCAGCTGCATGGGGATCTCCCTTCCTGGGCGTGTGCTAGGGCAGGGCGGCGTGCAGGATGCGCTCGTAGTCGGCCTCTCCGGTCGGGAAGGTGGCCACCAGGCGGCCCTGGCTCATGACGTGGATCACGTCGGTCACCGCGAGCAACTCCTCGAACTCCGAGGACGCCACCACGACGCCGAATCCGATGTCCTGCACCAGTTGGCGGATCAGCGACAGGATCTCCGCCTTGGCCGCCACGTCGATTCCCTGTGTCGGCTCGTCGAGCAGCAGCACACTCGGCTTCGACACCAGCGCGCGCGCCAGCGCCAGCTTCTGCTGGTTGCCGCCGCTGAGGTTCCCGGCGAGGATCTCGGTGTTGGCCGGCCGGATGCCGAGCGCATCGACGAATTCCCGGGCCATTTGGCGCTCCTTGCGGATCCGGCGCATCCCGGCCCGCCTCGCCGTGGAGTGGATCGGCAGCGTGAGGTTGGCCCGCACCGACAGCCCCGGGACGATGGCCGAGGCGCGCCGATCGGCGGGAACGAGCACCACACCGGCCCGGTAGGCATGGCGCACGACCGCCGGGTGGAGACTCTGGCCCCCGACGGCGATCCGGCCCCGGTCGTAGCCGTCGACGCCCGCGATGGCACGCAGCAGGTGGCCGTGGCCCGAGCCCTGCACACCCGCCACGCCGACGATCTGCCCCGGGCGCACGCTCATTGTGACGTCGAGGAGGTTGGGGGCGCTCGTCAGCGACTCCACCTCCAGCAGGGGCTTGCCGTTCGTCGCCGCAACCGGCTGGGCCCGCAGCGCCGCCGTCTCGACCCGCTCCAGCGCTTCTGCCGGGCGGGCCGGCTCACGCTCGCCGAGCGTGCTGTCCTTGGTCATCAACGAGACGATCTTGTCCTTGTCCAGCTCGGCCCGGGGGAACGTGCCGACGGCGTGGCCGTCCCGCAGCACCGTGATCCGGTCGGCGATGCCCAGCACCTCGGTCAGCCGGTGGCTCACGTAGATGATCGCCTTCTGCTGGTCGCGCAGGGTGTGCAGACGCTCCAGCATCGCCGCGGCGTCGTTCTCCGACAGCGCGGCGTTTGGCTCGTCCAGCAGGATCACGTCACCGGGATGCAGCAGCGTGCGGGAGATCTGGGCGAGCCGCAGTTCCGGGACGCTGAGCTGGCCGGCCATGGCCGACTCGCTGAACGAGGCGCCGCAGAGGTCCAGCGCCTCCCGGGTGAGCCTCCGATCCTTGGCGCTGAGCTTGCCCTTGCGGTCGAACGGCCCCTCGAAGCCCAGCAGCATGTTGCGCCCGACGCTGAAGTCCGGAACCGCCTGCACCTCCTGGGGCACGTAGCTGATGCCGCGCCGCTGGGCGTCCCGGGGGCCATGGAACACCACCTCGGCCTCGTCGAGGCTGATGTGGCCCGAGTCGGGGCGGATCAGCCCGGCCAGGATCTTCACCAGGGTGGACTTGCCGGCACCGTTCTCGCCCAGGAGCGCGTGAACCTCGCCGCGCCGCACGTCCAGGGTCACGTCGTCGAGCGCCTTCACGCCGGGGAACGACTTGGAGATCCCCTCCAGGCGCGCCGCGGCGGTGTCGCCGGCCCTGTCCCGCACGGTCGGCGCGCCCGAGGGCGCCCCAGAGTTCAGATCAGCCGGTGTCATCGTCCGCCGGATCTGCCGCGAGGACCCGGTGCCACGTCCCGGCCCCGGAACTCAACTCAGCCGGTGTCATCGTCCGACTGATCCGCGGTGGGGGCCGCGGCGGAGGTCTGCCGGTCGCTGTCCTCGTCGCGACGGGTCAGACCCAGAAGCTGCAGGAACGTTGGCACCGCTTCGGACAGCCGGCGGATGCGCCCTCCCCGGATCTGGCTGATCAGGACCGCCACGACGAGGGCCACACCGATGGCCATCTGCTGCTGGAACGTGCTGGTGCCGGTCACGCCCAACCCCACCGTCAGGGAGGTCATGAGGGCGACACCGAGGAAGACCCCGCTGAGACGGCCCTTGCCGCCGCCGATGACCGCACCCCCGATCACCGCCGCGGCGATGGACCGCAACTCGTAGCCGGCCCCGAGGCCGGTCTGGCCGACCGACACCCGGGAGGCGGCCATGATCCCGCCCGCGCCGGCGAGCATGCCGGTGATCATGTACGTGATGGTCTCGTAGCGGGCCACCGGTATCCCGGCCAGGCGGCACGTCTCGCGGCTACCGCCGATGGCGTACACGTAGAGGCCGATGCGGGTGCGGCCCGTGAACACCATCGCCAGCGCCAGCACGATGAGCCCGATGCCGATCGTGGAGGGCAGCACCCCCCAGTCGGTGCGCCCGAACCACTGGAACGACGGGTGGTTGGCGATGACCGACGACCCGGCGCTGCGGACGTTGGAGTACCCGGTCAGGAAGTAGAGCATCGCCATGGTCACGACGAACGGGCTGACGCGCAGCTTGGCGATCAGCAGCCCGTTCACCAAGCCGATGGCGGCGCCGACCAGCAGGCCGATGATGATGGCCACCGCCACGCCGTGGGCGCCCAGAGCCTGGGCGGTGGCGACGCTGGTGAAGCCCATGTTGGCGCCCACCGACAGGTCGAACCCGCCGACGGTGATGGCGAACATCTGGCCGATCGCCACCACCAGCAGGATCCCCGCCTGGCGGGCGATGTTCCGGACATTCTCGGGGGTGGGATAGATCGACGGCTCGATGAGCGAGAAGATGAGGATCAGCAGCCCCAGGCCCACCAGCAACTGCAACTCAGTCGAGTGCTTGGAGGCCCAGTCCCGCAGCGAGAGCCGGTAGCCCCCCGCGGCCGCCGACGGGGCGCGCCCGGCGGGCGAACCGTCAGTCACCGAGGCCCCGACCGGGCATGTTCACCGTCCACGATCGCTCCCCGGGCCCCGGCGAGGCCCCGGAGGGACCTAGGGCGCCTCCATCAGGGCCCGCAGCTTCTCGGAGGTCTCCGGCGGCCGGGCCGCGGCACCCGTGAGGTGGGGGTTCTCCGCCGCCCACTGCTCCATCGGGTTCTCGCTGCGGAACTTGGCCGCCAGGTCGCCGAGCGTGCGGAAGACCCGCCCGTCACCCTTCATGTGCTCGATCAGCTCGTCCATCATCTTCAGGCGCGAGCCCCGGCCGATGAACTGCGGGTGGCACGTCAGCACGTACATCCCGCCGGGGCAGTTCTCGACCATGTAGTCGAACTCGCCCTGCCACAGCTCCCGCACCTGCG
>JAPPDX010000053.1 GCA_028824415.1 bacterium | reverse complement strand
GCAGGTCGAGTTCACGGAGGCTGACCGCGGTGCGTAGGTCGAACACCTCCGCGACGGCCGGGGCGATCCGGGCGGGGTCGACGTGGTGGGTGCCGAACGTCTCGACCATCACCGAGACCGGCTCGGCGAGGGCGATGGAGTAGGCGATCTGGATCTCGCAGCGGTCGGCGGCTCCTGCCGCCACCAGGTTCTTGGCCGCCCAGCGAGCCGCGTAGGAAGCCGAGCGGTCGACCTTGGTGGGGTCCTTGCCGCTGAAGGCTCCGCCGCCGTGGCGGGCCATGCCGCCGTAGGTGTCCACGATGATCTTGCGCCCCGTGAGACCGGCGTCGGCCACAGGTCCCCCCATCACGAAACTCCCTGTGGGGTTGACGATGATCCGCGGGTCGGCCTCGGGGAACAGCGGCCGCAGCACCGGATTGATGACGTGCTCGACGATGTCGGGCTCGATCGTGCGCCGCAGGTCGATCCCCGCGGCGTGTTGGGCGGAGACCAGCACCGTCTCGACCCCGACGGGAACGGCGCCCTCGTAGCGCACGCTCACCTGGGTCTTGCCGTCGGGACGAAGGTACGGCACCGTGCCGGCCCGGCGCACCTCCGCGAGACGCTCGGCCATGCGGTGCGCCAGATGGATCGGCATCGGCATGAGGGTCTCGGTGTCCCGGCAGGCGAAGCCGAAGACCAGGCCCTGATCACCGGCCCCCATCACATCGGGATCCTCGGGGGGCGCGTTGTCGACTCCGAGAGCCACCTCGGGTGCCTGCTCGCCGATGGCCGACAGCACGCCGCAGACGTTGCCGTCGAAGCCGATGTCGCCCCGGTCGTAGCCGATGCCGCAGATGGTCTCCCGCGCGATCCCGGGAATGTCCACCCACGCCGCGGTACGGATCTCGCCGCTGACGAGACACAACCCGGTGGTCAGAAAGGTCTCGCAGGCCACCCGGCTCTCGGGATCCTTGGCTATGAGAGCGTCGAGGACGGCGTCGGAGATCTGGTCGGCCACCTTGTCGGGATGGCCCTCAGTGACGGATTCCGACGTGAAGATGTACGTGGGGCTCACAGTGCCTCGATCATCGTGTCCGGCGGCGGTGGTGCGCCGCGATCCATCCTCGTCGTACTTCGATCCTCCCCCGTCGGCGGCGAGTATACCGGCTCGACCTCGGTGGCCTCCGGGACCGTGGGCATCGCACCCCTCGGCGCCCTGCCCGCGGCCGGGGACCGGTCCCGCGGTGTTGCCCCGGGAGCCGCTTGGGGCACACAATTGCGGGGTGCGGGAGACCGATGGCGTCACGATGACCGATCATGATCACCATCCGATCTCCTGGCGTGAGGCCGGCACCGGACCGCCCGTCGTGTTCCTGCACGGCTTGGGCGGTACCCGCACCGCCTGGGACCCGCAGCTGCGAGCCCTCACCGGCAGGTTCCGGTGCATAGCCTGGGACATGCCCGGCTACGGGGCGTCGGCCAGCCTGGCGGAGTTGACGTTTCCCGCCATCGCCGACAGCCTCGCAGGCCTGCTCGACACCCTCGAGGTGGAGACCGCCGACCTGGTGGGGCTGTCCTTCGGCGGCATGCACGCGCTCCATACCGCGATCCGCCACCCCGCGCGGGTGCGCCGTCTTGTGCTCGCCGACACAAGCCCCGCATTCGGACTGGACGGGACCACCCCGCAGGAATGGCAGGCATCCCGGCTGGCACCGCTCGAGCGCGGTCTCGACCCGGCCGATTTCGCCGGCGGTGTCCTGGATGCGATATCTGCGAGGAGACTCGCGCCGGAGCTTCGCAGCGGGCTCGTGGCGTCCTTCGGTCGAATCTCCGCGGGCGGTTTCCGGGCAGCCGTGGCGTGCCTGCCCAGCCACGACGTCCGGCACGACCTCGGCAGCATCGGATGCCCGGCACTGATCATCGTCGGCGAAGCCGACCGGGAGACCCCGGTGGCCTACGCCGAGGCGCTTGCGGCGGGACTCCCCAACGCCACTCTCGAGGTACTTGAAGGGGTCGGCCACCTCTCCCCCTCCGAGGCGCCCGAGCGGTTCAACCAACTCGTCGGCGACTTTCTGAGCCGCCCCGACCCGCCGTCGGCAACAATGGGGCGGTGAGGTCACCATGAGCACGGCCGCCACCGAGTGGCGCTGGGTGCAGCGCTACGCCGAGCAGTTCGGGGCCTGCAACCTGCAGGCCGGCGAGGTGGCAGTGCTGCTGTCCGAGGCCGCCAGCAGCCCGCTCATCGTCGAGACCGCCCGCTTGGCTCTGGAGTCGACGGGCGCGGCCGTCGCCGATGTGCGCATGCCGACGCCAACCAACCCCGGGCCGGTGCCGATCCGCTCCACCGGCGCTTCGGTGGCCCTGGCCGGGCACCGGGCAGCCGTCGCCGCCCTGGCCTCGGCCGACTTCGTGGTGGACTGCACAGCCGAGGGGTTGCTGCACGCTCCCGAGCTCGGCGAGATCCTGGCCGGCGGTGCCCGGGTGCTGATGATTTCCGCCGAGCACCCCGAGAACGCCGAGCGTTGGCCGCATGATCCGTCGCTAGCTGACCGGGTGGCACACGGCGTGAGTCTGCTGGCCGGAGCCGAGGTGATGGGGATCACCAGCGCCGCCGGCACCGACCTGCGGGTGGAACTGGCGGGCGCTGTGACGGCCGGCTCGCACGGCTGGTGCAGCGAGCCCGGCACCATCGCCCACTGGCCCGGCGGGTTGGTGCTGGCGTTCCCCGCCGCCCGCACCGTCAACGGCACCCTGGTGCTGGCACCCGGCGACGTCAACCTCACGTTCAAGGAATACATCCGGGAACCCGTCACCCTGCAGATTGCGGATGACTACATCGTCTCGATCGACGGCGAGGGTCACGACGCCGCCCTGACGGAGTCCTATCTGGCCTCCTTCGAGGAACCCGAGGCGTATGCGGTCAGCCACGTCGGCTGGGGCATGAACCCCGGCGCCCGCTGGGAGGCGCTGGCGATGTGGGACAAGGCCGACCTCAACGGCACGGAGCTGCGGGCATTCGCCGGCAACGTGGTCTACTCCACCGGCGCCAACGAGACCGCCGGCCGCTTCTGCCGGGGCCACTTCGACCTGCCCATGCGCAACTGCACCGTCACCCTCGACGGCGAGACGATCGTCGAGGAGGGCCGCCTCCGAGCCGACCTGCGCTGACCTCTGGTTCGAGGGCGACGACGCCGTCGCGTCAGCGTAAGTTGCGGAGGGTTACGGCCCGATCGAGGATTGCCTGGGCCACGTCGCGTTTTGAGGTGAGCGGGACAGCTGTGCGGTCTCCGGCTGCGTCGAGGAGGGTCACCTCGTTTGTGTCGTGGTCGAACCCGACCTTTGGCGCCGAGACGTCGTTCACAACGATGATGTCGGCCCCCTTGGCGTGCAACTTGGCCTCGGCGTTGGCCAGCACGTCACTCGTCTCAGCGGCGAAACCCACCAGGGTTCCGGCCGCTCCGCTGCGTCCCAACTCGGCGAGGATGTCCGGGGTCGGCTCAAGCGTGATGGTGCGGTCCTCGCCGGACTTCTTGATCTTTTCGTCCGCAGGTGCCACCGGCCGGTAGTCGGCGACGGCGGCAGCCATCACGACAACCTCGGCGGGGAGCCGGTCAAGCACAGCGGTGCGCATCTCCTCGGCGGTTTCCACCAACACCAGCTCCACGCTCTCGGGCACCTGCCGCTGCACCGTGGCGACAAGGGTGACCTTGGCGCCCCGGGCAGCCGCCTCCACCGCGACCGCGTAGCCCTGCTTGCCCGACGAGCGGTTGCCGACGAATCGCACCGGGTCGATGGGTTCGCGGGTTCCGCCCGCCGTCACGAGCACTCGCAGTCCGACCATGTCCCTGGTGGAGGCTCGGGCGCCGGCGGCGAGAGCCTCCGCGGCGGCGGTCAGGATCGACTCCGGAGCAGCCAACCGGCCGGCGCCCTCATCGCCGCCGGCGAGGCGGCCCTCCTCGGGCTCGACCACGGTCACGCCTCGCTCGCTGAGGAGGCGGAGGTTGTCCTGGGTGGCGGGGTGCTCCCACATCTCGGTGTGCATCGCGGGGCACACCACGACCGGGGCCCGGGTCGCAATGAGAGTGGCGCCGAGCAGATCGTCCGACAGTCCGGCCGCGTACGAGCCGATCACGCGGGCGGTGGCGGGGCAGACCAGGATCAGGTCGGCCTGCCGGCCGAGGGTGACGTGGGGAATCGGATCCTCATCGTCGAACAGCGAGACGCGGGCCCGCTCGCTGGCGAGGGCCGAGAAGGTGACCTCGCCTACGAAGCGCTGCGCGGCGTGGGTCAGCACGGGCGTGACGTGGGCGCCGGCGTCGACGAGGCGCCGGCAGATCTCGACGGCCTTGTAGGCGGCGATGCCGCCGCTGACGGCCAGAACGATCCGGCGCCCGGCGAACGGACTCATGGGCCGCTCACCTGGCCGCGCCGGAACTCCCGGTGGCCTCAGCCGGCCAGCTCGGGTGGCTCCCCATCGGGTTCGGGCTCCTCGGACTCCTCTGCGGGAGGCTCCTCCTGAACCGTCACCGCCACGATCTTGCCCTGCTCGATCTCCTGCAGGGCGATCGAGAGTGGCTTGCGGGCGGTCGATGAGACCTGCGGGGGGATCATCCGGCCCAGGCCTTCACCGAGTTGGCCGTAATAGGAGTTGATCTGCCGGGCGCGCTTGGCGCCGAGCGACACGAGCCGGAACTTCGAGTCGTCGGCCTGCTCGAGCAGGTGTTCCACCGGCGGGTTGATCATGCTGTTGGTCTCGTCGCCGATCTCGGTGCCCTGCATCGTCGCTCCCGGAATGGTCGTCGAATCTGTCGTCAGGTGCGGTACACGGCACCACGAACCGGTGTCACGGGTCGGAGTGTTGGCCGGTCGACAGAGCCGCGGCGCTGCACCGACGGGGAACCCAAGCCTACCGGCGCGGTCCGGATTCGCCGCCGTCCGGGCCGGGCGGTGCCGTACCCGACTGGGCGGCGGTGGAGGCGTCGGCGAGACAGCCCCGGTGATCGTCGATGATCCGCCCCATGGTCGCCACGGTCTCGGCCAGATCGGCGTTGACGACGACCACGGCGCCGAGGTCGCGGGCCGTCTCCCGCTCGCTGGCGCCGTAGGACAGCCGCGCTCTGACGTGGTCCTCGCTGTCGCCTCGCCCGCGGAGGCGGTACTCCAGGTCGCCCTCCGAGGGCGCTTCCAGGAACAGCAGCAACGCCTCAGGGTGACGCCGGCGAACCTGGCGCGCCCCCTGGACGTCGATCTCCAGGAGGATGTCTCGTCCCGGTGGCGGGTCGGGATGCGGTGTCCCGTAGCGATCCTCGCCGAAGTCGGCCCACTCCAGGAATTCACCCGCCTCGATGGCCGCGTCGAATCTGGCGCGGTTCACGAAGTGGTAGGCATCGTCGGGCTCGCCTTCCCGCTGGACGCGGGTCGTCCACGATCGGCTCAGCCAGAGCCGATCATCCTGTTCGACGAGCAGGCGCGCCAGAGTGCTCTTGCCGGACCCGCCCGGCCCGGACAGAACGATCAGCAGAGAAGATGCCGTCGGTCCCGATCCCTGGATTGTCCGCGCAGCCGCGAAGGCTGCTACGACAACTTGGCCAGAAGTGCCTCGCGCTGCTTGACACCGAGGCCGCGCAGCCGCCGCGTCTCGCTGATGTCGAGTTCGGACATGAGCCTGCGCGCCGTCACCTTCCCGACGCGGGGAAGGGACTCCAGCACCGCCAGC
Organism: bacterium; assembly: GCA_028824415.1. Classification (GTDB taxonomy): domain Bacteria; phylum Actinomycetota; class Acidimicrobiia; order Acidimicrobiales; family CATQHL01; genus VXNF01. The sequence goes on along the minus strand of JAPPDX010000053.1, from coordinate 2,049 downwards.
ACCTTGGTGCCGCCGACGACATCGTCACCGGTGGCCATGTCCAAGACCTCCGACAAGCTCACGTCGCCGATCTTGAGGCGGTCCTTCAGCTCCGCCCGCTGCCGGCGAACCGCCGCAGCCTTGGCTAGAGCTTCCTTGCGTTGCTCATCACTGAGTTGGGGGGGAAGTGGCATGGCGGGGACTTTAACCGTGTCGCGGCCCGGATCGGTGGCAATCGGCGTGACGCGCGCCACTCCGCTACAGCGAGCAGTCGCTCGCCCGGCCCCGGGTTCAGGTGGCGAGAAGGGCTGAGGCGGCTGCGGCGGGGTCTGCGGCGGCGGTCACGGGGCGCCCGATGACGAGGATGTCGGCACCCGCCGCGACCGCCCCGGCAGGCGTCGCCACCCGGGCCTGGTCGTCGGCGGCGGCACCGCGAGGGCGGATCCCCGGCACGACACGCAGCAGGTCGGGCGCGGCCGCGCGGATCGCCGGAAGATCGGGGGCGGCACACACCAGTCCACCACAGCCGGCCGCCGAGGCCAGGCGGGCGCGGCCGGCCAGCACCTCCCGGTCGGCGACGGAATCGCTGGTCAGCACGGTGATGGCCAGCGCCAGAGGTGGTTCGGAGCCCGCGGATCGCGGCGCTCCGGCAAGCCCGTCCACGCCCGCTCGCAGCATGTCCGCACCCCCCGCCGCGTGCAGCGTGACATAGCGCGCCCCGAGGCCGGCCAGGGCACCGGCCGCCCGGGCGACCGTGTTGGGGATGTCGTGCAGCTTCAGGTCCACGAACACCTCGAACCCCTCATCGCGCAGCGCCGGCACGGCGACCGGCCCGACGGCGCCGAACAGTTCGAGGCCGACCTTGGCGATGCCGAACCAGGGCCGCAGAACCCGAGCCAGCCCCAGCGCCCGGTCGAGGTCGTCGGTGTCCAGCGCCACCGCGCAGCTCGCGGGATCCGGCGGCGGGAGCGGCGGTGCGGTGGTCTCCGCGGTCATGACGCTTCGGGGCGTCCTGGCCGATGAGCCGCACCGGTGAGGTCCCGAACCGACGCCACGCCCCGGCGCCGGCACCAGGCGGTCAGCTCGGCGCACACCCGCTCGGGGGCACGCGGCGAAGCGAAAGTGGCGGTGCCCACCTGCACGGCGGAGGCACCCGCCATCAACATCTCCACGGCGTCGGCACCGCGCGCCACACCGCCGACGCCGACGATCGGCAGGTCGCCGAGCGCGGCGTGGCACTCCCAGATGGCCCGCACCGCCTGCGGGCGGATGGCCGGACCCGACACGCCGCCGGGCCCGGCCCCGAGGACCGGGCGACGCTCGGCGACATCGATGACCATGCCCGGGACCGTGTTGATGAGTGTCACGGCCGCAGCGCCGGCCTCCCGCGCGGCAGCCGCCACCGTCACGATGTCGGGAGCGACGAGGCTCAGCTTGGCCCACAGGGGCAGCCCTGCGATGGCGGAGGCCTCCACGGCCGCGGCGGTCGACTCGGGCGCCCGGGCGAAGAGATGCTCGCCCTCCTCGAGATTCGGACACGACAGGTTCACCTCGAGGGCGAGGATGCCGGAGCGATGCGGCGCGAGGAGTTCGGCCGCTCGCCGATACTCCTCGATGGTGCGCCCCCAGATGCTGGCCACGACCCGCACGCCGGCTGCCTGCAGCGCAGGCAACTGCTCGGCCGCCCAGGCCACCACGCCGGGCCCCTGCAGGCCGACGCTGTTGATCATCCCCGCGGGGGTGGCGTCCACCCGGGGGGCGGGGTTCCCCGGCCAGGGCTCGGCGGAGAGCGACTTCACGACGACCGCCCCTGGCGCCGCCATGTCCATGACCCCGCTCAATTCGGTTCCGTAGCCTGCTGTTCCCGAGGCGCACAACACGGGATTCGGAAACTCCACGGCACCCACGAAGACCCGCAGATCCACCGAGTGCCGCCGGCGCCGCCTCACGAACGCTCCCGGATCTCCTGGTGGTACTCCTGCAGGCTGCGCACCTCCATGGGGTGGTCGCGCTGGTCGGCGATGCCGGCGGTGGCCGCCAGCGCCGCGGCGACGGTGGTGAGCAGCGGCA
>JAPPDX010000063.1 GCA_028824415.1 bacterium | reverse complement strand
CCCGGTCAGGATGTTCACCACACCCGCGGGCACGTCGCTGGTGGCCAGGATCTCCGCCAGGGTGACCGCCACCAGCGGGTAGCGCTCACCGGCCAGCGCGACCGCGGTGTTCCCGGGCACGAGAGCCGGGGCCAGGCGCGACACGATCCCCAGCAGGGGCGCCTCATCGGGTGCCGCCAGACCCACCACCCCCATGGGTTCGGGGACGGTGAAGTTGAAGTAGGGCCCGGCCACGGGGTTCGCCCCGCCCAGCACCTGCGGGTACTTGTCGCACCAGCCCGCATACCAGACCCAGCGCTCGGTGGCCACGTCCACCTCGGTGGCCGGATCGACTGCGGCCTGCCCGCCGGCGGTTGCGCGTGCCAGATCGCCGACCAGTTCGGCGCGTCGGCTGTCCATGACCTCCGCCACCCGGTAGAGGATCTGACCGCGGTTGTAGGCGGTGCGGGCCGCCCAGGCCGCCTGCGCACCCCGCGCCACCCGCACGGCGTCGCGCACGTCCTTGCGCGATCCGGCCACCGCGTGGGCGAGCAGGTCGCCGCCGGCCGAGCGCGCCGGGTAGGAGCGGCCGGACTCCGAGCGCACGAACGCCCCGCCCACGTACATCTTGTAGGTCTTGGGGACCCCGAGGCGGCCGTCGGTACCGGTCATCGGACGCTCCCCTGCAACTCCAGGTACGGCAGCAAGCCCTGGCGGCCACCCTCTCGCCCGAAGCCGCTCTCCCGGTAGCCGCCGAACGGGCTGGCCGGGTCGAAGCGGTTGAACGTGTTGGCCCACACCACGCCGGCCTGCATCCGCTCCGCCATCCACAGGATGCGCGAGCCCTTCTCGGTCCAGATTCCTGCCGACAGGCCGTAGGGAGTGTTGTTGGCCTTCTCGACGGCCTCCTCGGAGGTGCGGAACGTCAGGACCGACAGCACCGGGCCGAAGATCTCCTCCCGGGCGATCCGGTGCGACGGCGACACGTCACAGAAGAGCGTCGGCGGGAAGAACCAGCCCTGCTCCGGCAGGGCGCACGACGGCTGGTACAGCTCGGCGCCCTGCTGGACGCCCGACTCCACGAGTTCACTGATCCTGCGAAGCTGAGCGGCCGAGTTGATCGCCCCGATATCGGTGTTCTTGTCCAGCGGGTCGCCGACGAGCAGCGAGTCCATGCGGCGGCGCAGCTTGGAGATCACCACGTCCGCCACGCTCTCCTGCACCAGCAGGCGCGAGCCGGCGCAGCAGACCTGCCCCTGGTTGAAGTAGATGCCGTTCACGATGCCCTCGGTGACCTGGTCCAGGGCCGCGTCCTCGAAGATGATGTTGGCCGCCTTGCCACCGAGTTCGAGGGTGAGCCGCCGGCCGCTGCCGGCGAGGGTGCGCTGGATCTCCTTGCCGACCGCCGTGGACCCGGTGAACGCCACCTTGTCGACGCCCTGATGGGCCACTGTGGCGGCCCCGGTGGAGCCGTCGCCGGTGACGATGTTGACGACGCCCGGCGGCAGGTCGGCGTCCCGCAACACCTCTGTCAGCAGCAGGGCGGTGAGGGGGGTCGTCTCGGCCGGCTTCAGCACGACGGTGTTGCCGGCGGCGAGCGCGGGCGCCAGTTTCCAGGCGGCCATCAGCAGCGGGAAGTTCCAGGGGATCACCTGTCCCACGACGCCCAGCGGCCCTGCGGTGGCGCCGGCGAAGGCGTAGTCCAGCTTGTCGGCCCAGCCGGCGTGATGGAAGAAGTGGGCCGCCGCCAGGGGGATGTCCACGTCGCGGGACTCCTTGATGGGCTTGCCGCCGTCGAGGGTCTCCAGCACGGCGAACTCACGGGACCGCTCCTGCAGCAACCTGGCAATGCGGTACAGGTAGCGCGCACGCACGCTCCCCGGCGTGTCCCGCCAGTGCGCCTCGTAGGCCTCGCGGGCGGCGAGCACCGCCCGGTCCACGTCCTCGACTCCCCCGACGGAGAACGTGGCCAGTGTCTCGCCGGTGGCAGGGTTGACGGTGGGTGCCAGTTGCTCGCTGCGGGAGGGCACCATCTCGCCGCCGATGAACAATCCGTACTCGTCGGCCAGCCACACCAGGTCGGTGCCTTCGGGCGCCGGAGCGTAGGAGTCGGGACCGAAGTCGGGCAGGTCCGCCGCGATCCTCTCGGGGACCTCGGCGGCGGGTGCGCCCTCGGGTCTCGAGGTGGGCAGGTTGTCGCCGGGGTCGCTCACCGCCTCAGACCACCGTCTTGTCCGGGCGCGGGTAGCCGCCATTGTTCAGCCGGTCCAGCTGCAGCAGCACGTCGTTCAGCAGGCTCGAGGCGCCGATGCGGAACAGGTCGGGGTGCAGCCACCTCGGCCCGAGCGTCTCGGCGATCACCACCAGGTACTGCCAGGACTGCTTGGCCGTGCGGATGCCGCCGGCCACCTTCAGGCCCACGTCCCGGCCGGCGGCCTCGGCGAAGTCCCTGATGGCCTCGGCCATGCACAGCGCCACGGGCAGTGTCGCCGAGGTGCCGATCTTCCCGGTGGAGGTCTTGATGAAGTCGGCCCCCGCGGCCATGGCCAGCATCGAGGCCTTCCGCACCGCGTCGTAGGACCCCAATTCCCCGGTCTCCAGGATGACCTTCAGGTGGGCACGACCCGCCGCCTCCTTCGAGGCCGCGACCTCGTCGAAGGCCTGCCGGTAGCGCCCTGCCAGGAACGCCGAGCGATTCAACACGATGTCGATCTCGTCGGCCCCTGCGGCGACGGCGTCGGAAATCTCGGTCAGGCGCACGCCTAGAGGGCCGAGTCCGGCAGGGAACGATCCCGCCACGCTGGCCACGCGCACCGGCGTGCCGGCCAGGGCACCGGCGGCCACACCGACCAGTTCGGGATAGACACACACCGCGGCCACAGGTGGCACGGCCGGGTCGGTCGGTTCGGACCGTAGCGCCTTGGCGCACAGCGACAGCACCCTGCCCTCGGTGTCGGCACCCTCCAGCGTGGTGAGGTCCATGCAGCGAACCGCCAGCGTGAGCGCGGCTCCCTTGGCGGCCGTCTTGATGGACCGCTTGGCGAGAGCGCCGGCCCGCTCGGTCAGCCCGACCGCGTCGGTGGGCGTGATGGGCAAACCCATGAGGAGCTCGGGCAAGGCCCCGTGCTCGCCGGTGCGCTCGGAGACCTCCAGGGACGCGGCCCGCGTCGCCACGGTGTTCACGTGCCAGACCCTAGAGCCCGCGGTCCCGAATCCGACAGTCGAGACCGGTCGGTGCCGGCGCCCCGCGGGCTTGGCTGCCATGGGGCATGCTGAGGGCCGTGAACGTCATCATCGTCGACCATCCCCTCGTGGCCGAGAGGCTGACCCGCCTCCGCCGCACCGAGACCAAGCGGGCCGGTTTCCGGCGCAACCTCTCCGAGTTGTCCACGTTCCTCGTCTACGAGGCCTTGCGATCGCAGCCCGCGGTGACGGTGCACATCGACACCCCGATGGCGCCGGCCACCGGCGTTCAGATCACCGACCCGCCGCTGGTGGTGCCCGTGCTGCGAGCCGGACTGGGAATGCTGGATGCCACACTCCAGATGCTGCCGAACGCCAGGGTGGGCTTCGTGGGCGCCAAGCGCAACGAGGAGACCCTGCTGCCCGACGCCTATGTCAACACCGTCCCCGAGGACCTGGAGGGCCACCCTGTTCTGGTGCTGGATCCCATGCTCGCCACCGGCGGCTCGCTCATCCACACCTGCAGCCTGCTGATGGACTCCAACGCCGGGCCGATCACCGTGGTGTGCGTGCTCGCCGCACCCGAGGGCATCGAGGCGTTCCGGGCCAAGGGGTTCGACGCCGACATCTACACCGCCGCCGTCGACAGCCACCTCAACGAGGTGGCCTTCATCGTCCCCGGCCTAGGCGACGCCGGCGACCGCCAGTTCGGCCTGGCCTGAGCGCCTGCCGACGCCGGCCGGGCCTCGCTAGCCCCCGGCGGTGCGGGCGATGAACCAGTCGAAGATGGGGTCCGGCTCGGGGAGAAGCTCGGGGTGCCACTGGACGGCGATGACGGGGGCGTCGCGGCACTCGAGGCCCTCGACGGTTCCGTCGGGGGCTTCGGCGGTGACCTCGAGTCCGGCGCCGAGGCGATCCACCGTCTGGTGGTGCAGCGAGTTGACCATCGCCGAGGATCCGTAGACCCCCGCCAGGACCGACCCCGGTGTGAACGTCACCTCGTGCTGGAGCTTGTCGGGTGGCTCCTCGAACAGGCCGTGTTCAGGGACGTGCTGGTGGAGGGTGCCGCCCCGCCACACGTTCACCACCTGCAGGCCCCGGCAGATGGCCAGCACCGGCACATCGGCCGCCGCCCCGGCGTCCAGAAGCGCCAACTCGAAGGCGTCGCGTTCGGGCTCGGTGTGGAGCAACTCGGGATCGGCCTCGGCGCCGTACAACGCCGGGTCCACGTCGGTGCCGCCGGGCAGCACGATGCCGTCGAGCCGCTCGGCGAGAAGGGCCGGATCGGTCTCCTGGGAGAGGAGCACCGGCAACCCACCCGCCTCTGCGACCCGCCGGGTGTAGTTCTGGAAGTAGAGCTCGAGATCCAGGTCGGCCAGGACCGGCAGCATTCCCGATACCGCACCGGCGGTGTTCCGACGCCCCGGCAGCCCGATCAGCGGCGGGCGGCCGCTCGGAACTCCAGCAGCTGGCGGCATGGGGGCCAGTGTATGGACAGCGCTGCGCGCCTCACCGGGACTGCCGGCGGACACCGGCGATCCGGCGAGGGCCAGCACGCTCGGAGCACTCGAGAGGTGTCCCGTACAGTTGCCGCGCATGAGCGACGTGGACTTCATCGGGGCCCACCTCGTGCCGACGCCGAAGCAGTTGCTGCGCCTGCAACGTGTGGCCGCCGGAACCGAGCCCGCCGACCTGGCGATCCGCGACGGGACAGTGCTGGCCCTGCACGGACGGGAGCTGCTGCGCCGCGACGTGCTGATCTGCGGGCCGCACATCGCCGCGGTCACGCCGCCCGGCCGCCTCGCCGCGGCCGACGAGATCGACGCCACCGGCTGCTGGGTGTCACCGGGCTTCATCGACACCCACCTGCACATCGAGTACACGCTGCTCACCCCGGGTGAGTTGGCCCGCCTCGTGGTGCCGCGGGGAACCACCACCGTGCTGGCCGATCCCAACTGCCTGGCCAACGTGCTGGGCCCGGAGGGCATGGACATCGCCGGCACCACCGGCACCCCGCTGCGCATCTTCCGGCAGGTGTCGCACAAGGTGCCCCGCACACCCGAACTCGAACTGGGCGGGCGCGCAGTATCAGAGGCGGAGATCCTGGCTCGCCTCAGCGACCCCCTGGCAGTCACCCTCGGCGAGAGCAACCCGTTCGACCTGGAGGAATCGGCCGCCCGCAAGTCGCACCGGGCGCTCGCCGCCGGGCGTCGCATCACGGGCCACACGGCCCGCATCGCCGATGAGCCGCTGTGGGCCTACGCCGCCGCCGGCATCTTCGACGACCACAATGCCTTCGACCCCGACGAGGTGATCGAGCGGCTGCGCCTGGGCATCGGCATCACCGTCATGTCGGGCTCCATGAACGACAACGTGCGACCGCTCTTCGCCGATCCGGGCCGGGTCGCCGGCGGGTTCGACCAGTTCACCTTCTGCGCCGACGACCGCCACGTGGGCGACCTGGCCGGCGAGGGGCACATCGACCACCACGTGCGCACCGCCATCGACTGCGGCGTGGAGCCCATCGAGGCCTACCGCATGGCCACGCTCAACGCGGCCCGCTCCTACCGCCTGGACCATCTGATCGGCTCGATCACCCCCACCCGCCTCGCCGACCTGATGCTGCTGGAGAATCTCACCGACGTCCGCCCCCGCCTGGTGCTGGTGGGCGGCGAGGTCGCCGGCCGGGACAACACGGCCACCTTCGGCAACGACGACGCCCTGCCGGCGTCGTGCCGTGGCACGATCCGCCTGCACCCCGACATCGGCCCGGAGAGCTTCCGCGTCAATGTCAACGATGCAGTCTTCGAACCCTCTCCGGAGGGCGGCGATGCGGGGGGCGCCGCAGACGGCCATTCCGAGGCCGCCCGAGTGCCACCGGCGGCCTCACCCTGGCAGCCGCCGACCGGTGCAGGAACCGAGGGTGCCCGCGACCCGGTGGCGGTGGTCCGGGCCATGGAGATGTACGACGGCTATTTCAAGCGGGCCTTCGAGGCCGAGTTGGCCATCGTCGGCGGGTCGGTGGCGGCCGACCCCGCCGCCGACGTCGCCAAGATCGCCGTGGTGGACCGCCACCACGCCAGCCACACCCTGGCCATGGGTTTCGTGCGGGGCTTCGGGCTGCGCGCCGGCGCCATCGGCATCACCAGCAACTGCGAGAACCAGAACCTCGTGGTCCTGGGCACCAGCGACGGCGAGCTGGCGCACGCCACCCGCAGCCTGGAGGCAATCGGCGGGGGCTACGTCGTGGTGGCCGGCGGGGAGGTGCTGGCCTCGCTGCCGCTGCCCTACGGGGGCTGCATGAGCGACCGCCCCTGGGAGGAGGTCCATAGGGGCCTCGAGGAGGTGACGGCCGCGGCCCGCTCGCTCGGCTGCGAGGTCGCCTCGCCGTTCATGATCCTGTCTTTCGTTGGCCTCGCCGGGGTGCCGGACTACGGCCTCACCGAGAAGGGGCTCATCGACACGTTCACCCAGACGTTCCTGCCCGTCGTGGTCTGCTGCCGCTGCCCTGTTCACGTGGTGCTCTGACTCTCCATTCCCAAGTCATCACTCGCCATAGTTTGCTTCGTCTGCTGGAGCTTACGAATGAAGAGAGTGCAAGGCACGAAGCCAACGCGGCAAATGCTCGCCAAAGGCGCTTCCCCGACGTACCAAGAGTCGATCGAGACTAGATCCGAGGCGCTCACTGAACTCACGATGATCCATCTCAAGGAGCGCGATGGCGCCACCAATGTCCAGCTTACTGAACTTGCGGATCTCCTCACTTCGCGCCGCAACTGAGTGCAGCATTAGGTCATGATAGCCTAGACTCACTGGCGGTTCGATGACACTCTCCCCGACCAATGCAGGGTCATGGTCCCACAGATCTTGAGCGAGATCCTGCTGCACATATCGGTGAATTGTTGGCAGATAATACCGTGCTGGAGGAGGGCCACTCCGGGGAAGTTCACGCCAGTCTCGGTGTTCTCCATAGCCGATCCCATGAGAAGATCCTCCTAGTCCAATCGCAGACAGAATTACCGAAAAACACCCGCCATAGAGTGCAAAGCATTGGCGTCGCGACTCTCCGAGCGACTCTATTGTTCGCGCGTAGTTCGAAAGGTCACCCGCGGATGCTTCGCGCTCATCCAGCTCCGACACCCAAATACAGACATCGTCGGAGTGGCCATCCTCAGTCAGCTCAGAGAGCGCTTCGACCGACTTTGCTGCCAATACGCGGGTGACCTGAATGCTATCAGCCGCTGCCCGCGACGTAGACTCGTATAGCTCCAGTGATTTCTGATACCAGGGATCTTCTCTACCGGCAACACAGAAATATGGGGCAAGGATTCGTTGGGGGCTACTTGCATTGTCCAAGCTCAACGGTTCGTTCAATCGCTCTGCGTACTTCTGGAATCGTGCTGCTTCCTCCGTCCTATAGCCCAAATTGAACTGCACCCATTGTTCACCAATTCGTCTGATCCTATTCGAATCGAACTGAACGGGCGTGGGCGACTCGGTGCGCACCAGATCCTCATCCCCAAGAATCTTGGCCAACGCCGTGTGGGAAGTCTTCGGAACCGGTAATGCCTGCTGAAATAGAGGGAACCGAGGATCAATGACATATGGGGTATTCGCACTACGTGCAGAAAGTGAGAGGACAAA
>JAPPDX010000018.1 GCA_028824415.1 bacterium | reverse complement strand
TGGAGGCGGGCGAGGACGCCGTGACCGACGGTCGCCGGGATGCGGGCCCGTGGACCGGTGTTGCCGGGGATCCGGCCAACGAGAGTGGCATCGAGCGGATCGGCGCCTTCGTGGAGGGGATCGATCGGTTCGACGCGAACTTCTTCCGGATCGCGCCGATCGAGGCCAAGGCGATGGACCCGCAGCAGCGGCTGCTGCTGGAGACCAGCTGGCAGGCGATCGAGGATGCGGGGATCGATCCCGAGTCGCTCAAGGGCAGCCGCACCGGCGTGTACGCGGGCATCGGCGGCAGCGAGTACCGGCGCCTCGTGAATGCGGCCGGAAGGGACGACAACTACCTCGGCACGACGGGAAGCGTGACCGTTGGCCGGGTCGCCTTCGTGCTCGGCCTGGAGGGGCCGGCCGTCCCGGTGGATCTGGCATGTGCCTCGTCGCTGGCTGCGCTGCACCAAGCGGTCGTGAGCCTGCAGCGCAACGAGGTGGATCTGGCCCTGGCCGGTGGCGTGAACACCGTGCTGGCCCCGTCGGTTGCGCGTTTCCTGAACGACTTCGGGATGCTCTCCGGAGGCGGGCGGTGTGCGGCCTTCGACGCCGCTGCCGACGGGTACGTGCGCGGCGAAGGCTGCGGTCTCATCGTCCTGAAGCGACTGAGCGAGGCGGAGACCGACGGCGACCGGATCTGGGGCGTCGTGCGGGGCACCGCCGTGAATCAGAACGGGGCAGGACTGGGAATCACCGTCCCGAACGGGCGCGCCCAGGAGCGGGTGATGTCCGATGCGCTGGCGCAGGCAGGCATCGCGCCATCCGATGTCGACTACCTGGAGGCACACGGGCCGTCGACGCAGATGGGTGACCCCATCGAGTTGCGCGCGGTGGCGAACGTGTACGGGCAGGCACGTGAGCCCGAACGCCCGTTGCTGGTGGGGTCGGTCAAGACCAACGTCGGCCACCTGGAGGCGGCCGCCGGCGTCGCCGGCTTGATCAAGACCGTGCTTGCCATGAACCGGGGTGTGATCCCGCCCCACCTCCACTTCGAGAACCCGACTCCGGAGATCGACTGGGAGCGGTTGCCGGTCCGGGTGACCACCGAGGCGACGCCATGGCCGCGTACCGGTGACCGCCGGCCGCTGGCCGGCGTCAACGTCTTCGGCATCTCCGGCGCGAACGCGCACGCGGTGGTCGAGGGCTACAGGGCATCCGGCGGAGAAGGGGTGGACTCGAACGGTCGCTGGCCGGCCGGTGCGCCGGTGGCGGTGCCGGCGGAATCCGACGATGACATGCCGGCGCCGGAGGAGTCGGCGCCGCGCGGCCGTCGCCTGTTGCCCCTGTCGGCAAAGACCCCCGAGGCGTTGGCGGAGCTGGCGGGTCGCTATCTCACCTGGCTCGGGGCGCGCTCGGGGGGCGACGAGCAGGCGGATCCGGCCTCGGACGGGACGCTGGCGGACATGGCCTGGACCGCCGGCGTGGGCCGCAGCCACTTCGAGCACCGCGCCGGCGTGGTGTTCGAAGACGAGGAGTCGCTGAGCGCCGGCTTGGCGGCCGTCGCGGCGGGTGAACCGCCGCCGAACGGCGACTCGCCCGATCCCCTGAGGGGGCCCTCTGAGGAGGCTGATGTTCTGGCGGCCGCCGGGGCCTACGAGGCCGGGAACGAGGTCTCCTTCGAGCGGCTGTTCGCGGGAGAGACGCGGCGCAGGATTGCGCTGCCCGGCTACCCCTTCCAGCGCCGCCGCCACTGGGTCGACGCGCCCAAGCAGCGGGCCACCGACGCCGGGTAACCACTCTTCGCAACAACCGATTCGACTTCGTTGTCATTCCGGCGGAGAGCCTGGCGCAGACTTGATCCGGGGCAGGGATCCAGGGTCCTCCTGTCCGGCCTGCCACCTAATCAGCGGCCTTCCCGATCAGTCCCAGTCTCCCGGAGACCAAATGAGCGGGAACACGTCCCCGAACGACTCGAGTGTCTGGCCCGTCTGGGGCTCCTGGGCGGTCAGGGCTGGCGGATCTGGGACGGACTGTCCGAGGCGCTGAATGTAGCGCGTCCGCGGCCCGGCGAAGAGGGCGGCGTACGCCCGCCGATCACGCTTGAGGATCACGCCCTCCGGCGCGCCGTGGAGGAGGTTCCCGTGGAACAGGATGACATCGCCCGGCTCGTAGTCCCATCCCATGACGTCGAAGGAGTCTCGATGGCGGGGCACGTCGGGCGTGGGGGGCAGCGACTTGTCCATCACGGTCCGGCGGTAGGCAAACTCGTCGCCGCCCTTCTCGTAGACGCCGCGCTTGCGGGCGATGGCCATCCGGAGCGCGTTCTCCTCGTCGGACATGTCGGGGTCGCGCCCCACCATCGGGCGGAACGTGACACCCCAGCGGTGCGATCCGCGGACGACTTCGAGGCTGGCGCTGCGCGGCACGTGGTCGGGTGACACCCAGGCGCGCACGAGATCCTCCCCCTCCACGTTGTGATAGCTGATGTCCTGGTGCCACGGTGTCGGTGCCATGGGGCCGGCGCGCCGGAAGAACATCTGGTCCATGTAGAAGCGCACCGGGGCGGCCAGCGCCGAGCCGACCAGGCCGCCGACGGGCGACTCGTCGGCGAACCGGCGAAGGCTGGCGGATCGCGCCGCCAGCAACTGGTCGGCCCGCACGGTCGCCCCTCGGGACACCACCTCGCTGGAGTGGTGGTCGCGCTCGGCGAAGCACTCCTCGAGGCCGTCGGCGACCAGGTCCAACCACTCCTGGACGAGGATGCCCCGGAGCAGGACCGCGCCGTCGCGGTGGAAGGCAGCGATCTCGGTGTCGGTGACCGGCCGCGCGGCAGGGGAGGCCGTCATCGCCTGCCAAGTACCGGAGGAGTCGAATTCAAGATCGCTGGGGCGGCGGCTGGGGTGCCGCGACTCAGGTGGGCGGGAGCACCGCTCCCGCGGGCTCAGCCTGCAGCGTCGAGGTGGGCGATCAGATCGCCCGGCGTGAGCAGCTCGGCGAACTCCTCGGCGGAGATGTCGACACCGAACTCCTCGCACACGACCTTCCAGAACGCCACAACGTCGGTGGAGCTGACCCCGGCGTCGACGATGCTGAGGTCCAGCGTCAATGGCTGACCGGCCGTTCGCCCCTCGATGTCCAGATTTGCGTCGACGAGGGCTCGAACTCGCTCTTCAGTCGTGGACATTGTTGACCTTCTTTCTGGGATGTTGACAACAATCCGGGAGAGTCTAATACCTCTCAGAGCGCAAGGTTGTTTGGGGACCGGTTCTCGGCCGCGACGGCCGGTGCTTAAGTGCAAAAGCCCCTCAGTGGCTCGTCCCGCTGATCTCCTGCGCCAGGGCGGCGGCGAATCCCCGGTCGTCGATGGCGGTGAGCTGCCACCTCGCCTCGGAGATCTGAGGGATCCACAGCACGCCCCGACTCTCGCCCGAGCGGATCGCCTCGGGGATCTGGAAGTGCGACACGTCGAAGGAGAGCCCGGTGCCGAGCGCCTTGGCGACGGCTTCCTTCAGTGTCCAGAGGCGGTAGAAAAGGCGAATCCTGTCGTCGCCGGCCACCGCTGCCAGGTCGGCCTGTTCATCGGGGCCGAACACCGCCTCGATCAGCCGATCGAAGTCGCCGCGGGTGACGTGCTCCTCCAGGTCGATGCCGACGCGTCCGGTCGGCGCCACCGCGATCAGACCGTGTCGCCCGCTGTGGCTAACATTGAAACCGACGTCGACCGGTCGACCATCCACCAGGGCGAATGGCTTGCCCCCTTCGGCAGCACCGAACGAGAGTTGCGCGTTGGCGCAATCCAGATGCGCGCACAGCAGCGATCTGAGTGCGGCTCGGCAAAGCACGTAGCGGCGGCGCGCCGGCGCATGCTGGAACCTCTCCCAGCGGGACCGCTCGGCGGCATCGAGCCATGCGAACCCAGAGGCCTCGTGAGGCTCGTGAGGCGCGAGATCGACGTGAATGATGCGTGCGCTACCGACCTGCGTGAGAGGCCCCCACCAGCGGTCGGGAGCTGACGGATCCACCGCGGGCAGATTACTGCGGGCGAAGGCGCCCTCTCCGGTGCTGGGTCTCCAGCCGTCTCCGGTATGGTCGCCGTCATGGGATTCCGCGTTCAGATCGATCAGGACGAGTGCATGAGCGTCGGGCGGTGCGTCGCCGATTTCCCGGCGGGGTTCGGCTTCGACGACGACGAGCTGGCCACGGTGCTGGCGACGGTCGCCGAATTGAGCGATCAGAAACTGCTGCGGGCGGCCCGCAACTGCCCCAGCCGGGCCATCATGGTCTTCGACGCCGACGGCAATCAGGTCGAGTAGCGGTACCCCCTCGGGGTTCGGGAACAGACAATGGTCGAACCGGAGACGCTGGTTGGGATCTTCGATGCCGAAGGTGGGTTGCGCGGCGAGTTGCGCTATGTGATCGACAAGCTCGCCGGGCGCGGCCACTGCGCCCTCTGCGACATCACCCATGGTCTGAACCCGCTGGGTAAGCGGTCCTTCAAGGAGGCCTGCGCCGCCTCCGGAGTGACCATGACGCTGCTGCACCGAGACGAAGCTTCGTCAGAGCAACTCGCGATGTCAGGGGAACTCCCGGTGGTGCTTGCTGGTGCCGGTGACAACTGGCGGGTTCTGATTCCTGCGGGAGATCTGGCCGCCTGTGATGGCAGCCCCGCCAGGCTTCTGGAGCTCGTCGAGGAGCGCTCCGAGAATTGATAGACTGACCCTATATGTCAGTTCGCTATTATCGAATTGTGTTTTGGTAATTGTCGCGGCACGCTGGAATTCAAGGAGGCCAGCCACTGAGGAGGTGCACCATGACGAACCAAAGCCTCACCTTGACCACCGAGTCGGGCGCTCCGGTTGCCGACAACCAGAACACCCAGATGACCGGGCCCGCGGGCCCGGTTCTGCTTGCCGACCAGCACCTCATCGAGAAGTTCGCCCGCTGTGTCGACCACTTCCGAAAGGCCGACGCCACATACGGCAGCAGGGTCGAAGAGGCCCTGGCCGCCGCACGGATATAGATGGCCGGCAAGGCGCGGGCAACGCCACAGCGAACCGTCGCGGCAACGGTTCGAGCAACGGGAACGGCAACGGAAAGCGGAGGCCGTTCTTGACCTCCATCGGCATGCGCCCCACGATGCGCCAGCTGGAGTACCTGGTGGCGCTGGACACCCACGGTCACGTCGGCCGGGCAGCGGCAGCCTGCTTCGTCACCCAGCCGACACTGAGTGCGCAAATCCGCGAGCTCGAGAAGCACGTCGGGATTGCCGTCACCGAGCGAGTCGGGCGCGGCATCGCCGTCACCGCCGCAGGGAGGGAACTGGCCGCCCGGGCCAGGGT
Source organism: bacterium (assembly GCA_028824415.1). Classification (GTDB taxonomy): domain Bacteria; phylum Actinomycetota; class Acidimicrobiia; order Acidimicrobiales; family CATQHL01; genus VXNF01. Next base: position 2,678 of record JAPPDX010000018.1, on the reverse strand, counting down.
GATCCTGCAGGCGGCCGACGAGTTGTTGGAGTCGGCGCATCGCTCCGAGACCGAGTTGACCGGACCACTGCGGGTGGGGGCGATCCCCACGGTGGCGCCGTACCTGCTGGCGCGAGTGCTGCCGGCGGTGCGCGAGCGACACCCGTCGGTGGAGATGCACCTGCTGGAGTTGCAGACCGCGCCACTGATGGCGGCGCTGGCCGCCGCTGAGTTGGATCTCGGACTGATGGCACTGCCGATCGACGATGAGCGCTTCGAGTACGAGGTCGTGCTCGTCGATCCGTTCGTGCTGGCAATGGCACCCGACCACCGGTTGGCGAACCAGTCGCACGTCTCGATGCGTGGGATTCGCGACGAGACGGTGCTGCTCCTGGAGGACGGCCACTGCCTGCGGGATCAGACTCTCGAGATCTGTGATCGTGCGGGAGCCCGCAACGACGGCGGGATCCAGGGCACCAGCCTGCACACGATCTGCCAGATGGTGGCGGCCGGCATGGGGGTGACGCTGCTCCCGGCCAGTGCCCGCCAGATCGAGGCCCATGACGGCACCGGCGTGGTGGTCCGGCACTTCAGCGACACCAAGCCCAGCCGCGAGGTGGCGCTGGCGTGGCGGAAGCTGGCGCCGGCTGCGCCGCTCTACCGCGAGCTTGGCCGGCTCATGGCCGATCGGATCGCCGAGGCCGCCTGATTCCCCTCCCCGGAGCCGGTCCGGTCCACCCTGGGTACCATCGGGGCGGACCGGACCGGCGCTCCGTATCGCACCGGCGGTCAGCCGGCCTGCCCCCGTAGCTCAGTTGGACAGAGCAGGGACCTCCTAAGTCCAAGGCCGCAGGTTCGAATCCTGCCGGGGGCGCCGCTTCCCGATGCGCATTCGCACTAACGTCGCCGCCGTGAGGTCGAGGAGATTGTCAAGTGGTCCCTGATTTTCTGGCGGGCACCCCCTACGGGACCGCATTCGTTCTCTTCGTCGCGGTGTCCGCGTTCTGCTGGGTCATGTCGCTGCTGACGGGGGAGTTCTCGTGGGTGGACCGCCTCTGGTCGGTGGTCCCGCCGGCGTACTGCCTGATCGTCGCGGCCGATCTGAGCTTCCGGTCTGCCCGGGTCAACATCATGACGGTTCTGGTCCTGCTGTGGGGGGTGCGGTTGACGGCCAACTTCGCGGTGAAGGGCGGGTACCAGCCCGGAGGCGAGGACTACCGGTGGGCCTACATGCGGGGCAAGCTCAGCAAGCTGCAGTTCCAGTTGTTGAACGTCACGTTCATCTGCCCCGGCCAGATGATCATCATCTGGCTGTTCACCTCGCCCGTCCATCAGGCGTGGATGCACTCCGAGCAGCCGATCGGGTGGCTGGACTACCTCGCGATCGTCGTGTTCCTGTTGCTGCTCGCAGGTGAGAGCGTCGCGGACGCGCAGATGCTGCGCTTCCAGAAGAACAAGGGTCGGCTACGCGATGCGGGACTCGAGGTGCACAAGCCGTTCATGGACGAGGGCCTGTTCCGCTTCAGCCGCCATCCGAACTACTTCTGCGAGATGGGGATGTGGGTGACCTTCTACCTCTTCGCCATCTCCGCATCGAACCAGGTGGCGCACTGGACGGGCCTCGGGTTCCTGCTGCTGATCGCGCTCTTCCAGGGCTCCATCAATCTCACCGAGGAGATCTCCGGCGGGAAGTACCCGGGCTACAGCGACTACCAGGCCACCGTTCCCAGAGTAGTGCCGATCCCCCTGCGCAAGTTGGTGGGGAGGTAGAGGGCTCCGACCTCAGACGACTGAGGGCCGGCCCCCGCGGAGGCCTCCGGCGGGAACTGGCTCGGGACGCGTCACTCCCGGGCGCGCCACGCTTCCAAGTCGGGGTCGACGGTGCGGTCGCGCTTCAACTCGCTGAAGTTCTCGTAGCGGGTCAGCCAGGCCGTGTGGTGCCAGAGCGCCACCGCGTCGGTGTCGTTGTCGGGCGGGTTGGAGATGACCGGTCCGAACGTGGCGGGACCGTCGGGTCCGTCGACCTGGATCGTCGGCACGCCGAAACTACGGGTGCTGCTGGTCAGCCAGGTGTGCTCGGCGAGCAGCTTCTCCCAGGTCTCCGGGTCGGCCAGGGCATCCGCCAGCACGCCCTCGTCGAGGCCGGCGTCACTGAGGGCGCCGGTGATGGTGGCGTCGTCCTGGTAGTCCTGCAGACCGTCGAAGATGCGGTTGCCGATGGCGCCGTAGTAGTTGGCCATGGCCTCGTTGCCGAAGCGGTCGCGCACGGCGATGGCGGTGCGCAGCGCCCGGACACCGCGGCCCCGGTCGGGGTCGAACTCCTCCATGGGTTTCTCGAAGTTGATGATCGCAAGTGAGAACACGCCCCACTCGACCTCCACGACGTCCAACTCGATCAGTCGTCGGACCCAGCGGAAGGTCTGGTAGCACCACGGTCAAACGGGATCGAAGTAGAAGCGGATGTGTTCGGGCTCGGTCACGGTTCCCTCCTGGGTTCCCATTCCGGCCGCAGCGGCCGGGATGGCACCGGCAACGTTACTGCCGCTCCGCCCCGGCCCCGCGCCCGCCGCGACGGCTGCGGGGGACGGACTGCCCCGGTGTGGCACCCGCGGGCCGTCGGTAAACTCGGCGGTCTATGTCGCGTATCTGCCAGGTCACCGGGCGCAAGCCGTCGTTCGGCAACAACGTCTCGCACTCGC
>JAPPDX010000043.1 GCA_028824415.1 bacterium | reverse complement strand
TGGCGGATCCAGCGCCGGCGCAACAGCTGGGCGACCAGGAAGGTGCCCCCGGGCAGCGCTGCGTTGAGGCACAGCAGCCGGCCGGGCAGCCCGGGCGGGTAGTTGTCGAAGGCCTCGCAGGACACCAGGACCAAGTTGGCGACACGATCCGATCCGCCGGGGCTGATGACGAGCTGCGCTCCGCCCCAGTCGTTGCAGACCAGCGTGACCCGCTACAGGTCCAGTTCGGTGAGGAACTCGGCGAGGAGGGTGGCGATCGCCGGCAGGGACAGGTCGGCGCCGTCGGGCATCGGCGTGGTGTGCGCGCCGAACGGCAACTCCGGGACGACGCAGCGGTAGCGGTCCCCCAGGCCGTCGATGACGTTGTCCCACAGGGAGCCACCCATCAACACCCCGTGCAGCAACACCACCACCGGCCCGTCGCCGCCGCTGTCGGAGTACATGAGACCGGCGGACGTCGGGCCCTGAAGCTGCATCGCCAGACCTCCTCGCCGGTGGGCGTCAAGTCGGTAGACCGATGACGCCGTGTCGCAGGTCACGGTACCGGGATCCTCCTCTGGCAGGTGCACGTGTCCACGTCCTCGGCGCTGGACGCTCACCCCCCCTCGAATTGGAAGCCAATAGAAGGCGAATTGGAATCGAGAAGGCAGGCCTAGCTGTGAAACGGCAGTTCAGAGGGGGTACTGCTGATCCGCCACCCCCCCCGAATAGAACGCGAATTGAGCGGCCGGAGGTAGTTCGCCGCGAGAAACCGGGGTGCAAGGGTCGCTTCGCAGCGCGCCGTCGTGGAACGCAATCACAGCGCCGTGGACTGGCATCGCTCACCCCGATAAAGTTCAACCAGGCCGACCGTTGTTTGGAGGCACAGCCTTCAAGCTCGGCGGTCCAACCGGCGCCGGAGCCTGCAAGGCGGGCTCCGGTTGCCGATTTTGGCGGAGACCGCTCGTTATCGGGTTACCGGCAACCCGCATCATCGAGAGAGCGGCCTTCACGGCCATCGGCTACGGAGAATCTCGGTTCGCGGGTCGATGTACTCCTCTCTGAGCATCCGCACCGCCGCGTCCGAGTTCGGCTGGCCCGGGTGGCACTCGATCCAGGCGCACCGTCGCAGAATGAACGCGACGAGATCAGCGAGTTGGATTCCCCGGCTTCGCTCCGATCTGACGAAGTGGATGTTCTCGACGAACCTGTCCAGCGTGATTGCAGTCGCCGTCGGCTCGCGGACGGGGCCGCCGTCGGTCAGCATCTGCCCCATCAGGTCGACGACATCCTGCTCTTGTTCGTCATTCTCGTCCGCGACCTGCAGGATTCTCCTGCTGAGCGGGTCAGCCTGGCGAACGACCCATCTCTCGACTTCCTCCAAGAGGAACTGCAGCGCGAACAGATGAGGATTCGGCCGACATGTGGGATGTCGTGCGGCTAGGCGTGGCTTGTCGATTGAGACCTGGGCGACGACCGCGTCGATGGCGTGCAGCACTGCGAGTGCCCTCTTGTACTCAGCGATTCGCTGACGAGGGGGGACGTCGGCCCAGGCGCCAAGCCCGGAGAAGAGTTCGCTGCCCCGGTATTCCTTGAGCGGGGTTGTCGTGGGCGCCACATGGGCCAGCGAGTCGAGTCGTGCGGTCATGTCCCGGATCCGGTCTTCGCGAACCAGAATCGCCGCAACATAGTGATGAGGCTGCACGGGGTCATCAAGACGCGTTCCTGTGTTGCCGGATTCGTCGAGGTACGAGATCAGCACGATGTCCTCCAGTTGTTGGACCGGCCGCGGTGCCGAAGTCACCTTCTCGGCAGAGCGGTCGGCGGACCGGCGGGCGCCTTGGGACTCGCGAGTGAGCGCCTCGGCGATTGATGACCTCTACGGTCGGCTACATGGCGAGGCGTCTCGCCGAAACGATAAGCCCCGCCATTCCCGGCTGACCGGGAAGGCGGGGAGGAATGTCTGGAGCTTACCGGTGTTCGCGGGTGCGCACGTAGCTACGGGCGAGGCGGGGCGAACGTCGTCGATGGCTCGCTGTTCAGTAAGCGCTTCGCCTCGCCGGATGTCGCCGAGTTCGGTAGGCAAACCACAGCTTTTTGTCCCGCTCACCATAGCTATTACGTCCTCCTCGTCACATGTCTGTCGGACACCTCGCCCTGCCCCCTGGTGGAGGAGGTCCGGGCGCTGGGAGCGCTTCCTCCGGCGTCGTGCCTTCAGACAGGGCGATGGGTTCGTCTCGTGGTGGCGTCTAGGGTGCGGGTTCCTCCCCTGACGAAAGGTGGATGCAGGTGCGGATCACATTGACCAACGTCATCGTCAACGACCAGGCCAAGGCCCTCGCCTTCTACACCGAGGTCCTCGGATTCCGCAAGTATCACGACGTACCCGTCGGGGAGTATTCGTGGCTCACCGTGGTCTCCCCGGAGCAGCCTGACGGGCCGGAACTGCTGCTCGAGCCCGCAGCGCACCCGGCCGCCAGGGCATCCCGCGACGCTCTCACCGCCGACGGGATCCCATCTGCGCAGTTCACCGTTGATGACGTTCATGCCGAGCACGCGCGGCTGTGCGCTGCCGGCGTCGAGTTCGCTCAGCCGCCCACCGATGTCGGCACCGTCGTGATGGCGGTCTTCGATGACACCTGCGGGAACCTGATCCAGATCGTGACCCCGGCCCCAAGACCTGCATAAGGTCTGATCGCTCTACGACTTTCCCATAGAGCCGGGAATTGCCCCTACCGGTAGGCATCCTTGCGTGCGACGATCGTGAGGACGACGATGCCGTCGTCTCGCTCTGTGTAGATGATGCGGTGGGAGCGTCCCAGACGTGCGGAACGCTTGCCCTGTAGCGGGCCCATCAGCTTCTTTCCGAGGTGTGGTTCGTCATCGAGGCGCCCGATGAGCTCGCGGGCCCGGTTGGAGAGAGCCGGGGGGAGGGCGTCGAAATCCTTGCGGGCCCGACGGGTCAGTTGAGGCACGGATCGGTCAGTCGAGCGGGGTGAGGTCGCCGGCGGCGAGATCGGCCTCGGCCTCGGCGAGGGCGATCATGGTGTCGGCGTCGCTGAGGATGTTGAGCGTTTCGAGCAGCGCCTCGTACTCCTCGTAGCCGATGACGACGGCAGCGGGCCGTCCGTGTCGGGAAATCACGAACTCGGACCCGGTGGATGTCACGTCCTCGACAATTTCGCTGAGGCGGTTGCGGGCTTCGGTCAGTGGGGTCATCGAATGGCTCCTGCTTTCGGTGCCTCGCCGGCTCGTGAATGTACTGTACAGAATTCAAGGCAGAATATCACGCCAGAATTCGGGGCAAGTTGTGGGTGGCCCGGCTCCATCCCCGGACCTCCTCGCCGTCGCGGAAGAGCCCTTGCGACGGCGTCCGGAACTACTAGCGCGCGTAGCTGCCCATGTGTGAGATCACCTGTCCCGGAACCAGTCCTCCGGTGCCTGCACGTAGCTCGGTCCCCAGCATTCGATGGTGCGGTCGGTTCGCAACCCACAGGAACTGTCACCGTTGGCAACGACTGAGATGAACCGTCCGTCGGGCGCATCTGTCTGACGGTGATAGTGCTCGCCCCAGCATTCGACGCTGCCGTCGGTCCGCAACCCGCACGAATGCTGTCGACCCGCGTCGATGGCGGTGAACCGACCACTCGGTGCGTTGGTCTGCCCGTAGAAGTTGGAGCCCCAGCATTCGACGGTGCCGTCGGTGTGCAGACCACACGTGTGCAGCGAGCCGATCGTCACGGCGGTGAACCGACCGGTCGGCGTGCCACCCCCCAACTCGTGGTTCCGGCCCCAGCAGGTGACGGTCTGGTTCGTGCGCAGCGCGCAAGACCTCCCACGACCGGAGACGACTGTGGTGAATTGTCCGTCCGGCGAGTCCGTCGCTCCGTGGTCGTTGAATCCCCAGCACTCGATCGTGCGGTTGGTCCGCAACGCACACGAGTGCTGGTCGCCGCTCGAGATGGAGGTGAATTGCCCGTTCGGCGCGTCCGACTCCCCGCGACGTTTGCTTCCCCAGCACTCGACAGCGCGGTCGGTGCGCAGCGCGCACGTGTGAAACCGGCCGGGTGCGACGTCGTCGAACTGTCCCTCGGGCGCGTCCGCCGCCCCGCGTTCGTTCCTCCCCCAGCAGGCGATCGTCCGATCGATACGTCGTGCACACAGGTGGTCGAAGCCGGCCGCGAGGGCGGCGAATTCTCCTTCCGGGGCGTCGGCCTGCCCGTAAGAGTTCGAACCCCAGCAGTCGATGGTGCCGTCGATGCGCAGCCCGCACGTCGTGGTGGTGGCGGTGAATTGCCCCGCCGGCGGGTTTGCCCATCCGTAGGGATTGTGGCCCCAGCATGTGATGGTGCCGTCCGTCCCCAGCGCGCACGAGTGGGTCAGAGCGCCAGCGGTCACGGCCGTGAACGGACCGCTCGGTGCGTCCGTCTGACCGTGATCGTCCGAACCCCAGCAGTCGATGGTCCCGCCGGCGCGAAGTCCGCACGAATGACGCCAGCCGGTATCGATCGAGACGAATTCGCCGTCCGGCGCGTCCAGATAGGAGGAACCGGGCCCGCCCCAGCAGATGATCGTCCCGTCTGTGCGCAGCCCGCACGTGAAGTCGGGTCCGGCCGTGACCGCGGTGAACCGTCCCTCGGGTGCGTCGGCTTCCCCGTAGTTGTTGGAGCCCCAGCAGGTGGCGGTGCCGTCTGTGCGGACCCCGCACGAGTGACCCGCCCCGGCGGCGACGGCAATGAACTGCCCATCCGGGGCATCGGTTTGCCCGCCACTGGGGCGTCCCCAGCAGCGAATGGTGCCGTCGGTGCGCAGCCCGCACGCATGCTGCCTGCCGGCACTGACGGCGCTGAAATCGCCACCCGGTGCGTCCAACTGCCCGTACCTGTTCAAGCCCCAGCAGCCGATCGTGCCGTCGGTGGCCAACCCGCACGAGTACTTGTCGCCCGAGGAGATGGCGGTGAAGCGTGTGTCGGGCGGTTCCGCTTCCCCGGCGTAGTTCGATCCCCAGCATTCGACACGGCCGTCGGCGCGCAGTCCGCACAGGTGCTGATATCCGGCGGCCAGCGCCGTGAACCCTGTTACGGGTGGGACGGCGCTCAACGTCACCGACGAACTGAACAGCCACGCACCGACCCTCGCCTCGATGGGGAAGAATCGCCGCGCCGGCAAGAGCCGCTCGCCCCAGTCGCCCTCGAACCGCCGTTGCTGGAGGGCGAACTCGGTGCGGCCGCTGGGGTGCTGTCTTGCCACGATGCGGATCTGCACGTCCGCGGCGGGATCAGACGTGAGGACGGCCTCCGCGCTCAACGTCAGCGGTGTGCTGGACAGCCAAGCGCCGAGCTCGACATCGGGAGGGAAGAATCGCCGCGCCGGGAGCAGCCGCTCGCCCCATCCGCCGTCCGCCTCACGCTGCTGGAGGGCGAACTCGATACGCCCGTCGGTGTGGCGTCGAGCGGCGATGCGCACCTGCAACTCGGCTTGTGACGCTGCGGCGGTGCCGGGTTGCGCCCCGGCGCCGAGCTGCCGAACGGTGCTGGTCTGCTGGTTGCCGGGGGTGCTCCCGCCGTGGTTGGCGGGCCCGGCCTGCTGGGCAGCGGCAGGAGCAGCGGCGGCGATCCCGGCGATTCCGAGAGCGACGGCGACCGCCGTTCGGGTGAGTCTTCCCCTCATCGCGACCCCCGATTGAGCACGCAGGCGATTACCTGATCCACAACCCTGCTCGCCGGCTGCAGGGAGCGTAGTACCGCGCTGGAGGACGAGGGTCACGGCGACGAGGTCAGCTCTCGGCTGGTTGGGAAGGCGGGGAGGAATGTCGCCATCCAATCGGGTCGCTGTGGGGCGGTTGGCGGGCCAGACTTGAGGTCTCATGAGTGCCGAGCCCGTCACGGATCGCATCTATCTGCGGGACGCCGAGTGCCGGGCGTTCGATGCCGTTGTTGTGGGGGTGGAGGACGGCGGCCGGGTGGCTCTGGATGCGACGGCGTTCTATGCCACCGGGGGTGGGCAGCCGCATGACACGGGAACGCTGGCCTGGGACGGGGGTTCGGCGGCGGTGACCGATGTGCGGGGTCACGGCCCAGCGGTGTGGCACACCCTCGACGGCGATGATCCGGCGGTGGGGGCCCGGGTGCGGGGGACTCTGGACTGGGAGCGGCGCTATGCGCTGATGCGCACGCACACGGCGCTGCACATCCTCTGCGGGGTGATCTGGAACCAGTGGGGGGCGGCGGTGACCGGGGGGAACATGGAGCCGCTGCGGGCGCGGATGGACTTCGAGTTCGGGCCGCTGCCGGAGGGCTTCGGCGCCGAGGTGGCCGAGCTGGTGAACGCCGAGATCGCCGCGGATCGTCCGGTGGAGGTGTCGTTCTGGCCGCGGGCCGAGGCGCTGGCCGACGCCGACCTGATCCGCACCAAGGTGAACCTCATCCCCGAGTCGGTGACCGAGATCAGGGTGGTAGACATCGTGGGCCTGGACCGCCAGGCCGACGGCGGCACCCACGTGGCCTCCACCGCCGAGGTGGGCCGCTTCGAGGTCACCAAGACCGAGTCGAAGGGCAAGGCCAACAAGCGCCTCCGAATCGCCCTCAGCGACGCCTGAGCGGGGTTCAACGATGGCCGAGGTGCCGGCGACAATTGTTTCCGTCGGCTACCAGGGGCGGAGTGTCGACGAGTTGATCGACGTGCTCTGCCAGGGCGAGGTCGAGGTGCTCGTCGACGTCCGCCTGAACCCGATCTCCCGTTCGTGCATCTTGGATCTGGTTGGGCAGCAGCACGCCGTGAATGTGCTGGACTTGTGACCCAAGCCGATTGCGATTGGCGCAGAGTCGAAGGCGGCGTCGCCAGCAGAGGAGGGTTGAGCCTGCCCCGGATCGAAGAGGACAGAACAATGGCAGATCGGTTGCTTATTCAGGCATCAACACGAGAACTCTCATTCATGAACAGCAGATGATTCGTTCAACGATCACAGCTGGTTCAGGACGATCGGCGACTGCTACCCCAGTGCCGAGAAGGAGGGCACCGAGAATCTCGAGATAGAGACCGAATATGGCGATCTGATACCAGTTGCGGAACCTTTGAATGGGGAGGGGATTCCGCCCACCGGCATCCTTGCGGCGTCTTAGAGATCGGTCGACTTGGGGGACTGCTGTACCCCACAACGTGGCAGTCCCGGCTCCCAGACAAGTGACTCCGATGTACATCAGGAGGCCGCCTGCCCATACGAGTCTCCCATAGTCCAGTATGCGACTATCTGCGAACACAACCCCAGCGCTCATGATTCCAGCGATCGTGACGCCGATTGTGAGTGCGCGTCCTGCTAGATCCCTCGGCTCCCTAAGTTCGGAACTGAATTTCTTGAACTCTTCGCTCCAACTATTGGGCTGAGCATCGTCTGGGTCGTTGTTCTCGGGCGTAGCCATTGCTCCCCACCACACTTCTGATGGAGGTCACTAGCGGCAATCTTAGTCTGATCGAGCCGAAGGCAGCCTCGCAATTGATTGATTGACATTCCCAGTTCGGTTCGCTCGGCGATCACTGGGATCAATCTCGTTCGGTGTCGTATTCTGATGGCGGTACCCAGAGCCCGCAAGCCGGAGTGATCCGTGCCGCTTGTGCTGGAACCGCCGGTTGGCCCCACAGGATCTTGTCGACCTCGTGGAGTGCGGCAAGGGGACCGGGTGATGTCCTCATTCATCTAATGAAGACATCCGTCTGACGGTGCTGCACTACGACGCCGACCTCGAGGCCATCGCCGGAATCACCGGCCAGCCGCATCGCTGGGTCGTCGAGCGGGGTACGGCGGACTGACGGCAGCATTAGAACCGAAGCGCCGACTTGGAACCGCTGGTCGGCCGGCTTCGGGGCCCGGTGCCGATCAGCCGAAGATGCTGAAGACGCCTTCCAGGACGCCGCCGAGTCCTTCGGCGAGGCCGCCGAGGCCCTCGCCGAAGGCCCCGAGCCCGGCGCCGAGAGCTTCGAACATGGCGCCGAAGGCTTCCAGGCTGGTGCCGAGAGCGTCCGCGCCGGCCTCGAGGAAGTCGATCCCGCCGCAGAGATCGCCGAGGTCGTGGGTGTATCCGCCGCAGACCACGTTCGCCAGTTCGCCGAAGTGTGACGCCAGGTCGGGCCCAACCTCCGCCAGGCTGTACAGGTCGAGTCGCCACAGTTCGTCGGTCATCTGCTCGCAGGCTTCGGGCCAC
>JAPPDX010000131.1 GCA_028824415.1 bacterium | reverse complement strand
GACCCCGACGATGCCACGCTGGCGACAGCCGTACCCGATGAGGCGGTAGACGTAGACGGCCGGATCCGAGCGCGACTCGAAGGCCCCGAGGCGCAGCAGCCGGATCAGCGCCATCTGGTTCAAGACCGCCAACTCCGCGGGGCTGAGCGCGTAGCCGACGTCCTCGGGCGAGCGCGTGGCGTGCATGTAACTGTCGGGCTGCGCCACCATCAGGGCCCGCCGCTCCTCCACCCCGAGCCCCTCGTACGCGGGTGAGACCACTCTTTCGGCCCAGTCCTGCTGCACGACACTGGCGGAGAACGGCCACAGCACCGAACCGTGGTGGCCCATGGTCTCGCCGCCGGAGGGGTCTGCCGTCATGACGGCGACTCCGCCACCCCGGCGCCGGGAACCGGCCGGACCTCCACGTGATGGACGTGCGGCAGGTCCAGGATCTCGTCGCCCACCTCGGTGCTCATGATCCCGGAGAGGTCCATCGTGGCGACCGCCGCGGTGGCGTCGCGGAAGATCCTGTTCTCCATTCCCGCCACGTTGAGCTCGTGGCGCCGGAGGACGGCCAGCACCGAAGCCAGCACCCCGACGCGATCCTCGTGGCGGACCACGATCACGTGGCTGCCGACACGCTCGGTCTCGAGGTTCACACAGTTGACGACGCGGCCGCCTGCATAGGACTTGACGACCTTGACGATGGCCGATGCCACCGCCTCCTGGGCCTGCTCGGTGGAGGCACCGATGTGCGGGGTCGCGACGACGTTGGGGTGCCGGACCAGCTTCGAGGCGAAGTCGGAGGTGGCGCTGCTGGGTTCCTCCTCGAACACGTCGAGGCCGGCACGGATCCCCTTGGCGTCCATGGCGGTGAGCAGGGCCTCGGTGTCGACGAGGCCGGCCCGTGCGGTGTTCAGCAGGATCGCGCCGGAGGGCATCGCCGCCAGGACGGCCGCGTCCACCACCTGCTCGGTGCCGGCGAGATGAAGGGTCAGGACGTCGCAGACCGCCGCCATCTCGACGAGGTCATCGTGCAGTGTGACGTTGAGATCCTCGATGCGTTGGTGGACCCGCGGGTCCCGGCCGGGACGCCGCAGCGCGTGCAGGCGCATGCCGAAGCCCCCGGCGCGCTGGGCGACCGCCATCCCGATGCGCCCCAGCCCCACGATGCCAAGCGAGCGGCTCTTGAGGCCGCGCGCCTCGCTGTAGCGCGGCTTGTCCCACATGCCCTGGCGCAGGTCGGCTGCGGCGTCGGCGAGGTGACGATCGAGCGCCAACATGAGGCCCATCGTGAGTTCCGCCACCGCCACGGCATTGCGCCCCGGGGTGTTGCAGACGTAGATCCCGCGGGCCGAGGCCGCGGCCACATCGATGTTGTTGAACCCGGCCCCGGCGCGCACGATCAGCGACAGCGAGCGCGAGGCGGCGATCGCCTCGGCGGTGACGAGGGTGCTGCGCACCACGAGCACGTCGAACTCGCCGCGAGCGAGCAGCGGTCCGAGTTGACCCGCCTCCACCTGCGGCTTCTCGATGCATTCGAAACCCGCGTCGCTGAGCTTGCTGACGGCACTGCGATGGCACGGATCTGCGAGAAGAATCCTCACAATCGCACCCCTCTCGGAGTCAGCACCCGCACGCCGGCCTCCCTGAGTGCCGCTGCGAGATCGACCCCACGATCTCGGCCCTCCCGGCGTCACCGGGTGGTCTGATGGCGGCGATCACCACCGGCGACATCGTGCTCATGCCCATCATGATGACACTCGGGCACCGCAGGTGGAAGCCGTCCGGGAATGCGACCTCCGGCCGCGCGGGCCTCCCCCGGGTACAGTGCGCCCGCCGCGACGAGGCGTCGCACGAGGGAGTCAACTGATGAACGTGATCATGATCGTGGCCGACACCGTGGTCACCGACTATCTGGGGGTTCACGGCGGGCACGTCCACACGCCCAACCTCGACCGCCTGGCTGCCGAATCGGTGGACTTCGTGTCCGCGCAGGCCGCCTCGTTTCCAACCGTGCCGGCCCGGGCCGACTACCTCACCGGTCAATACGCCCTCACCGACATCGGCTGGGGTCCTCTGCCCAGGAATCTCCGGACCCTGCCGGAGTACCTGTCGGAGTCGGGCATCACCTGCTGCGGGGTGGTGGACACGCCGTTCTACAAGGTGAAGGGCTACAACTACGACCGAGGGTTCCGCTGGTTCGCCGACATCCCCGTCCAGGACGTGGCCCGCCTCTCGGCCGACCCGCGCGTGCAGAGCAACACGCCGCTGGTGCAGGGCCCGTGGCTCACCGAGCACGACCACTGCGCGCCAGTCACCTTCACCGAGGCCGAGAAGCACCTGGACCTGCTGGTGCAGGCCGGCGAGCCGTTCTTCCTGTACGTGGACACCTGGGATCCGCATGAGCCGTGGGACGCCCCGCGCTGGTACACCGAGCGCTACCTGCCCGACTACGACGGGCGCCTTGTCAAGCCCGCCTACGCCACCCTCGACAACCTGGCCCAATTCGACTACACCGCCGACGACGTGGCGATAGCCCGGGCCTGCTACAGCGGCAAGCTGGAGATGGTGGACCGCTGGCTGGGGCGCTTCCTGGACTCGGTTGACGCTCTGGGCCTGCGCCAGGACACCGCCGTCATCTTCACCACCGACCACGGCTTCTGCTTCGGCGAGCACGGACTGTTCGGCAAGATGATCGCCGATCGCTCGATGGCCGACCCCGGGCTGAGGCGCTGGCTGCGCTCGCCCCTGTGGCGCGACATCGTCAACGTGCCGCTGTTCGTGCGGCTTCCCGGCAACGACCCGCGGGTCGACGAGCGCCTGGTCTCAGCAGTGGACCTGGCCCCCACGATCACCGACATCTTCGGCCTCGGGGCGCCCGACCAGTTCCGGGGCCGCTCACTGCTTCCGCTGGTGACCTCGTCGCAGGGCCCCGGGCGGGAGGTGGCCATAAGCGCCATGCCGCTGGCCAACGCCGGCAGCGACCTGGTCTCCATCGTGGACGACATCACCCGGCAGGTCCGGGAGTGGCAACCCATCACCGTGACCACCGACGACTGGACGATGCTCTGGTCGGTGCGGCAGGAGCCCTGCGAACTGTACGACCGCAACTCGGACCCCGACCAGACGACCAACGTGGCCGCCGATCATCCCTCGGTGGTCGAGCGGCTGCACGCCCTGATGATCGGCGAACTGGAACTGGCCGGAGCCTCGGCGCACCATCTCGACGCCCGCCGCTGAACCCACCGGCGTCGGGCTGTGGTTGGCGGGCACCCGGCCCGGCAACTCCGCGCCCTTGCGGAGACGGCTCTAGCCCTCCGCCCAGGGGGGAGCGCCGGCGGGCCGGCTGCCCGGGGCATCCGCGAACGCCTCGGCCTCGGCGGCCCGTAAGCGGTCGAACCACGCCCGGACCTCCCCCCGCCGACCCCGGTCCACCGCCAGGTTCACGAGTTCGTGCGGATCCTCCTGCAGGTCGTACAACTCGTGCTCGTGGTCATCGAAGTCGGCGTCGATGTCGAACAGCTTCGGGCCCGACGGCGGGCGCGCCGAGGTGGTGCTGCTGCCGCCGACCCCGTAGTAGCGGCAGTACTTGAAGCGACCGTCGAAGATGCCGCGGCTGGCGTAGCGGGTGTTCAGGAGGCCGTCGTACCAGGCCCAGTCCTGCGCGAACAGGATCTCCTCGCGCCCTTCACCCGCCGGATCCGCCAGCAGGGGCAGGAGACTCCGTCCGGGAAGTGCCGTCGCGGAGAGATCCACGCCGGCGAGTTCGGCGACCGTGACGGTCAGGTCCACGTGGCTGGTGAGCGCCTCGCTCCGCGTGCCCCCCGTGGTGAGCCCCGGCGCGGTGATGTACAGCGGGATGTGCATCGTCTCCTCGTAGTTCCACGGGCCCTTCGAGCGCAGGGCGTGTGAACCGCACTGGTCACCGTGATCGGACGTGAACACCACGACGGTGTCCTCGGCGGCCCCGGACTCGTCGATAGCGTCGAGGATGAGCCCGACGCTCACGTCGCTCATCTCGTGGAGCTTCACGTAGTAGTCGAGCTGGCGGAGCCAGTTCCGCTTGTCGGCACGGTCGAGGTAGCCGCCGTTCCGTGACATCTCGTGCACGAACCGTCGGTGCACATCGGGCTTCGTGTGCAGGTCATCGTCGAAGTTGGCCGGTAGCCGGTCGAAGCGCTCGGGATAGTCGAACGTGAACGGCGGGAGCGCATCGGTACGACCCCAGCCCAGCGCGGCGTAACGATCGCGCACCCGGCCGTAGTGATCGGGGTTCGACTCCTGGTACCACGGCTGATCGATCGGGAACCACATCACATCGTGCGGGTTGACGAGCCCTACGAACAGGAACCAGGGTTGCCGGCTGCCGCCACGGTCGCGGATCCACTGCGCGGCGCCCGCCGCGATCGGCTCGTCGAACTCCACACCGCTGCCGGCCTGTCCCCAGAAGGCCTGATCGTTTCCCTCCCAGCCGCCGAAGCCATAGGACTCCATGTCGGGGTAGGGACCCATGGACAGGTGCCACTTGCCCTTGTAGCCGGTGTCGTAGCCGGCGCGGCGGAGCATCTTGCCGAGCGTGTCGACGCCCGTGTCCAGCCAGCCGTTGGCCGGGCCGCGCGTGTTCTCCTTGACGCCATGAGCGGGCATGTACTCGCCGGTGACGAGCGTCGCCCGTGAGGGGGAGCAGGGCGAGGTGTGGGTGTAGTGCCGGTTGAACTCCAGGCCGCCGGTCAGTAGGCGCCGCCGGGCGGGCAGGTCCACGTCGTCGGGCAACCAACCCCGGTGACGCTCCTGGTCGGTGAGGATGAAGCAGACATTGGGGCGTCGGGGACCGCTTCCGTTGTCACTCACGGCAAGCGTTCCAGCACCGCGGCCACCGCGGTGATTGCCACCTCGATGTCTTCGGCGGAGACGTCGAGGTGCGTGACGGCCCGCACCCGCTCCTCGACCCGGCTCATGCGGACATCATGGGTGGCGAGGAGTTCGAGGAATCGCGCCGCCGTCTGACCGGTCGAGGAGACGTCGATCCACACCATGTTGGTCTCCACGGGCTCGGTGTCGAGGCCCAGACCGGCGAGCCCTTCGGCGAGCCGGGCCGCGTTGGCGTGATCGTCAGCCAGGCGCTCGATGTGATTGTCGAGAGCGTGGAGGCACCCCGCGGCGGCGATGCCGGCCTGGCGCATGGCCCCCCCACAGCGGTGCTTGTGTACGCGTGCCGCCTGGATGAAGTCGTGGCCACCAACCAGGACGGCCCCCATCGGCGCGCCGAGACCCTTGGTGAAATCGATCCAGATGCTCTCCACCGGTTCGCCCCAGACCCCCGGATCGGTCCCGGAAGCCACAGTGGCATTGAAGAGCCGCGCGCCGTCGGTGTGCACCGGCACCCCTGAGCGATGCGCCACCTCCGCCACCGCCCGGTACTGCTCCAGCGGCCAGACTGTTCCACCCCCGAAGTTGTGCGTCTGCTCCAGGCAGACCAGGCGCGGCCACGGCCGGTACGCGTTGCCCGGCGCCAGGGCCTCGGCGGTGGCCTCAGGAGCGAACCGCCCCCCGTCCCCGGCGAGCAGATCCGTGATCACCCCCGAATAGGCGGCCGCCCCGCCCGTCTCGGAGCGCACGATGTGACTATCGACGGAGGTCACGATGGCGTCGCCCGGCGAAGTGTGCGTTGCGACCGCCACGAGGTTGCACATCGTGCCGGTGGGCAGGAAGAGCCCTGCCTCGTGGCCCAGAATCTCCGCAACCCTGGCGCAGAGCCGGTTGACCGTTGGATCGGTGCCCTGCTGCTCGTCGCCCACCTCGGCACCCGCCATCGCCGTCCGCATGGCGGCGGTGGGCTTGGTCTGGGTGTCGCTGTAGAGATCTACCGCGGGTGGCCTGGGCACGGGGGGACTCTAACCGGCGGCCGGCATGTCGCCCGCCTCGCCGGGACTCCCTCGTGCCCGCAAGCCCCGGCGTATAGCCTCCGCAACGTGTCGCTTGAGGCAAGGGGGGGCCGGGGCACCACGAAGCGCCGGCCACGATCGGAGGGACCGCCATGACTGACGCCACCGAACCCGCGGCCGCCCGCGAGGCTCGAGGTCTTGCGGCTCTGATCGTTCCGTTCTACGCCGCCGGTGATCCGGCCCAGCGCCGACTCCTTGGCGTGCTCCAACTCGGTATCGCCACGGTCGTCCTCTGGATCCTCTCGTTCTACTTCCCCTGGGACAACGAGACCGGCCTCCTCGTGCACGACCCGGTGAACCTGTGGTTCAACTGCATCACGATGGGCGCCTTCGCGATGATGCTCCTCTGCGTGTCGCGGCCCGGCAACCGCAATGCCGGCGCGATCGGGGTCTGCGGGCTCACAGCCGGGATGTTCTACGTCGTCGCCGAGAACAGCTTCGGCATGTTCACCTACGACGACGCCACTCCGGGCGCCGGGTTCTGGCTGGGTCTGGCCTCCTACATCGTGCAGTTGACGACCGCCTCCTACGCCGCCCGCCTCGCCGGCGAGGAGTGGTGCAGCGGCTGCCGCGCCGACCGCCGGCCGCACAGCCCCTGGCTGGTGCTTGGCTTCGCAGTGGGCAGCATCGGCTGGATCGTGGCCCGGTTCCTGCCCACCTACGAGATCACCGTGTCGCGGACACCGGTCAACGAGTCCGGCAACGCACTGAGTGAACCGCTGGCGCCGGAGGTCCTGCACCGGGGTCTGGTCGCCCGCCTCGAGGGAGCCGAATTCATTCCCGAGCTGGCCGGCTGGGCGATCTTCGCTCTGGCCGCGCCGCTGGCCGCCTGGGTGCTGCGCCGCCAGCTCGCCGCCGCGTTCGTGAGCGGGTTCCTCGTCTACTTTGTGGCGGACATCGCCGTCGCCCTGACCGTCGACTACTCCCTCGACTACAGCCAGGACCTCGAGAACGGCCTGCGGGTCACCGTGGACTACGGCGTCGGCAACGGGTTCCTGGCCCAGCTGGCCACCACCGTTCTGTTCGTGCTGGCCATCGCGGCGATCTACCTGACCGGCTCGGAGCATCGAGCCTCGTCCAGTGGCGCGGCGCCGGCGGAGTCCTGAGGAGACCGAGCCGGTAGCGTCGCTCATCGTGAGTTCTCCCCCGCCCCGCCGCAACGTCACGGCGGTACTGATGCGTCCCTCCGGCGGGGACGCCTGGATGCTCGAGGAGGCGCTCGCCGCGCTTGCCCGGGAGCACTCCGTTCTGGCGCCTCCTGACGGGCAGCACTTCGACGCCCTCAAGGCCTGCACGCTGGCACTCGTCACCGGTCCCGATCTGGTGATCCTGATCGGGGGCGATGTCCGGCTGGGCTACAGCGATGTGGCCGGCCTCCTGGACGGCTACGAGGCCGGGGCGAGGGTCGCCGTCGGCGATCGGCGATCACTCGCGGGGCGGGCCCTGCGGCCGCTGGCCGGCTTGGCGTTCGGGATCTGGCGCAACGACATCGGCTCACCGGTGCGGCTCTACGACGCGGAGGCGCTGGAGGAGATCGTCTCGCACCTGCCGGCGGGAAGCGCTCATCCGACGCTGCTCATGAGCGTGATCGAGCACCGCCTGCGATTCTCCGTCAAGGAGATCCGCCTGCGCAACGCGGCCGAGACGCCGCGCCAGGAGGATCCCGTGAACGCCCTCACCGAGACGCTGACCGGTCTCGGTGAACTGCTGTCGTACCGGACCACGGCCCGCACGATCCGCTGAGCGGCCGGTTCCGGCGCCGGCGCGCTGCTCAGTCCGCCGGCTGGGAGAGCACCTCGGCCACGGCAGCCATCTCCGACAGCGCGGTGCGGGTGCTGTCAGGCGCCACCCCGACGCAGAGATCCGCCAGCACCCGGGTGGTGAATCCCAGCCGGGCGGCATCGAGCACCGTGGCACGCACGCAGTAGTCGGTGGCGATCCCGACAATGTCGAGCACCGCCAACCGGCGGGAGCGGAGCCAGTCCTCCAGCGCCGCGCCGTCGCCGGCGATCCCGTCGAAACCGGTGTAGCTCGCCGAGAACTGGCCCTTCGAGAAGACTTCCTCCAGCGGCTCGGTCTCGAGGTCCGGGTGGAAGTCGGCGCCGCTGCTGCCGGCGCGGCAGTGCGGCGGCCAGGTCCCGGCGAAGTCCGGCTCGGAAGAGAAATGCTCACCGGGATCGATGTGCCAGTCACGGGTCGCCACCACCGCGGCGTACAGACCGGTGGAGTCCCGCACGTGGTCACTGATGCGCCCCGCCAGGGCCGCGCCCCCTGCGACGGGC
>JAPPDX010000016.1 GCA_028824415.1 bacterium | reverse complement strand
GAGAGCCTGGCCGTGGTGATGGAGGAGTTCCGGCGCCGCTACAACCGCCGCTACGGCTCGGGCGCGGCCGCCGACGCCGCCATCGAGGCGCGAACCTTCGTGGTGCGTGGCGTGGGACGGCAGGCGAAGCCCGAGTTGCATCCTGAGGCCCTCGGGTCCGAGGACCCCGCCGGCGCGCTCGTCTCGGAGCGCCAGGTCTATTTCCGGCCCCTCGAGGGATTCGTCCCCACGCCCATCTACCGGCGCGAGCTGCTCCGGCCCGGAAACTCCGTGGGGGGCCACGCCGTGATCGAGGCGGTCGACACGACGATGGTGGTCCACCCCGGCCAGCGCGCCGACGTGGACGCCTGGGGCAACATATTGCTCGACACGACGGGGGGTAGACGATGACCGCGGCGCCCAGCAGGCCCACGCCCGAGCACTACGAGGCGGCGCTGGCCGCCATCGACACCGAGGAGCTCGTCGACCTGTCGCTGGAGCTGGCGCAGATCGACAGCCCGCCCGGCCAGGAGCAGCCCGTGTCGGACCGCGTCCTGGAGTGGCTGGACGACAACGGGTTCGAGGCTTCGCAGGTGGGAATGTTCGCCGATCGCACGAACGTCGTGGGCCGCCTGCGGGGCTCCGGCGGGGGCAACACGGTGATCTTCAACGCCCACATGGACGTGGCCTGGGGTCCAGAGGAGCGGCGCTGGATGCACGATCCCGACAACCCCATCTACTACTCCGCCTGGCGGGAGGGCGACACGCTCGTGGGCAACGGCCTCATCAACGACAAGGGCCCGCTGGCGTGCACGCTGATCGCGGCCAAGGCGGTGAAGGCCTCGGGCGCTCCGCTCGCCGGCGACCTCATCGTCACCGGGGTCGCCGGCGAGATCGGCCAGGAGCCCGTCGACGAGTTCACCGCACCGGACTACCTCTCCAAGGAGGTCGGCGCCCGCTACCTCATCACCCACGGCATCATCGGCGACTACGCCGTGGTGGCCGAGGCCACGAGTTTCGGCGTCACCTGGGTGGAGGCCGGCAAGGCGTTCTTCAAGGTGACCGTCCTCGGCGGCAGCTCCCGCTACACGCCCTACGTCACCCATCCCGAGCGCCTCGCCGACCACGGCAACGCCCTGGTGCGCGTCGCGCCGGTGATCGAGGCCCTGACCGACTGGGGGCGGCGCTACGAGGTGGAGCACGAGTACCGCTTCGACGGCGGTCGCTGCGTGCCGAAGGTGAACATCGGCGCCATTCGAGGGGGGCAGCCGTTCCTCACGATCGTCAGCGCCGAGCATTGCTATCTCTATCTCGACGTGCGCCTCACCCCGGCGCAGACGGCCATGGACGTCCAGGCCGAACTGACCGAGGTGCTGGGCGCCCTCGACGTGCCCACCAAACTCGAATGCACGCTCTACCGCCGCGGCTACGAGGCCGTCGGCGTCGACGAGCTGCTGGACGCCACCGCCATCGCCCACCGGGCCGAGTTCGGCACCGAGCCGGGCGAGGCGGAGCCGCAGATGTCGAGCATGTGGCGCGACACGAACCCGTTCATCGAGATGGGCATCCCGGCGATCACGTACGGGCCCACGGGCAGTGTCGGCGGAGGTCGCTACTCGGCCGAGATCGCCGACTTCGTCGCCATCACGAGGATCTACGCCCGGCTGGCGCTGGACCTCTGCAACCGCCCGCGCACCAGGCGCGGCATACCGGCATGAGGATCACCCATCTGCGCGGCGTCGAGTTGACCGACCCGGCGCCGGAGGACGTCGCCGGGTTCTACGAGCAGATCTGGGGGCTGCAGCGCGTTGCGACGGGAGGGGAGTCGGTCTACCTGCGTGGTACCGGGCCGGAGCATCACATCCTGTCGATCCACCCGGGCACCCAGACCACGGTGCGCGGCTACCGCCTGGGCCTGGCCGACCGCGCCGGGGTGGGCGAGGCGGCGGAGGAACTGGGAGCCCGGGCGGACACCCGTATCGTCGCCGGCCCGGGGCCCCTCGAGAGTCCCGGGGGTGGCTACGGGTTGCGGATCACCGATCCCGACGGGCGGGAGATCGAACTGTCCGCCGAGGTGGCGCCGGCCGGTGATCCTGACGCTGAGTCGGGTGGGCCGCCGATCCGGCCCACCAAGGTGAGCCACGTGGTGCTGAACTCGCCCGACGCCGACGCCTACCTGCAACTCCTCATCGAAGTGCTCGGCTTCCGGGTGGCGGACGAGACCGAGCACATGGTCTTCCTGAAGTGCAATCTGGACCACCACAGCGTGGCGATCGCCCGTGCCCCGCACGCCTCCCTCAACCATGTGGCCTTCGAGGTGCCGACGGTCGAGGACGTCCTGGCCGGCATCGAGCACATGCGCGCCCACGGCTTCGAGACGATCTGGGGTCCCGGCCGCCACCCCCAGGGGATGAACGCCTTCGGCTACTTCCTGGCCCCCAACGGCCAGGTCGTGGAGTACACCGCCGAGGTGGAGCAGATTCCCGACGACCAGCTGGCCCCGCGGTTCTGGGTGCCGGAGGACTACGAGGTATACGACGACTGGGCCGACGTCTCCTCGCTGCGTCCCACGCCCGCGACCCGGACCTTGATGCGTGGCGTGCCGGAAGCAGCCCGGCATGGAGCGTCGTGACGATGCCACGCCTGAACGAACAGATCGAGATCGTGGGCCGCGGGTCCGAGGCGATCGCCGTCTGCCGCTGCGGTTACGAGATCGGCCCCGCGGCCGAGAACTACAAGGTGCACCTGCTGATGCGAGAGGGTCCGGTTCAGAACGCCGGGCCGTGGGTGGATCCCAACGGCATCGGCGGCGACCGGTTCGTGTGCCGGGAGTTCTTCTGCCCCGGGTGCGTCACCCTGCTGGACGTCGAGATCGCCCAGCGCCACGAGCCGATCCTCTGGGACGTGCGCCTCGATGTTCCCGAGTGATGCCCATGGCGCCTGAACCGCCACGCATCCGCCGTTCCGGTGTCCCACTCCGTCGTTCCGGTGTCCCACTCCGTCGTTCCGGCGCCTCAATTCGTCGTTCCGGCGCCTCAATTCGTCGTTCCGGCGCCTCAATTCGTCATTCCGGCGAAGGCCGGAATCCATCGGCCAGCCGGATCGTTGACTCCACCGCGTGGCCGTCGCCCCCATGCTGACCGCGGACGACATCAGCGGCGTCTATGTCCTGCCGCCGACGCCCTGCCTGCCCGACGCCGGTGGGTGGGACGCCGTCGACTCGGTGGACCTGGACGAGACGGCGCGGATGACCGACTGGCTCATCAAGCCGGGGGTCACCGGGCTCGGACTGTTCGGGACGACCGGCGAGGGTCACTCGCTGCTGTGGCCCGAGAAGCTGCAATGCGCCGAGGTCGCGGTCGCGGCCGCCGCGGGCCGGGTGCAGATCTTCGGGGGCGTCACCGCCCTGGGTACCCGCGAGGTGATTCACCAGATGCGGGGCTTGCGCGCCGTGGGCATCGACGGGGCGCTCGTCGGCCTACCGCTGTGGCAGACGCCGACTCTGGAGAACTCGGTCGGGTTCTTCGCCGACCTCTCGGCGGCCGTGCCCGACATGGCCGTGATGGTCTATTCCAACTCCTGGTACTTCAAGTACGACTTCCCGGTGGCGTTCTGGGAGGGACTCGCCGCCCGGGCGCCGACGGTCGTCGCCGCCAAGGTCACGCACGGGTTCCGGAACTACCGGGAAGAGGTCGAAGCCACCGCCGGGCGGATCAACATGATCCCCGGCGACCCGGGGATCTTCATCGCCTGGGATCTCATCGGCAGCGCCATCGATGCGGTCTGGTCCACGCAGGCCGCTCTAGGGCCCGAACCGGTCGTCGCCCTGCTGGCGGCCATCCGTTCCGGCGACCGCGAACTGGTGGAGGAGATCATCGCTGACTTCCGGGCAGTGCCGTCGTACTTCCCGCCGGGAGCCATGGCCAACCGCGATCACACCGACGACTTCGCCCGCTACAACACGCAGGTGGCCAAGTGGCGCCTGAACGTTTCGGGCCTCATCGCCGCCGGCCCCGTTCGGCCGCCTTACACCGACCTGCCCGAGTCCTGGAAGCGCCAGGTGGAGTTGGAGGTGGCGGGCTTCGCCGCGCTGCGGGCAAAGTACGCCGCCGACACCGTCGAACCGGCCGCATCAGGGCCGCGCGGGACTGCCGGATAGTGTCACGAATGTCCGGCTTCTTCCCCTCCGTCATTCCGACGACGGCCGGAATCCACCCGGAGTGGGCTGTAGCGCAGGACTGAGAGACGGAGCGGGAGAGAGCCATGGGTATCCGCACCGGCAAGGACTACCTGAGCGGTATCCGTGACGGCCGGAGCGTCTGGCTGGACGGCGAGTTGGTGGACGACGTCACGGCGCATCCTGCCCTGGCCGGCTGCGCGCAGACGCTGGCCGACGTCTACGACCTGCAGCACGATCCCGAGTTCTCCGACCTGCTGACCATGCAGTCGCCGTCCACGGGCGACCGGGTCAGCCTCAGCTACATCCTCCCGCAGTCGCTTGAAGACCTGCACCGCCGCCGGCGGATGATCGAGTTCCTGGCTCGCCGCTCGGGCGGGACCCTGGGGCGCCTGCCGGAATACATGGCGGCGATCATCGTCGGCCTCTACGACGTGCGGGCCACGCTCGCCGAGGTCGAGCCCGGCTACGCCGACAACATCGCCGCCTACATGGAGTTCTGCCGGGAGAACGACGTGGCGCTGACGCACAGCTTCGCCGACGCCCCCAAGGACATGCGGATCCCGCGGGAGCGCTTCGAGAACCTGCGCCTGCAGGAGCAGCGCAGCGACGGACTCGTCGTGCACGGGGTGAAATCCGTTGCCACGTTGGCGCCGTTCGCCGATGAGTATGTGGCGCTGGCGCCCAACCGCCCCGGGTTGGCCGACGACGAGATCGTCTACTTCGCGGTGCCGATGGACACACCCGGCCTGCGGGTCTTCTGCCGCCCGTCGTTGGTGCCGCCGGCGGTCCCGGATCGACGGCTGGCCGCCGCCTTCGACGAGATGGACTGCTGGGTGGTCTTCGACAACGTCTTCGTGCCCGCCGAGCGGGTCTTCTACCGCCAGGAAAAGCACGTGCACCTGGGCCTGCTTGGCCAGATCCTGCCGTGGGCCTTCTACCACATCCTCATCAGGATGACCTGCAAGGCCGAGGTGCTGGCCGGTATCTGCGCCCAGGTCACCGAGTACCTCGGCAAGGACAACCAGCAGCACCTGCAGCTCCAGCTGTGCGAGATGTACGGCTACGTCGAGACTCTGCGGGCGTTCCTCACCGCGGCCGAGGAGCAGCACCTGCGCACGCCCGACGGAAACCTGATCCCCAACCCCACCCAGGTCACGCTCGGGCGGATCCACGCGGTCGAGCACCATCCCCGCGTCCTGCAGATCGTCCGCGAGATGTGCGGGTCGGGCATCCTCATGGCGCCGGGCGCCGCCGACCTGGCCAACGCGGATGTGGAGGGCGACGTCATGCGCTACCTGGTGGGGCCCGACGAGAACGCCCTGGACCGGTTCCGGCTGCTGAAGCTGGCATGGGAGTACGGCTGCGACTCGTTCGGCTCGCGGCAGTTGCTGTTCGAGATGCACAACGCCGGCTCGCACCTGACGACCCGCCAACGCCTCGGCATGTCCTACGACGCCGACCCCCTGAAGGCGCTCGCCAGGCGCCTGGCCGGCATAGACGACACGAACGGTTGAGAGAAGGGAGCGCGCCCATGAGCACCATCACCGAGATCGGCGGGCCGACATCATGGATGGGCCCCGACCTGCAGGACAGCGACGAGTGGATCCTCGAGTTGACCGGATCGCACCGGCGGGAACTGCTGGCCGCGCTGGCCGCGGTGGGGGAAGCCGGGCTGGACTTCCTGGAGGTCACCCGGGAGAACTTCCCCCTGCCCACCGTCGGCCCGCTGCTGGCGTCGATGCTGGACGACCTGCTGGAGGGGCGCGGCTTCGTGCTGCTGCGCGGCGTGCCGATCGAGGCGCTCAGCGAGCGCCAGATCGAGCTCATGTACTGGGGGATGGGCCTGTACATCGGCATCTGTCTCCCGCAGGGCGCCGAGGGCACCGACCTGTTCGCCCACGTCCGTGACGAGGGTGTGGACCGCCACGCCAACTACGGGGGCGGCCTGCTGAACCGCCACTCCGGGGCGCTGCCGTTCCACACCGACACCAGCGACATCGTGGGCCTGCTGTGCATCCGCCCCGCGATGCGCGGCGGCACCAGCACCATCGTGAGCGCGGTGGCCGTGCACGACGAGATCGTCCGGCGCCGCCCCGACCTGGCGGCGGTGATGTACCAGCCGTGGTGGTTCGACCGCAAGCGCGGCGATGGCCCCGACAGCTTCGCCCAGTGCCCCATGTACGCCGTCAACGATTCGGGGAAGCTCTTCGCCTTCTACGGGCCCGACCTCTACAAGACGGCCCAGCGGGGCGAGCACGTCCCCAACCTGACCGACGAGCAGTGGGAGGCGATGGCGCTGATCGACGAGATCAACGGGAGCCCGGACTACCAACTCCACATGGACTTCCAGCCCGGCGAGATCCAGTTCATCAACAACTACCTGGTGATGCACTCCCGGACCGCCTACGAGGACTATCCCGACCCTGACCTGCGGCGCGACCTCATCCGCCTGTGGCTCACCCTGGACCAGGACCTCGACATCCCCACCGAGTTCAACGAGCGCGGCCTCAAGACCCGCTCCAGCGCCTTCGCCACCTAGCCTCCCCGAGAGGGCGAGTGCCGCCGCGCGCGGCGGGTGCTGTGCAATGCTGCGGCCATGGCACAGAGTCACGAAATCGAATACCGCGTCGGCGGTGACGACCTGCAGTTCGTGGAGGTCTGGCTGGACCCCCACGAGACCGTGATCGGCGAGGCCGGGGCCATGATGTACATGAACCCCGGCATCTCCTTCGAGGCCAAGATGGGCGACGGCGCCGACCCCGACGAGGGGACGTGGAGCAAGCTCAAGTCCGCCGGCAAGCGGGCGCTCGCGCAGGAGTCCATCTTCCTCACGCACTTCACGAACACGGGAGGCGGCAAGTCCAGCGTGGCGTTCGCCGCCGAGTTCCCCGGCAAGATCGTCCCGGTGGACCTCACCCAGCACGGGGGCCGCATCATCTGCCAGAAGGACGCCTTCCTGTGCGCCGCCCTGGGCACGAGGATCGACATCGCATTCCAGCGCAAGATCGGCACGGGGCTGTTCGGTGGCGAGGGCTTCATCCTGCAGAGCCTCACCGGTGACGGCCTGGCGTTCCTGTCAGCGGGCGGCACCGTCATCCGGCGCCAACTCAAGGGCGAGCAGTTGCGTGTGGACACCGGCTGCATCGTCGGCTTCGAGCAGGGCGTCGAGTACGGCATCGAGCGGGCCGGCAACCTCAAGTCCAGCATCTTCGGCGGCGAGGGCCTGTTCCTGGCCACGCTCTCCGGCCACGGGGCGGTCTGGCTGCAGTCGCTGCCGTTCTCCCGCCTCGCCGACCGCATCCTGGCCGCCGCCGCCCCCCTCCCCGGCGCCTCAAAGGGCGAGGGCTCTGTGATCGGCGACCTCGCCAGAGCCTTCGAGCGCTGACCCTCGGCGGCAGCGGGCATGCTGCCGCTGGGCGTTGGGGTTACGCCACCTCCGCGCCCGCCCGAGCGGCCGAGCCAGCCGCGCCGCCGGTCCGGGCATCGCCGGCGGTTGGGGATTCACCGGCCGGCTCGGGGAAACCGATCCCCAGATGTCCCTCGATACGGGCCAGGCTCACCTGCACCGCGGTGACCTCGGCGCGCAGCCCGTCGAACTTCTCGTCGATGCGGTCGAACTTCTCGTCCGTGCCGGCGCGCAGCCCATCGAGCTTCTTGTCGAACTTCGCCTCCATGCGGTCGAACTTCTCGTCGACCGCTACGAACCTCGCGTCCACACGATCGAAGCCTCGGCGCATCTCGCGGTGCAGGAAGGCGAAGGCGGCGAAGACCGCGCCCAGAGTGGTGCCGATGATCGACACCCAGGCGACGACGAAACCAAGTTGACCGATCTCCACTGTGTTACCTGTCTCCCTGTGCGGGAATCCGCTGGATTCTTTGACTCAGGGGGAAGTTCCACTGGAGCGTAGCATTGACGGACGGCATCCACTGGTCCGCCTCGAGTGACCGGAACGACCGTCCCGCTTCTTGGGGTCTGGGTAGGCTCGCCTGCATGGTTGCCACCGAGGCAAAGGACATCGTTCGTGCCGAGACCGAACGAACAGCACAGGAGCGTGCAGCGTCATGCCACTGACCCAATACCGGATTGACCGCGACGGTGCCGACCGTCTCCTCTTCCTCATGCACGGCTACACCGCCGAGCAGCACCACCTCGCGTCGTATGTG
>JAPPDX010000058.1 GCA_028824415.1 bacterium | reverse complement strand
GATTAGAAGTCCCCTGCTCTGTCCCCTGAGCTACGGGGGCGGGGAGACCAGTCTACGAAAGTGACGGCCGCGGAGCAGAACCCAGGCCGGGCCGGCCCGAAGTGGACTAGTTCTGCTCCAGCCAGCGGGCCAGCAACTGGCGGGCGATGACGAGCTTCTGGATCTCGTTGGTGCCCTCGCCGATGAGCATCAGCGGCGTGTCCCGGTAGTAGCGCTCCACCGGATACTCGGTGGTGTAGCCGTAACCGCCGTGGATTCGCATGGCATCGGTGGCGATTTCGTAGGCGGCCTCGGAGGCGAACAGCTTGGCCATTCCCGCCTCGAGGTCGACGCGGTGCCCGGCGTCGTAGCGGCGAGCGGCGTCGTAGGTCACGAGCCGGGCGGCGTGGAGCTTCGTGGCCATCTCGGCCAGCTTGAATCGCACCGCCTGGTGTTCGAATATGGGTTTGCCGAACGTCTGGCGCTCCTGGGCATAGCCCATGGCGGCGTCGAAGGCCGCCTGCCCCACCCCGACGGCGCGCGCGGCGATGTTCACCCTCCCCAGTTCCAGCGCGGCGAAGGCATAGTGCAGACCCTTGCCCAGCCCTTCCGAGCCGCCCAACATGTTGCTGCCGGGCACACGGTGGTCAACGTAGGACATCTCCACCGTCTCGACGCCCTTGTAGCCGAGCTTGTCGATCTTGCGGCTGATGGTCAGCCCTCCGTCAGCCGGCCCCGGGGTCTTCTCCACGACGAAGCACGTGATCCGGTCGTCGGGCGTGCGCGCCAGCAGCATCACGAGGCCGGCCCGCATCCCGTTGGTGACCCACATCTTGGTGCCGTTGACGATCCACTCGTCGCCGTCGGGAACCGCCCGGCAGCGGATGTTCTGGGCGTCGCTGCCGGCGTCGGGCTCCGAGAGCGAGAACGCCGCCCGCAATGAACCGTCCACCATTCGCGGCAGGAACCGATGGCGCTGCTCGGTGGTTCCGAAGCGGCTGATCATGGCCACCGCCAGCATGTGGGTGTTGAGAATCCCGGCGAGGGACATCCATCCCCGCGACAGCTCCTCGACGATGCGAGCGTAGGTCAGCGCGTTCAGACCGAGACCGCCGTGGTCCACCCCTATCGTGGCGCCGAACAGGCCGAAGTCGCACATCTGGGCGAACATCGCCTCGGGGAACTCGTCGGCCGCTTCGAGTTCGCTCGCCGCGGGCACCACGTCACGGTCGATCCAGGCCGCGATCGTGGCGACAAGTTCGTCGGCAAGCTCTGGGTCGATGCTCACGCGGCGGGATGTTACAGCCCGGCAGCCTCGCCACCCGGCCCAAGGGTCTGGACGATCCACACCGGACCACATGGCTTCCGGCGGCAATCCGCGCAGGACATGGGAGCACCCTCGCGGTAGCCTGCACCCATCGAGGATCCGCAATGAAGCCCCCGGCCTCTGACTCCTCGGACACGCGCCGCCCGGCGTACCGGCTCGAGGACCGGTACCTGCTCGACGAGGGCAGGGTCTTCGCCTCGGGCGTGCAGATCCTCGCCCGCCTGCCATTCGAGCAACTGCGCCGAGACCGCGCCGCCGGCCACAACACCGCGGCCTTCGTCTGCGGGTATCCGGGATCGCCCCTCGCCACCTTTGACACCGAGGTCACCCGCGTCGCCGGCTTTGCCGAGGCCGCGGGCCTGCAACTCGTCCACCAGCCCGGCCTCAACGAGGAATTGGCGAC
Source organism: bacterium (assembly GCA_028824415.1). Classification (GTDB taxonomy): domain Bacteria; phylum Actinomycetota; class Acidimicrobiia; order Acidimicrobiales; family CATQHL01; genus VXNF01. The sequence goes on along the minus strand of JAPPDX010000058.1, from coordinate 6,709 downwards.
GGCCGCGGTGATGGGAAGCCAACTCGTCAGCGGTTTCAGTGACAAGATCCGGGACGGGGTGCTGGGTATGTGGTACGGCAAGGCCCCGGGGCTCGACCGGGCCTGCGATGCCATGCGGCATGCCGTCTTGACCGGGACATCACCGCTCGGCGGCGCCGTGATGCTGGTGGGCGACGACCCCTACGCAAAATCCTCCACTGTCGGCAGCTCCTCCGACGGGACCCTGGTTGCCCTGCGCATGCCCTTCCTGGTGCCCGGCGACCCGCAGGAGACGCTGGACCTGGGGCGCCACGCCATTGCGCTCTCGCGAGCCTGCGGGGTCGTGACGGCGCTGCGGATCGTGGCGAGCGTGGCCGACGGAACCGGATCGGTGGACCTGCGCGGGGACGGCTGGAGTGAGCGGAACGGGAACGCCGGCGCCAGTGCGGGGGCACCCCACCGGCTGCCCTTGCTGCCCGGTCATGACGGCCCGCCCGAACCGTACCTGCACCGGCCCGACGGCAACCTCATGCCTCCGTACACCAACGACATCGAGCGCGACCTGGTCGAGACCCGCCTGGAACTGGCCCGCAGCTACGGGGCCCGCAACGGACTCAACCGGCCCACCACCCCGAGTGGTCCGGCGCGGATCGGGATTCTCGCCTCCGGAAACTGCTACGCGGAGATGATCGAGGCGCTGCGCCTCCTGGGCCTCCCCAGCATCCGCGACATCGCCCGTGCAGGGATCCGGCTGGGGAAGGTCTCGCTTCCCTACCCCATCGACGCCGGGTTCGTGCGCAGCTTCGCCGATGGACTCTCCGAGATGATCGTGCTGGAAGAGAAGGACCCGTACCTGGAGTTGTTCGTCAAGGACGCCCTCTACCCGCTGGCGGAGCGGCCCGTGGTGGTGGGCAAGCGCGACGAACGTGGCGAGACCTTGCTGGCAAGGCATGCGGGGCTGGATGCCGACGAGCTCGCGGGTCCACTGTATGCGCGCCTCTCGACGCACCTGAGCAGCGAGCGGCTGGCACCGCCGCCTGCGCCTCGCCGGAGGATCTCGGTGCCGATCAGCGCCCGCCGCACTCCCTACTTCTGCTCGGGCTGCCCGCACAACTCCAGCACGCGCGTCCCCGAGGGCTCGCTGGTGGGGGTGGGCATCGGCTGCCACGGCATGGTCTCGCTCATGGAGCCCGAGCGGGTCGGCCAGTGGAGTTCGGTCTGCTCGATGGGCGCCGAGGGCGCCACCTGGGTGGGCATGTCACCGTTCACCGAGCGGGAACACTCGATCCAGAACCTCGGCGACGGCACCTACGCCCACTCCGGGCAACTGGGGATCCAATTCGCCGTGGCCGCAGGGGTCAACATCACGTTCAAGCTGCTGTACAACGGTGCAGTCGCCATGACCGGCGGTCAGGACCCCACCGGCATCGTCGGGGTCCCGGAGATGGCGCGGATCCTGCTCGCCCAAGGAGTGCGGCAGGTGCTAGTCACCACCGAGGACCTGGGCCGCTACAAGAGAGTCACCATGCCGGCCGGCGTGGAGGTGTGGGACCGCAGCCGCCTGATCGAGGCGCAGGAACGCCTGCGGGCGGTCGAAGGCGTGACGGTGCTGATCCACGACCAGTTCTGCGCCGCCGAGTTGCGCCGGGCCCGCCGGCGCGGCCAGCGACCCACGCCCAAGACCCGCGTGCTCATCAACGAGCGGGTCTGCGAAGGCTGCGGCGACTGCGGCGACGTGAGCAACTGCCTGTCGGTCCAGCCGGTCAACACTCCCTACGGCCGCAAGACCAAGATCGACCAGACCACCTGCAACTTCGACTACTCCTGCCTCGACGGTGACTGCCCGTCGTTCACCACGGTGCGCCCTGCCCGTGCCGGCCGCCAGCGCCGCATCGCTCGCAAGCGGGCCGCGGTCTCGCCGTCGACACCCGAGCGCGTCCGCCCGGTGGCGCCCGACGAAATCCCCGAGCCGGCGGGAGCCGGTCTCACGAACATGACCGTGCGGATGGCGGGAATCGGCGGGACAGGCGTCGTGACCGCCTCGCAACTGCTCGGGACGGCCGCGCTCTTGAGTGGGCGGCACGTGCAGGGACTCGACCAGACCGGCCTGTCGCAGAAGGCCGGTCCGGTGCTGAGCGACGTGCGCATCAGCTCAACGGAGCCCATCGCCTCCAACAAGGCCACGGCAGGGATGGTCGACCTCTACCTGGCATTCGATCTGCTCACCGCGGCCGCCCCCGGCCCGCTGGCCGGGGCATCCCGTGAACGCACCCTCGTCGTGGCCTCGGTCACGCCCACCAGCACCGGCCAGATGGTGGTGCACCCCGAACAGGGTTACCCCAGCACCGATCGCCTGCGCACAGTGGTCGACGCCACCTCGCGGGCGGCCGAGAACCGCTGGGTGGACGCCGGCGCCATCACCCGCCGCCTCCTCGGCAACACCACCTCGGCGAACGTGTTCCTGATCGGAGTCGCCTACCAGTGCGGCGCCCTGCCGATCACAGCTGCATCATTCGAGTCCGCAATCGATTTGAACGGCGTCGCCGTCGAGCGCAACCGCGAGGCCTTCCGCTGGGGACGGCAGTGGGTCATCGATCCCGACGGAGTGTCGCTGGCCGCGGCCAACGCCGCTTCGATCGGTGCCAGCCCACCGCCGGACGACGCGGCTGAGGGCACCCGGATCGACAGCGGGGACGCCCTCGCACCGCCGGTCCGCCAGCTCCTGGATCCGCTCGCCGCGCGCACCGGCCTCGGTGAACTGCTGGGGATGCTCTCCGCCGACCTGACCGCCTACCAGTCGCCCGGCTACGCCGAGGACTTCCTCCATTTCGTTGCCGAGGTGGCTGACGCGGAGCAGGCCCTCGACGGCTGGGACCTCACCGAGACAGTGGCCCGCAGCCTCTACAAGCTGATGGCCTACAAGGACGAGTACGAGGTGGCCCGGCTGCTGCTCGAGCCGGCCGCGGCGACCCACGCCGAGTCGGTCGCCGGCCCCGGCGCCCGCCTCGTCTGGCACCTGCACCCGCCGTTCCTCCGCTCACTCGGCATGTCCCGCAAGCTGAAACTGGGACGGTGGGCCCGTCCCTTGCTGGTCGGACTCCGGGGCGCCAAGCGGCTGCGAGGCACGCCCCTGGACGTCTTCGGCTACGCCAAGGTGCGCCGCTGCGAGCGTCGCCTGCCCGGCGAGTACCGCGAAGCGATCCGGGCACTCCTGGGAACGCTGGATGTCATCAACCGGGACGAGGCGACCGAGATCGCCGACCTGGTCGACACGGTCCGCGGCTACGAGGACCTCAAAATGCGGCGTGTGGCGGCGTACCGCGAGGAGTTGAGCGCGCGGGTGAAGGACTTCTGCGCAGTGGTTCCGGCGGGGACCGGCGCATAGATCGGCCGGCCGGCAGAAAGACCCGCCGGGCAGTCAGTCCTCGGCGTCCTCCAGGGATTCCACACCGAGATAGCGACGCTGAGCGTCGGGATCGTCCAGCAGTTCCTGCGAACTGATCTGCGTCTCGATGTGGCCCGAGACCATCACCACCTGGCGTTCCGAGATGGCCGTTGCCACGCTCAGGTTCTGCTCCACGAGCAGAACCGCGATCCCCTCGTCGACGAGCCGCCGTGAGGTCGCCACGAGTTGTTCGACGATCGTCGGCGCCAGGCCCTCCGACGGTTCGTCCATCAGCATCAGATCCGCGTTCAGCAGCAACGCCCGACCGATCGCCAGCATCTGCTGCTCGCCACCGGAGAGACTCGTGGCGCTGAGCTTCTTGCGCTCGGCCAGACGCGGGAAGAGTTCGTAGACCTCGGTCGGTGTCCAGCGCTTGCCACGCGCGGCGCGCGCCAGCATCGCCAGGTGCTCGTCCACCGATAGGGACGTGAACAGCCGCCGACCCTGCGGGACATAGCCGATTCCAGTGGCGGCGACCTTGTAGGGCGGCAGCCCCACCAACTCGGCGCCGCGGAACCGAATGGAGCCTCCCATAACCGGCAGCAGACCCATGATGGCGTTGCAGAGGGTGGTCTTGCCCATGCCGTTGCGGCCGATCACCGAGACGGCCTCCTGCCCCATCTGCAGGTTCACGCCGTGAAGCACTTGGGCGTGCCCGTAACCCACGTCCAGGGACGAGATCTCCAGGAGCGGCTCACTCATGGGTGATCCCCCGGCCGAGGTAGATGTCGTGCACCTGGGGGTTGGCGCGGATCTCGTCGGGGGTGCCCTCGACGATCTTGACGCCGTCGTGCATCACCACCACTCGCTCGGCTACGCGCAGCGCAACGTCCATGTCGTGGTCGATGAGCAGCAGCGTCACCTCTCGTTCGAGCGCCAGCAGCAGCTCCGTGAGCCGCTCCCGCTCGCCGCGCGACAGCCCTGAGGCAGGCTCATCGAGCATCAGCACTCGCGGCTCGGTCACCGTGGCGAGCCCCAGCTCCAGCTGGCGCTGCTCACCGTGGGACAGGTCCGAGGTGAGCGTGCCGAGGCGGCCGTCCAGCCAGACGTTGGCCGCGGCGCGCCGGGCACGGTCGCGGTAGGCGGCGTCCCGGCGACCCATCCGCAGGCGGAACCGCCGTCCCTCCTTGCCGAGCACCGCCAGGTAGAGATTCTCCTCCACCGTCAGACCCGCGAACAGGCGGGATCGCTGGTATGTGCGGGACATCCCAAGCTGCGGCCGGCGCCGGGCCGGCAACTCCTCCACGTTGAGACCGTCGATCTCAACGGTGCCCGCAGTGGGCCGCAGGTCACCGGCCACGACGTTGAACAGCGTCGTCTTGCCGGCCCCGTTGGGCCCGAGGATGACGAGGCGTTCGCCCTGAGCGACATCGATGTCGATGCCGCTCAGGGCGTGGACGCCACCGAAGGACATGTTGAGGCCCCGCAGGCGCAGCACAGGTGCCGCGTCCGCTGCCGTCGCCGTCGTCATCGGTGGCGTCCCTCTACCTCGTGATCAGTCGCCGTCGACTAGTTCTGCAACACGCCGTCGACGACCGGGGTGGCGTTGCCGATCCACGGCAGATCGCGCACCTCACAGGGCGGGAAGTCCCTGCTGGGCGGCGGATCGCCCGTGAACGTGCCGCCGAAGGTCTGGTCGACCTGCGGGACGAACGCCACCGTGCTGGACTGCATCTCGCCGGCGTCATCGATGTAGATGCGACCGACGTACTGGTCCTGGATGGCCGTCCGGTTGGAGTCCAGGCTGATCTGGCCGAACGCGGCGTCGAGCGTCACGTTGCTGATCGCCTCCCACAACGGCTCGTGGCCACCGGAGAGGTCGGCCCCGATCGCCTTCAAGCCCTCGATCAGGCCCCAGGCGTTGTTGTAGTAGTTCATGAAGAAGGCGTCGAAGTACGCCGCGTCGGCCGGAGCCGGCGCGCCGCCGAACGGGATCTCGTCGAAGTGACGGTTGATGATCGCGCGGAACTCCGCTGCCTTGTCGGTCTGCAGGTCGGGGGCGTTACCGAAGCCGCCGGAGTAGGAGCCCTCGACGCGCGGGCCGATCGCCCGGAACACGTCGGGGATACCCCAGAAGAGGTTGCCCATGTGCTGCTGGCCGACGATCTCGCCCTTGGCGTCCTCGAAGGCGTTCAGCGCCGGCACCAGACCAGCGCCGCCCACGGCCCAGAAGTAGCCGTCGACCTCGTCCACGCCGGGCAGCTGCTCGACGAAACCGGAGTAGTCGGTGGTGTTCAGCGGCGGGTACACCCGGCTGATCACGTCGCCGCCGGCGGCGCAGAACTCGGCTATGAAGCCTGCCGTGGAGGTCCAGGCGAAGCTGTAGTCGTCACCGATGACCGCTGCGGTCTCCCACCCCAGGACGTTGTGGGCGATGTCGCCGAGTCCGGCGTTCCACTGCGCCCCGTCACCGTTGAAGCGGAAGAAGTTGGGCGCACGGACCGCCATGGTGGAGTCCTGCGCACCCGACGTGCCGTTCACGAACGTCTGGTGGGGGTGGTCCTTGGCGTAGTTGGCCACGGCGATGCTCTCATCACCGGACAGCGGCCCGATCATGATCTCGGCACCGATGTCCTCCATGAGACGGCGGGTCTCACGCAGGGCCGCCTCGGCGGTGTCGTCCGCACAGCCGATGCCGACCAACTCAATGGCCACGCCGTTGATGGACGCGTTGCTGAAGCCCGCCTGCGGAGCGGTGCGGTCGTTGACCGTGGCGCCAGCATGCTCGGCGAACGCGGTTACGACGCCGGCGATGTCCCTGTCGTGGAAGGCCCCGAAGGCGCCCTCGCAGTCCGACAAGATGGCCAGCTTGATGGACGTCGTCGGCTCGGCGGCCGGCGGTGGCGGCTCGGGCGCCGCAGTCGGCGCGGCCGCAGCCGCAGCGGCCTGCTCTTCGGCGGCGGCGGCCGCGTCACGGGCCTGCTGCGCCTCATCCTCGGCCGCGGCGGCCTGGGCGCGCGCATCCTCGGCGGCTGCCTGGGCGTCGGCCAGGGCCTCCTCGGCGGCGGCCACGTCGGCCGCGTTGCCCGACGCGGTCGCCTGCGCCAGATCCGCAGCAGCCTGTGCTGCCTCGGCTGCAGCCAGCGCGGCGTCGGCCGCGGCGGCCGCAGAGGCCGCGTCGGCCAGCGCCGTCGACGCCTCGCCCCGAGCGGCCTGAGCCGCCGAGAGAGCCGCGTCGGCATCCTCCGCGCCAGTGTCGCTGGCGCAGGCTGCTGCCAGCAGGGCCAATGCCATGGCCGCTACCGACAACCTGAGCCAGGTTGATTGCTTCCGTACGGTTCGCAC
>JAPPDX010000072.1 GCA_028824415.1 bacterium | reverse complement strand
CGCCGGGCGTCTCGTAGGCGCCGCGGGACTTCATGCCCACGTAGCGGTTCTCCACCAGGTCCAAGCGGCCCACCCCGTGCGCGGAACCCAGGGCGTTCAACTCGGCCAGGAGCGCACCGGGCGGCAGGGCGCGGCCGTCGATGGCGACGGCGTCACCACGCTCGAAGGCGATCTCCAGGTAGAGCGGCTCGTCGGGTGCCTCGGTGGGCGCCACCGTCCAGCGCCACATCGAGGGCTCCGGCTCCAGCCACGGATCCTCCAGGCGGCCGCCCTCATAGGAGATGTGCAGCAGATTGGCATCCTCGGAGTAGGGGGAGCCGCCGCCGGCTGCGGCCATGATCGGAATCCCGTGCTCTGCGGCGTAGGCCAGGAGGCGCTCGCGGGAGGTGAGGTCCCAGATGCGCCAGGGTGCAATCACTCTGATGCCGGGCGCCAGCGCGTAGGCGCCCAACTCGAAGCGAACCTGGTCATTGCCCTTACCGGTGGCGCCGTGAGCGATGGCGTCGGCACCGGTCTCGGCGGCGATCTCCACCAGCCTCTTGGCGATGAGCGGGCGGGCGATGGAGGTGCCGAGCAGGTACTCACCCTCGTAGATGGCATTGGCGCGGAACATGGGGAACACGAAGTCGCGGGCGAAGGGCTCGCGCAGGTCTTCGACACGGATCTCGCCGACGCCCAGTGCGGCGGCCTTGGCGCGGGCCGGTTCCAACTCCTCGCCCTGACCGAGGTCGGCGGTGAAGGTCACGACTTCGCACCCGTAGGTGACCTGTAGCCAGCGCAGGATCACCGAGGTGTCCAGGCCACCGGAGTAGGCCAGTACGACCTTGCGCGGTGCACCGGGCTGCGGGGATGTCCGGGTCATGATTCAGATCTCCTTGCCGGCGGGCGCCGGCGTCTCGGGAGGCAGGCCGGCGCGGGCACGCAACCGGGCCGCCAGAGCGCCGGCGTCGCAGCCCTCCACGGCGACCACAAGAAGCGTGTCGTCCCCGGCCACGGTGGCGAGTACCTCGTCGAGTCCGGCCCTGTCGAGCGCCGAGCCGACCACGTGGGCCGAACCCGGCGGCGTGCGCAGGCAGACCAGGTTGGCGGAGCGGCCGATGTCGATCACCCAGTCGCTGAGGACCCTGCGCAGGTGATCCTCGCTCATGGCGCGCTCTTCGGCCGGCACCGGCACGGCGTAGAGCCCCGCGCCTCCGCCGACGCGCACCTTGACGGCACCGAGATCGTCGAGGTCGCGGGAGACCGTCGCCTGCGTGGCGGTCACGCCGCGCTCGGCCAGCAGCTCCACGAGTTGCTCCTGGCTGGAGACCTCCTCGTCCCCCAGGAGGAGCTCGATGATGTGCTGGCGCTGCCGCTTGCCGACGTTTCCGGACGTCACGTTCGTTCTCCCTTCACGTTCGGCGCCGTCATTCGATCCGCCACCGGGTCGACCAGCCACCAGAACAACCCTCTGGCCGCGTGCATGCGGTTGGCCGCCTGCTGCCAGACCCGCGAGCGCGGGCCGTCGATCACCGCGGCGGCCACCTCCTCGCCACGGCGTGCCGGCAGGCAATGCAGGAAGACGGCGTGCGGTGCGGCGGCGTCCATCAACTCGGGCGTGACGGTGAAACCGGCGAAATCGTGCTTCCGCTGAGCCGCCTCGGTCTCCTGACCCATGGACGTCCAGACGTCGGTGTACACAGCGTCGGCGCCGTTCACGGCTTCGCGCGGGTCCTCGAAGCTGCGCACCTCGGCGCCGGCTTCCTGCAGCCCTGCCAGCTGCTCGCCGTCGAAGCCGTAGCCCCCGGGTGAGGCGATGTGGAACGCCACGCCGGTCCGCCCGGCGCCCAGCGCCAGGGAGTTCGCCACGTTGTTGGCGTCGCCCACGTAGGCCAGCGTGCGCCCCTCGCACGAACCGAACACCTCGGCGATCGTCAGCAGGTCCGCGAGCGCCTGCAGGGGATGGGCGCGATCCGAGAGCAGGTTGACGACCGGCACCGGCGAGACCGCCGCCATGCGCTCCAGGACGCTGTGGTCGAAGACCCGCGCCGCGACGATGGCGTGGTAGCAGGCGAGCGTGCGGACCAGGTCCTCGGCGCTCTCGCGGGTGTCGATGCCCACCTCGTGATCCAAGACGGTGACCGGATGGCCCGCGAGCTGCACCACCGCCAACTCAGTCGAGTGGCGGGTCCGCGCCGACGACTTCTGGAAGTAGAGCGCCACGCCGCGCCCCTCCAGTGCGGGGGTCGGCCGGGCCGTCCCGGCGCGGCTCAACACTTCGGCCACTTCGGCCGCGTCGAGGTCGTCCACATCCAGCACGTGGCGCGGGGACGAACTCATGGCGAGGTCTCCGGAGCCGGATCGGCGAGCGCCGCGGCGAAGCGCACCAGCGCCTCGTCGATCTCGTCATCGGTGACCACGAGCGGCGGGGCGAAGCGCACAGCGCTGGGCGTGATGGCGTTCACCACCAGGCCGGCAGCCAGGCAACCGGCTGCCACCTCCGCGGCCGTGCGACCGATCGCCGGATCCAACTCGGCAGCCAGCAGCAACCCGCGGCCGCGCACGCCGACCACGCCGGCGAGTGCCTCGAGCCCCTCCTGCAGGCGTGTGCCGGCGGCGGCAGCGGCGACGGGGGCGTCCAACTCGATCAAGCAGTCCAGGACCGCGCGAGCGGCCGCGGTGGCGAGCGGTTGGCCTCCGAAGGTGGTGGCGTGATCACCGGGACGGAAGGCGCCGGCCACGTCGGCCCGGGCCCAGCAGGCGCCGATGGGAACGCCGTTGCCCAACGCCTTGGCCATCGTGACCACGTCGGGCGAGACCCCGCTGTGCTGGTGGGCGAACCAGCGGCCGGTCCGCGCCAGCCCGGTCTGCACCTCGTCGAACATCAGCAACAGACCCCGCTCGTCGCACAGGGCCCGCAGCTCCGGCAGGTAGCTCTCGGGAGGAACGTTGACACCGCCCTCGCCCTGGATCGGCTCCACGAGGATCGCCGCGGTGGTCTCGTCGACGGCCTCGGAGACGGCGGCGACATCCGCGAACGGCACGTGGCGGAACCCCTCGGGAAGCGGCTGGAACACCTCGTGCTTCTCGGGCTGTCCGGTGGCGTGCAGCGTGGCCAGCGTGCGGCCGTGGAACGACCGCAGGGTGGAGATCACCGTGTGGCGACCCCAGCCGGCCCAGCGGCGCGCCAGCTTGATGGCGGCCTCATTGGCCTCGGCGCCGGAGTTGCAGAAGAACACCTGCCCGCCGCCGCCCAGCAGCCCGTCGAGGGTCTGGGCCACCGGACCGTTGTGCTCGGTGGCGAACAGGTTCGAGACGTGCAGCAGGCGCTGGGCCTGGGTGGCGAGGGCTTCGGCCACCCGCGGGTGGCTGTGGCCGAGGCTGGTGACCGCCAGGCCGGAGAGGAAGTCCAAGTACTCCCTCTCTTCACGGTCCCACAGGCGCGCCCCGGAGCCCCGAACGAACATCACCTGCGGCGGGCCGTAGCTGGGCATGAGAGGGCAGCGCTCGGCGTCGCCCAGCGCACCGACGGCGAGGGCGTGCGGGCTCGGCGGCGCCGGATCGGTGGTGGCGGGGGTCGTTCCGGTCGGGGGGTTCATGGTGTGTCCTGGGAGTCGGGGCGGATCATGGTTCCGACGCCGGCGTCGGTGAAGAGTTCCAGCAGCAACACGTGCGGTTGGGTGCCGTTCAGCAGATGCGCCGAGCCGACGCCGTTGCGAACCGCCGCCAGGCAGGCCTCCGCTTTGGGAATCATCCCGCCCTCGGCGTCGCCGGCGGTGAGGATCGCGGCCAACTCCGCCGCCGTCAGGTCCGACAGCACGCTCGCCGGGTCACCGACGTCGGCCAGCAGACCGCCGACGTCGGTCAGCACCACGAGTCGTTCGGCCCCCAGCGCGGCCGCGAGGGCGCCCGCCACGGTGTCGGAGTTGATGTTGTAGGGCTGGGCGGCGTCGCCGGCACCGATGGTGGAGACGACGGGGATGTATCCCAGTTCGAGCAGGTGGTGGACGATGCCGGGGTCGACTGCATCCACGTCCCCCACGAAACCCAGGGCGGGATCACGCGGCGCGGCAGTGATCAGCCCGGCGTCCTCGCCCGACACGCCCACCGCCACCGGGGCACGGGCGTTGATCGAGGCCACGATGTCGCGGTTCACCTTGCCGACCAGCACCATGCGCACGATGTCGAGGGTCTCGGCGTCGGTGACACGGCGCCCGGCCACGAAGGAGGCCTCCTTGCCGAGGCGGCCCATGAGATCATCGATCTGTGGCCCGCCGCCGTGGACGATCACCGGGCGGATGCCCACCGAGTGCATCAGCAACACGTCGCCGGCCACGGCGCGCGCCACATCGGGGTCGCTGACCGGCACGCCGCCGAACTTGATCACCACGATGCGGCCCGCGAAACGCTGGATGTACGGCAGCGCTTGCGTGAGCACCTCGGCGGTGACCTGCGGGTCGGGCGGGGGCGCGCCCGGTGGGGAATCGGTCTGGGGGTTCATCAGCTCGTCCGGGAGTTCTCGTCGATGTAGTCGTGGGAGAGGTCGACGGTGACGATCTCGGCCTGCCCGTCGCCCAGGCCGAGGTCCACCTTGAGATGGAGCCTGCGCCGGCGCATGTAGGCGCCGATGGCTTCGGCGTCGGGTTGCTGGGGCCGTCCGTGTGCGTACACCACGTGGTCGCCGTAGGCGATGGTGATGCGCTCGGGGTCGAACGCCACGCCGGCGGCGCCGAACTCGCTGGCGATGCGGCCCCAGTAGGGGTCCTCGCCGTACCAGGAGCACTTCACGAGCTGGCAGTTGGCGCAGTCCCTGGCCGCCTTTGCGGCTTCGGCGTCGGTGGCGGCGCCGGTGACGTGCAGGAGCACCGTCTTGGTGGAGCCCTCGGCATCGTCGGCCATCTGCAACGCCAGGTCGCCACAGGCTCCGGCGACGGCCGCTGCCAGGGCGTCGCCGGACACCGGACCGGCGCGACCGTTGGCGAATAACAGCACGGTGTCGTTGGTGGACTCGGCGCCGTCGACGGTGAGGCGGTTGAAGCTCGTGGCCACGGCGGCGCGGAGGATCCCCTGCAATTCGGCCGGCTCAGCGGCAGCGTCGGTGGTGAGCACGGCCAGCATGGTGGCCATGTTCGGCTCGAGCATGGCGGCGCCTTTGGCGATGCCACCGACGGTGAAGCCGCCACCGTCGACGGTGACCTCCTTGGGCACGGTATCGGTGGTCATCATGGCTCTGGCGGCCTCGCCGCCACCGGCGGCGTGCCGGGCCGCCACCACGTGGGGGATCCCCGCGGCGATGACATCCATTGGCAGTTCGAATCCGATCAGCCCTGTGGAGCAGACCAGGACGTGATCGCTGCTGCAGCCGAGGACCTCGGCGGTGAGGTCGCACATCCGCGCGGCGTCGGCGAGGCCCTGCGCTCCGGTGGCGGCGTTGGCGTTGCCGCTGTTGAGGATGACCGCAGCGGCTCTCCCCCCGGAACGCTCGAGATGGCCGCGGCTCACCACGACGGGCGCAGCGGTCATCTTGTTGGACGTGAACACCCCGGCGGCGGCCACCGGCGCGGCGTCGGAAGTGGCCACGACCGACATGTCCGGGGCGCCTGACGGCTTGATGCCCGCGGTGATGCCGGCGGCCACGAACCCTTCGACGGCGGTGACGCTCATGGGTACACCCCCACGCTGGTGAGGCCGGTGGCCTCGTGGAGTCCGCACAGCACGTTGGCACACTGAACGGCCTGCCCTGACGCCCCCTTGCCGAGGTTGTCGAGGGCGCAGAGCGCCATGACCCAGCCGGTTCGGGAGTCATATCGGGCGGTGAGGTGGGCGCTGTTGGAGCCGAGAGTGGCCTTGGTGGACGGCGAGCGGTCGCTCACGGTCACGAACGGCTCCCCCGCGTAGGCGTCGGCGTAGAGCGCCAGGAGACCGTCCGTGTCCGCTGCGCCGGCCGGCCGCGCGTAGCAGGTGGCCAGAATGCCCCTGCTCATCGGCGCCAGGTGGGGAGTGAACAGCACGCCGGCACCGCTGGCCTGCTCGATCTCGGGGGTGTGGCGGTGATCCAGCAATCCATAGGCCACGAAGTCCTCGTCCACGGTGCAGAAGCTCGTGTGGGGCTTCGCCGGGCGGCCCGCCCCGGAGACGCCGCTGGCGGCATCCACGACGACGCCGCTGGTCTCGATGGCCCCGGCACGCACGAGTGGAGCAAGGGCGAGCGCCGCCGCGGTGGGATAGCAGCCGGGCGCGGCGACTGCCGCCGCCCCGCCGAACGTGTCACGGTAGAGCTCCGGAAGCCCGTAGGCGAAGCTCCCCAGCTGAGCGGGAGCCTCGTGGGCCTCGCCGTACCAGTGCTCGTAGACGGCGGCGTCGTTCAACCGGAAGTCGGCAGCCAGGTCGACAATGCGGGCGCCGGCGCCGGCCTCGAGCAGCGGCGGAAGGATGCGCTGCGAGGCCCCGTGGGGCAGCGCAAAGAACACCAGGTCGGCGCCGGCCACGTCGTTCAATTCGTAGCGGGAGAAGACCAACTCCGGATACGCCGCACCGAGATGGGGGTACAGATCACCCACCGCCGTGCCCGCCTGGGTGTCGCCGGTCGCCACCACGACGGCCATGGCCGGATGCGCGGCCAGGATGCGCAACAGCTCCGCCCCGGTGTAACCCGACGCCCCGACGATCGCCACGGAGAGCATCACACGATCATACAGTGCACTGCATGAGTATGCAACCGTCGAACTCCGACCGACCTCGGGACCGCCCGCGCCGGTCAGTCGCGGAGAGTGGCTCCAGTCGCGCCGGCGGCTTCGATGCAGGCGGCGCGGATCTCGCCGACCTCGGCGTCGGTGAGGGTCCGGTCGGCGGCCTGCAGTCGCATGCGCCAGGCGGCGCTGCGGCGACCGGCGCCGAGCCGGTCGGCGTCGCGGAACACATCGAACAGGCGCAGCGACACGAGCGCTTCGCCGGCTGCCCGGCGCAGGGCCGCCTCGACGGTCGCCGCAGGCGAGGCGTCGTCGATCACGAACGCCAGGTCGACGTCGCTGGAAGGAAAGCGGCTGGGTTGGCGGTAGCCGGGGCTGTCGACGTGCGATTCCAGCAGACGGCCCAGGTCGCATTCCAGCCAGGCCACCCGCTCGGCGATGTCGAAGGCCTCGGTCACCGCCGGGTCGATCTCGCCGAGAACACCCACGGCCTCGCCGCCCGCGACGAGCACCGCGGAGCGGGTCGGGTGCATCCCGGCGGTGGGTTCGTTGCGAACCTCGGTCGGCTCGAAGGGCATCGCGCGGCGCAACCGTTCCCACAGCGCCGCAGCCGCCGGCGCTTCGCAACCGGCCAGAGCAACTGCCACATGGTCATCCTCGGTGGGCAGTTCGCCGTCACCGGGTTCATTGACGTGGCCGATCTCGAACAGTGCCACGCCGGGTTGGCGGCGGGCGGCGTTGTAGGCGACGGCCTTCAGCAGCCCCGGCCGCAGCGAGGTTCGCATGACCGACTCCTCGGCCACCAACGGGTTGGTCACCGTGATGCCGTCGGGCGGCAGGCCACAGCGCTCGAGGTCGCCGGGGGCGAGGAACGGCAGCGGCATGGCCTCCATGAGGCCGAAACCGGCCAGCAACTCGTGCACCCGGCGGCGGGCCCGCTGGCGCTCCGTCAGACCGCCGGGGTGTGGTGACTTGGACACCGTCCGAGTGATGCGGCTGTAGCTCCAGAGCCGGCCCACCTCCTCGATCACGTCGATCTCGGTGGAGCTGTCGGGGCGCCAGGAGGGCACCGTCACGTCCCAGGTCTCGCCGGGATAGCTGCGGAGGTCGGCGGACAGCTCCGCGGGCGTGGGGGCGACGCCGAAGCCGATCGGTTCGAGGCAGGCGCGCATCTCCGCGGATGTGAGGTCGGTGCCGAGCATGGCGTTGACCCGGCCGATGCGTACCTGCACCGTCGGGCGCGGCGGCAGGTGCCCCTCGGCCTGCACGAGTCCGGGCGCCAGTGTCACTCCGCCGGGTGCGGCCAACTCGGCGAAGCGCTCCAGAGCCCAGGGCGCGATCTCGGGATCCACGCCGGCTTCGAAGCGGGCGGAGGCTTCGCTTCGAAGCCCCAGGCGACGCGATGTGCGGGCGATGTCGGGCGGGTTCCACCAGGCGGCCTCGAGCAGCACGGTGTCGGTCGTCTCGGAGATCTCCGTGGAGGCGCCACCCATGACGCCGGCGATGCCGATGGGCCGGTCGGAGGAATCCACGATAACCCCGTCGCCAGCGTGGAGGGGCCGCACGACACCGTCGAGGGTCTCGACCTGCTCCCCCTCGGCGGCACGGCGCACTCCCAGCACCCCGCCGGGCACCAGCTCGGCGTCGAAGGCGTGTGAGGGCTGGCCGATCTCCAGCATCACGTAGTTGGAGATGTCCACGACAAAGTTGATGGGGCGCATGCCCAGGGCCAGCAGGCGCCGGGCGAGGCGCGGCGGCGTGCGGGCGCCGGAGGCGTTGCGCAGCAGGCGCACGCTGAAGCGCCCGCACAGGT
>JAPPDX010000062.1 GCA_028824415.1 bacterium | reverse complement strand
GAGGTTCCCCAGGTCGAGTTCCAGGCGCTGAGCCAGCGGTTCGGCCGCCGCGCGGGCCGCGCCGACCTCCAGCGGCATCTCCCCGCCCAGGAACTCCTCGGCGCTCAGGTATCCGACAAGCAGGTCTGCGTCGGTCACCGCCGGCTCCGTTCCGCCGCGCCCGTAGGAGGCCGGTCCGGGGTCGGCGCCGGCCGACACCGGCCCCACGCGCAGCAGACCGAGATTGTCGGCGCGGGCCAGGCTCCCGCCGCCGGCACCGATCTCCACGAGGTCCACCGACGGCACCAGCACGGGATAGCCGGAGCCCTTCTTGAAGCGCCAGACCCTGGCGATCTCGAAGGAGGACGTGAGTGCCGGCTCGAAGTCCTCGATGAGGCAGGCCTTGGCGGTGGTGCCACCCATGTCGAAGCACAGCAGCCGGTCCTCGCCGAGGCGCTGGGAGTACCACGTGCCGGCCAGCGCCCCGGCCGCGGGGCCCGACTCCACAAGCCGTATCGGCACACGTGCGGCCTCCTCGGCTGCGACCACTCCCCCGTTGGACAGCATCATCAGCACCGAGCCGCCGAATCCCTCGGCCGCCAGCCAGTGCTCCAGGTCATCCAGGTAGCCGCCCAACACGGGCATGGCCGCGGCATTGCAGGCCGTGGTCATCATGCGCGGGTACTCCCTGATCTGCGGTGCCACCTCCGCCGACAGGCACACGGGAACGCCGAGCGCGGCCGCCAGGTGCTCGGCCGCGGCTCGCTCGTTGGCGCCGTTCATGTAGGAGTTCACGAAGCACACTCCCACCGCCTCCACCCCGGCGCAGGCCAGTTCGGTGGCCAGGCGATCCAGGTCGGCGACGTCGGGGACGGCCAGCACCTCTCCCCTGGCGTTCACCCTCTCGTCCAGCTCCAGGATCCGCTGCCGGGGAATCGGCGGGTCGGGAAACTCGATCTGCAGGTCGTACATGTCGTAGCGATGCTCGTCGCGGATCAGGAGCGTGTCGGCGAAGCCCCGCGTGACCACCAGCCCGGCCCGCCCGGCCCGGCGCTGGACGAGGGCGTTCGTGACCAGGGTGGTTGCGTGCACGATGGGGGCGGTCACCTCCGCCGCGGCCACTCCCGCCCGCGCCAGCACGCTGGCGATTGCAGCCTGCACGCCCTCCAGCGGGTCCGCCGGCGTGGTGAGTTCCTTGCCGACGACGACGCGGCCACTGTCGGCGTCGAGCAGGACGGTGTCGGTGAATGTGCCGCCTATGTCAACGGCGAGACGCCAGTCAGCCATCTACGCCGGGTTCCCGCACGGCCCGGGTCGCGGCCGCGGCACCCTCCATCAGGTCGTCGCGCGGCGGCGCGAAGACATCCAGAATCCAGCACTCGTTGTACTCGTCGTCGCCCACGAAGACACTGTCGCCGTGCCACACCCCCCTGTAGGCCAGATACGAGTCGCCGGGCCCCAGCACGACCCGCTCCTGGGGGCCCGGCGGGCCCGACTCGTCGCCGATCCGAAAGTCCAGGGCACCCCGCACCACGATGCCGAGTTGCTCATGTTCGGGGTGCTGGTGCAGGTACGACCCGGGGGTGCCCCCGGCGATGCGCCAGAAGCACAGTTGCAGGCCGTCGCCGGTCATCACGCGGCGGCGGAAGCCGGGACGAGCCGTCTCGACGAAGGCGTCGTCGTCGAGGAAGAACACGGTCTGGCGGCTGAGATCCATGCTGCCTTCCTTCCCCGGCGCGACGGCGGTGGGGTCAGCTGAGCTCGACGGCGGCGAAGCGCTTGCGTTCGGCGGGAAGGTTCAGTGGTTCGACGATGGCCTGGTGCTCCGCCTCACCCCAGTGCTCCGGAGGCACCAGCCACATGACCTCGAACTCCAAGCCGTCGGGGTCGCGGGCATAAAGGCTCTTGTTGCAGCCGTGGTCGCTCGCCCCGACCAGGGCACCCTCGGCCTGGAGGCGGCGATGGGCCTCCTCCAGGGCCTCCAGCGTCGGCACCTCCCAGGCAATGTGGTACAGGCCGACTGTGCGCTGGCCGGCCTGGGATGCGCCCGCCCTGTCACCGACGCTGAAGAAGGCGATGTCGTGATGGTTCGCCGACTCGGGAGCCCGCATGAAGGCGAACGCCCCGCCGGGCCCGTCGATGACCAGCTCGAAGCCCAACACGTCGGTATAGAACCTGGCATGGCGCCGGGCGTCGCGCACGTAGAGCACGGCGTGATTCATGCCTGTGATCCGCATGGTCGCTCCCATCGTTCGGCTCTCGCGCAACGGCTCAGGATAACGCGACCGCCGGCCGGGCCTGCCGGCCGGCCGCCCCATGCTCCCGGCTCAGGGCACCTCGGTGCGCTCGTTGAATCCGAGCAGCACCACCGCCGGGGGGACCTGTGCCACGACCGAGACCGAGGCTTGGCGCAGGTACATCCGCAGGATCCCCGACGCCGTGCCTCCCAGCGCCCACGACACGATGGCCTTGATCGGGTTGGCGTGCGAGCAGACCAGCACTGTCTGGTTCGGGGAGGCGGCCAGGAGATCCTCGGCCGCCCGCACCGAGCGTTCGTAGAGCGAAGCCAGGGACTCACCGCCCGCCGGGGCATAGGCGGGGTCGGCCGACCAGGCGTCGAACAACTCCCCCGAGGCCACCGGCACCGGGGTCCCCTCCAATCGTCCGTAGTCCATCTCGGCCAGACGGTCCTCGATGGCCACGTCCTCGCCGAACCCTGCGAGTGCCACGGTCTCGCGGGCGCGCCGGCGCGGGCTGCACACCACCTTGTCGATCTCCCAGTGCCGGCGCACGTAGTTTCCCGCCTCGGCCGCCTGCCGGCGCCCCAGGTCATCCAGGGGCAGATCGCTGGATCCCTGCAGCAGCCGCTGGCGGTTCAGTTCGGTGCGCCCGTGACGCAGCAGCACCAGATAGGTCTCCGACCGCTGCCCCGGGGAACTCGGCAGCCCCACGACGGCGGGTTCAGATGAGCTCGGCAACGATCCGCCGGGCATTCTCAACGTCCTTCTTCAGTTGTGCCGCCAACGCGTCGATACCGCTGAACCGCCGCTCGCTGCGCAGGAAGCTGAGGAACTCCACCTGCACCTCATGGCCGTAGAGGTCGCCGTCGAAGTCCAGCAGATGCGCCTCGAGGATCGAGTGCTCGGCGTGCTCGAAGAAGGTGGGGCGGCGCCCGATGTTGATGGCACATCCGTAGCGGGTGCCGTCGCTGTCAACGAAGAGCCCCGCGTAGACGCCGTCCGCGGGCCAGGCCCTGTCGGTGGACACGGGGATGTTGGCCGTCGGAAACCCGATGGTGACGCCGCGGCGGTCGCCTTCGATCACAACACCTCTGATGGCATACGGGCGGCCCAGCATCTGGGTCACGTCGGCCACCCTGCTTCCGGCCAGGGCGCGGCGGATGGTCGTGGAGGACACCGGCTCGGGCGCGTTCGGGAAGTGGTACAGATCCACCGTCTCGACGTCGAATCCATAGCGGGCCCCGGCGATTCTCAGCGTGCCGGTGGAGCCCTGCCGGTCGCTGCCGAAATGGAAGTCCACACCGGCCACGACCAGCTTCGCCTGCAGCCCATCCACCAGGACCTCGTTGATGAAGTCCTCCGCAGCAGTGGCGGCCAGCCGGTCGCCGAAGGGCAGCACGACGGCCCGCTCCAGACCCAGCGCATCGAAGATGTCGAGCTTCTGACCCAGGTCCGTGAGCAGCAGCGGGGCGTTCTGGGGGCGCAGTGTGAACGCCGGATGCGTATCGAAGGTCACAACCGTGGGGCAGAGGCCCTCGGCGGTGGCCCGCTCGACGACCCGGGCGAGAATCTGCTGATGGCCGACGTGAACGCCGTCGAACACACCCACGGCAACCGCCGACGGCGGCGAGCCGGCCGGCGGCGAGTCCAGAACGAGCATACGGATGCGAGGCTACCGGTGTGGCCCCGGCCTCAGAGGGCGCTGAGGACCAACTGCACGATCCGCCACCCCACGTACACGACCGTGGCGACCACCACCAGCCAGAAGTGCCACGGCGCTCGCGCCTCCGCCTCGGACACCTCGGCCCGCTCTCCGGCTCCTGGGGCCAGGTCGGCCTGCTCGGTGGCCTCGCCGCAGACCGGGCAGGCGCCGCCGGTCTTGAGCGCGGCGGGAGTGAAGTAGCGCTGGCAGGGTCCGCACCAGGGCACGGGCGGTGCTCGGTCGGCTCTAGGTGCGGCGCACGGCCAGGATGGCCACGTCGTCACCGAGGGGCGTGTCGCTGAAGTCCCGAGCCGCCTCGAGTAGGTGCCGGCACAGTTCGCTGGGATCCAGCAGTGGCTCGCGGCGCAGCAGCATCGCCACCGCCTCCTCACCGAACTGGTCGTCGCCCCGGCGCGCCTCGATGAGGCCGTCGGTGTAGAGCACCGCCACATCACCCCGCATCAGGGGGATCTCACGGCTGAAGTAGCCGCTGCCCCGTTCCAGCATCAGCAGCGGTCCGGTGGCGCTGAGTGGCAGAACCTCGCGCTGGTGCCACAACCAAGCCGTGGGATGCCCGGCGGAGGCGTAGCGCAGCGTTCCGGCGCCAGTGTCGAAGATCAGTACCACCAGCGAGATGAACTCCTCGGTGCGCTCGACGTTGTACATCTGCCGGTTGAGTTCCTCGACGGCTTGGGCGGGGTCGCGGAACTGCCGCAGGAACACCCGCATCAGGTACTTCGCCTGGAAGGCCGTGATGGAGGACTCGATCCCCTTGCCGGCCACGTCGCCGATGACCGCCGCCAGGCGGCCCGGCGTGACCTCGAACACGTCGAAGAAGTCCCCCGCCATGAGTCCCGAGCCCGCCAGGTAGACCTGCCCGACGGCGAAACCCTCGAAGCTGGCCAGATCCTCGGGGGCAAGCCGGCCCGCCCAGGCCCTCGGTGCCAACTCCTCCTGCGCCAGCGCCTCCTGGGCTCGGCGCTCGATGTCGAAACGCTCCCGGGCCATACGGAACTCGCTGCCCGACTTGCGCCCCCACATCATCGTCAGTGCCGCCGGCACCCCCACCACAAGCATCAGGACGGTCCAGAACTCGGTGTCGGTGGTGACCAGGAACATGGCGATGATCGCCAGCAGCAGGTACAGCGAGGCGGCGTGGAGGTCCCGCAGGAAACTCGACCGGGCCAGCGCCTCCGCTGCGTGGGCCTCCTCGTCCTCGGCGCCGCCATCGGCGTCGATGGACTCGTCGGCCTCGCGGCGGCTTGCCATGGCCACGCGGACCTGCTCGTAGAAGCGCCACCGGTAGCGGGCGATGCGTCCCCAACTGAAGCTGGCCACGAAGCAGAGGGCCGCAGTGATGCCGAGGATGATCTCCTGCACGGACTCCGAATCTACTCGCCACCTGTCACCGGGCCGTTACCCGCCGGCAGGGCGAACTCAGCGGAATCGAACGTGGAACTTGACCGGAACCGCGCCCAGGTCGAAGATCTCGCCGATCCGACGCTGCAGGTAGCGCAGGTAGGTCGCCGGCAGCCGCCGGTTCACGAACAGCGTGAACGTGGGCGGGTCGGTCGCCCCTTGAGTGGCGTACAGCACCCGGGCGCCGCCGGGAGCGGGATGCGCCGCCTGCGCCTCGCGGATCGCCCGGTTCACCGCCCGCGTGGGGATCCGCCGCCGGTACTGCTCGACGGTGCCCCCGAGGTTCTCCAGGATCCGGTTCACGCCCCGCCCGGTGTGCGCGGATATGCCCAACGTCGGCGAGCCGCTGAGGAACCCCAGGCGTTGGGTCACCTGCTCGCGTATGGCGAGGCGCTCGGGACCCTCCAGCAGATCCCACTTGTTCAGCAGCAGCAGGATCGGGCAGCCGGCCCCGTCGATCCGCTCGGCAAGGCGCTGGTCCTGATGGGTGATGCCCTGGGTGGAGTCCACCATGAGCAGCACCACGTCCGCCCTGTCCACCGAGCGCAGGGCGCGGAGCATGGCGTAGTACTCGGTCTCGGTGTCGATGCGGCTGCGGCGCCGCAGGCCCGCCGTGTCGACGAGGCGCAGCTGCCCCAGTGGCGTCTGCACCAGGGTGTCCACGGAGTCCCGGGTGGTGCCCGGCATGTCGTGGGTCACCGAGCGCTCCTCGCCGACGAGGCGGTTGAACAGCGTGGACTTGCCGACGTTGGGTCGCCCCACGATCGCCACCGACACGGTGGCGGTTTCGTCCTCGAGGGCAGCGCCCTCGGTGATCGAGCCGTCACCTCCGTCACCTCCATCACCGCCCTCGGGCAGGCCGGCGACGACGGAGTCCAGCAGGTCAGCACAGCCACGTCCGTGCAGCGCGCTGATGGGATGCGGATCTCCCAGGCCAAGCGTCACGAACTCCCAGATGAGAGGCTCGCGACCCTCGTCGTCCACCTTGTTGACCGCCACGAGCACCGGTCCGCTGCGGCGCCACAGCACCTCCGCGGTGGCGTGGTCGGGCTCGGTCACACCGGTGGTGACGTCGGTCACCAGGACGGCGAGGTCCGCCTCGAGCATCGCCCTGCGGCTCTGCTCGGACACCTTGCGATCCAGCGCCGCCAGCTCGCCGCTGCGGTCGGGCTGCCAACCGCCGGTGTCGACCACCACGAACGGGCGCCCCAACCACGCGGCGTTCCACTCCTTGCGATCACGGGTCACGCCCGGGCGTTCCTCCACGATGGCCTCGCGCCTGCCGATGATGCGGTTCACGAGCGTGGACTTGCCGACGTTGGGGCGACCGACCACCGCGACGGTGGGCACGGCGAGGCGCGGGCCCTCACCGGCGTCGGTCGTCGCCTCCTCGGTGACAGGCTCAGAGGCCATCCAACGCTCTCCGCAGGGCGATGCCGTCGGTCTCGGTGACCTCCACCGCACGCGGCAGATCAGCGATCGTCAGCCCGTCCAGGAAGCGTCCGTTCGAGAGGCAGACATCGGGCAGCAGGTAGCGCCCGTCGGGCGGCTCCTCCGCCAGAACCCGCGCCACGTCCGCACCGACCATCAGACCGGTCACGCCGATGTTGCCCCCGAAGAAGCGGTTCTCCACCGGGAGCAATCGCACATCGCGGTAGCCGGCTTCGACCAGCATCGGCCCGAGCACCGCTGCGCCCAACTCTCCCGTCAGCACCGCCGTCCCGCGGCGGCGCCGCAAGGTCACCGCGGCGGCCGGTGTCAGCGCTCCACCGCCGCCGTTCTGCGTACCAGGTGCGGGGGCTCCGCAGCCGTTGCGCGGCGCCCGGTAGCCGGCGGCGGGGGCACCGTCCACCCAGGCGAAGAACCCGGTCTGCACGCCGGTTGGTACCGCGGAACGGCCGCTGAACTCCTCCAGGAAGTTGCGGGCGATGCCGACCCCGTCCTCGTGCATCTCGAAGCCCTCGTAGTACTCGGCGGGAGGCAGATCGCGCCCCGCCAGCAGGAAATACTCGTCGGCCGCGAACACCATGCGCCGCCCGAGGGCGGACTCGAAAATCTCCTGCCAGTCCTCGGTGGCGTCGAGCACCGCTTCGGCCTCGGCGACGGTGTGGGGGCGCAGCCTGCCGGCCGGGGCGTGGCGGCTCACGCCGAGGGGCACCAGGCACAGCCCGCGCAGGTCGGCGTAGGACTCCAGCACCCCGCACAGGGTGTCCTCCAACCAGAGGCCGTCGTTCACGCCCGGGCATACCACCACCTGCCCGTAGACAGCCACGCCGGCGTCGAGCAGCAGCCGCAGCCAGCGCAGGCTTGTCGCCCCCCGCCGGTTGCGGAGCATCTCGGCGCGCAGATCGCCGTCGGTGGCGTGAATGCTGACGAACAGGGGCGACAACCCCTCGGTGAGGACCCGCTCGAAGTCGGCCTCGGTGAAGCGGGTGAGGGTCGTGAAGTTGCCGTACAGGAATGAGAGCCGGTAGTCGTCGTCCTTCAGGTACAGGCTCGAGCGCATGCCGGCCGGGAGTTGGTAGATGAAGCAGAACTCGCAGTGATTGTCGCAGGTGCGCACCTGGTCGAACAGCGCCGAGTGAATTTCCAGCCCGAGCGGCGCCCCTGCCGCCTTGTCAATCTCGACGCTGAACTGCAGGCCACCGCGATCAACCTCTACTTCAACGAGAGGTTCGTCGACGAGGCTGCGGTATTCCAGCACGTCACGAGGCGCCACGCCGTTCAGCGAGACCAACTCGTCGCCGACAGCCAGCCCCGCCAGAGCGGCCGGACCAGACGGCTCGAGAGCGATGACGCGGGGGCGGGACATCGCAAAATCCTACCGCCACAGCCCCAACGCCCTTGACCAGCCAATCACCGCCATCCGGCTCGGTAGATCGTCTCTTCGGTCATGCCGCCCCCCTCCCCGTCATGCCGGCGCCCCTCCCCGTCATGCCGGCGGAGGCCGGAATCCAGAACATCGGGCGACCCGCCGGAGACGTCAGGGCAACGCGCCGACTGCCGCGGGTAGCCTTGGGGCGATGGCTGTGGAGAAGGTCCTGCTGGCGTCGCCGCGCGGATTCTGCGCCGGTGTGGAGATGGCCATCAAGGCTCTGGCGGTGATGGTCAGCGCGTTCGAGCCGCCGGTCTACTGCTACCACGAGATCGTCCACAACAAGCTGGTCGTCCGCCAGTTCGAGGCGCTCGGGGTGATCTTCGTGGACGACATCGCGGAGGTTCCTCCGGGCGCCCCGCTGATGCTGAGCGCCCACGGCTCGGCTCCGGAGGTCCAGGTCG
>JAPPDX010000067.1 GCA_028824415.1 bacterium | reverse complement strand
CGCGCCAGCGGGCTCTCCGACCCCCGGCGCGCCGCGAACCGCCGCGGGGCATCACCCAGTGGTGGACCGGCCGGATCCCGGCGGCCCGCCGCCCGCCCGGCTACGGGCAGCGGCCCGGCGGCTACCGCGGCGGCAACCGGGACATCTACGGCCGCCTCGAGCGGCAGCGACGATCGGGCCTGTTCTTCGTCGGCTTCGCCGTCCTGTTGGTGGTTCTCCTGATCATGATCGTCGTGCTGGTGAACGTGCTGAGCCCCGACGACAACCAGACCGGACCGACCGAGCCGGCCACGATCGACGTGCCGTCGGTGTATCAACTCGAGGAAGCGGTCGCCGTGCGCACGCTGGAGTCCGCCGGCTTCCCCGTGATCACGGTAAGGGAGGCGAACGCCGAGATTCCCGCCGGTCGGGTCTTCGACCAGCAGCCTCGCGCCGGAACCAAGCTGGCGCCCGGCTCGGCCATCACCCTCACGATCAGCGCAGGCGCCTCGGCGGTTCCCGTCCCCAATGTCCTGGGCTGGCAGGCCATCGACGCCGAGCGGGCGCTGCGAGGGGCGGGATTCGCGGTCAACCTCGTCCAGATCGGCAGCGAGAGGCCGGCCGGGGAAGTGCTGCAGCAGGAGCCGGCGCCGCTGGTTCCACACCAGGCCGGCGCGGCGGTGACGCTGAACATCTCCGCCGGCCCTTCAGCCATCCTGGTGCCGAACGTGGCGGGGATGGACGAAGTCGACGCTGCGGTCGCCATCACGAACGCCGGCCTGGTGGTCGAGCGCCAGACCGAACCGTCCGGCACGGTTGCCGAGGGCCTCGTCATCCGCACCGAACCGCCGACGGGCAGCCAACTGGCCGAGGGAAGCCAGGTGTTCGTCTTCGTCTCATCGGGTCCGGAGGTGGTGACGATGCCGGACCTGACGGGGCTCAATCCGACGACCGCGTTCATCCAGCTCGACACGCTGGGCGTGACCGCCGACGTGGTGGCGGTGGCTCCGCTCCCCGGCGAGACGCCGGGTCTCATCGTCAGTCAGGATCCGGCTCCCGGGACGACGATCGATCCCAGTTCGATTCTCACGCTCTATGTGACCGGGGAGTCCGAGACCGAAGAGCCCGGTTCGTCCGGCGACGGCGAGCTGACACCGATCGAGGACGAGACCGGCGGTGAGGTTCCCCCCGTCGAGGGTGAGGTGGATCCGTCCGGACTGCCGGAGCGCCCGGCGCCCGAGCAGGGCTAACCGGCCTGCCGGCGCTCCGTCGCCGGCAGGCCCAGGAAGTTCGCCAGGATGGCGTGGCCATCGACGGTCATCTGGGACTCCGGGTGGAACTGCAACCCCTCGATGTCCATGGAGCGATGGCGGATCCCCATGACGACGCCGTCGGCCGTCGTGGCGGAAACCTCCAGGCTGTCGGGGACCGAAGAGGGCTCCACCACGAGGGAGTGATAGCGGGTGGCCTGCAACGGGTTCGAGACTCCCGCCAGAACACCCGCCTCATCGTGGTGGATCTGCGACACCTTGCCGTGCATGACCGCCGGGGCGCGCACGATCGTGCCCCCGAACACCTCGGCGATGCACTGGTGTCCCAGGCACACCCCCAGGATCGGGCAGCATCCCGCCAACGCCTCGATGGCGGCACAGCAGATGCCCGAGTCGGCGGGACGGCCGGGGCCGGGGCTGACGAGCAGAGCGTCGGGCGCCAGGTCCACGGCCTCGCGCACCGAGAGTTCGTCATTGCGCGCCACGGTCGTCTCGGCCCCGAGTTCGCGCAGGTACTGAACCAGGATGTAGACGAACGAGTCGTAGTTGTCGAGGACGAGTACCCGGCGGCGCACGGGTGTTGAGGGTACCGGGCGCCTATCCTGCGGGCATGGCGAATCCTCCCAAGCGCAAGGTTCAGGGGGGCAGGGTGACCCCCAAGGGGACACGACCGGCGGGGGAGCAGTTCCTGCCCCCCGAGGCCAAGGTGAGCCCCACCTGGGTCCCGGTCCTGCTGTTCTCCCTGCTCGCTGCAGGAACGATCCTCATCATCGTCAACTACCTGGGTTTGATTCCGGGCGGTACGAGCAACTGGTGGCTGCTGGCGGGCCTCGGGCTCATCCTCGGCGGGGTGATCACCGCAACCCAACTTCACTGAGGGCCACCACGGCGGCGCACCCGGCCGTACTCACCCATCCCCGAGAGTCGTCAGCGGGCACCGCCTGCGACGGCTCGGGTTGCAAACTACATACTCGTACTTCCCCCCAAGGTTTTCCACACTTGTGGGAAACTGTGCCGCCAGGGCCTCAGTCCTCGATCGGTGCCATGACCGACATCTCCTCGCCGCAATGACGTGGCGGTTCGGGATCCTCCATGGGCGCAATCGTCATGCGCACCTCGGTCCCACACAGGCTGCAGCGGTAGGTAATGCGCACCTTGCGCAGCTCACCCGGAGGCGGTGGCTCGGGCTGCGGCTGCGAGAGCACGCGGAGCATCAGGATCCCCAGCCAGAGAATCGCCAGGCCACCGAGCGCCGCCGCAAGCGCCTTCAATGCCGTGCCCAGCGTGCTGGCCAGGACGACGCCCGAGACCGCGAGATCGACTGCGGAGGTCAGCCCGGCAGCAACGGTCATGCCTGCAACAGTACGGCCACCCCGTGCCCGTCGGAAGCGTCGCAGGCCGCCAAGCCGTGACCGGCTCCCCCCGGGGCCGTCAGCGCCCGCACCAGGCGCGCCACGAGTCCGAGCCCGGTGGCACCCTGCGGGTGACCCAGCGCCAGTGACCCACCGTCGGGGTTCAGCACCTCGGCCAGGTCGGGGCGGTCCGCCTCCCAGTGCGCCAGTCCGGTGGCGAACAGCTCCGCTAGTTCAACGCGCACCACCTCGCCGGAGCCGACCCCGGCGAGCGCCAGGGCTCGTCGTGCCGCCTCCGGCGACGAACCGCAGCCGGCGCCCGGATCGCCTCCCACCGCCGCTGCGGCCACCACCCCGGCGAGCGGCTCGATACCGAGCCGGCGTGCCGCCGCCGGCGAGGCCACGACGGCCGCCGCGGCGCCGTCGGCCATGGGAGCCACGGTCGCCGCGGTGAGGAGCCCATCGCGGCTGTAGAGGCCCTCGGTGAAGCTCTGATCCCCCGCCTCACCGGCACATAACCGCTCGTCGGCGACGGTGTCCGTTGACGGCTGGCTCGCACCGCCCGCCACAGGGAGCAGTTCGGGTGACAGCCGCCCGGCGACCTGCGCATCCCTGGCGCGCCGGCGGCTGCGCTGCGCCAGATCCTCGAGCCGAGCCCGGCTCACGTCGCGCCGCCGGGCCCACCGCTCTGCCGCCGGACCCGGGGGCAGGAGCTCCTGGCCCTGCGGCGGCGGCAGGGGCAGGCCGAAGCCGCGATGGCTCAGGTCGGCACCGGCGGGAACCGTGCTCATCAACTCCACCCCTCCCACCAGCACGATCCCGCACCGGCCCGACCGCACGGCGTCGAGCGCCCGCAGGACGGCAACCAGGGACGACGTGTCCTGTGTGCTGACCACTGAGGCCGGCAGCGCCTCCCGCAGATGTCCGGACGCCCGCACCGACGCCGCGGCCAGATTGGAAGCCTGCGCCCCCACGGGCGTTGCGCATCCCACCAACACCTCGTCGACGGCTGCGGGGTCCGTGCCGCTGCGGGCCAGCACGGCGGTCAGAACCTCGCCGAGCAGGTCGGCGGGATGGCGTTTCGCGAAACGGCCGTGGCGAGCCCCGAACGGGCTGCGCCCCGCCCCGAGGATCAGCGCGTCGTGCACGTCACGCGACCCGGAGGCGCCCCGCCGTACGCCCGGGATACAGAGGTCGAACCACTAGGATCGGCAACCGCACGCCAAGCGGGTCGGGCGCTGGGAAGCCCCGTGCACGCAGCGTCCGGCGTGGTTCGACGGGAGGGCCGTGGAAGTAGGCGATTGGGCACTGCTGATCTTGCGGGTTGTGGTCGGTGTGACGCTAGCCGCCCACGGGTACAACAAGTTCTTCGGCGGTGGGCGCATCGCGGGCACGGCGCGCTGGTTCGAGAGCATCGGCATGCGCCCCGGCCGGCGCCACGCCACCCTGGCCGCCGGCGGCGAGATCGCCGCGGGTCTGGCGCTGGCCGCGGGGTTCCTCACGGTTCCGGCGGCCGCCGGTTTCGTCGGGCTGATGGCCGTGGCGTTCTGGGTGGCGCATCGCGGCAAGGGACCGTTCGTCATGAACGACGGTTGGGAGTACACCGCCGTCCTCGCCACGGTGGCCGTGGTGATCGCCATGCTGGGGCCGGGTGACCTCTCGCTGGACAGTGTCATCGGCCTCGCCGACCTGCTCGACGGCTGGGTGGGACTCGCCGTGAGCCTCGGGGGTGGCCTCTTGGCTGCCGCTCTGCTGGTGGCGGTGTTCTACCGCCCGCCCGCCGACGCCTGAGCCCTCAGCGCCACGCTCCGGCGACCGCCAGCGCCCCACCCGCCGCACTCCCAACACGATGGCACTCCTGCTCGGCGTCCTGGTGGCGGCGAGCATCGGATCCGCGGACTTCCTGAGCGGGCTGGCGGCACGCCGCATGCGCACGTCGGTGGTCGTGGCGCTGTCACAACTCTGGGGCCTCGCCGTGCTGGCGATCTTCCTCGCCTTCGCTGACCGGACCCTCGCGCCGGCATGGGATCTGTGGTTGGGCGTCTTCGCCGGCCTCGGGCTGGTGGTGGGCATCTGCTGCCTGGTGCGGGGCCTGGCGGTCGGACGCATGTCGGTGGTGGCACCGACGGCGGCCGCGGTCGGCGCGGCGGTTGGCGTGGCCTACGGGTTCATCATCGGCGAGCGCCCGGGCACAGTCGCCGTGATCGGAGTGGTGCTGGCCATCGCAGCCGTCGTGCTGATCGCCCGGGTCGCCGAGCACCACGAGACTGACATCGGTGCCTCGCCGGCGCACGCCCGCCGCGTTGTCGCCAGCCGCTCCCAGGAGATAGTCCTGGCCGTCGGCGCAGGACTGACGCTGGGGGTCACGCAGATCTTCTTCGCAGCCCCCAGCGACGACGCCGGGATGTGGCCCGTCGCCACCTCGCGCCTGACGGCGGGCCTCCTGGCCGGGATTTTCGTCCTCTCACGGGTCCGCAGCGACGGGCGCCCGGAGCGGCTCACGGCCGTCGACGTCCGCCTGGTCGCCTCCTACGCCCTGCTCGACACGCTGGGAACCTGCCTGCTGATCGAGGCGTTCCGCCAGGGACTCGTGAGCCTTGTGGCCCCGGTGGCCGCGCTCTTCCCGGCGGCGACGGTGCTGTGGGCGCGCCTGATCCTGCAGGACCGCATGAACCGCGGCCAGATCGTGGGGTTCGGTCTCGGCGCCGCCGGGTTGGTGCTCATCGGCCTGGGCTGACCGTGCCCGGCCGGCGCCACGGGCGCTGAGTAATCTCGCCCGATGCGCCATCTGTCGGCCCGGCGGGACGGGTGACTGTTGGAGGTCGTCCTCGGTCTGGTCGTGGCGGTGAGTCTGGGGGTCTCCGACGTGATCGGTGGCGCGGCCGGGCGGCGCCTTGGCCCGCTGCGCACCACGACGGGCGTGCACGTCACGGGTGCGGTGCTCATCGGCATCTACCTGCTGGCCACGATGCAATCCCTCGGTGGCGCCCGCGAGATGCTGCTGTCGGCGGCGGGAGGCGCGATCCTGGCATTCAGCGCGCTGTGCTTCTACGCGGGACTCTCCTGGGGGCGCGTGTCGGTTATGTCACCGGTCTCCTTCGTCACGATCGCCGGGCTGACCTTTGCGGTCGGGTTGCTGCGCGGCGAACGACCCTCCGGGCTGGCGGTGGCCGGCGCGATCCTCATCATCCCGGCGGTCGTGCTGGTCTCCCGCCCGGCCCGGACGCCGCGGCCGGTCGACCGAAGGGACTCCGAGCGGCGACTGGGCCTCGCCGGCGAGTTGGCGCTGTCGACGTGCGCAGGCGGCGGCTTCGTGGTGTTCCAGATCCTGCTCCTGGAGATCGGCGTGGAGGACGGACCCGCGCCGCTCCTCATCGTCCGCTCTGTCGGCGGTTTCCTGGGGCTGGTGGCCCTCGCGGCGCTCCGCAGGAGGTCCGACGCCCCAGAGGCTCAACGCCCTCCGCAAGGGGCGGTCCTGATGGTCATCGCCGCGGGAACGCTGCTGATCCTCTCCCACTCGTTGCTGGTCGAGGCCTTGAACAGGGGCTTCCTGTCAGTCGTCGGGCCGATCACCTCGCTGACACCCGCGTTCACGGTGCTCGGGGCGCGCCTCTTCCTGCGTGAGCACGTCAGCCGGACTCAGGCGGCCGGCATGGCGGTGATCATCGCCGGGCTGGTGCTGCTGGCACTCGGCTAGGTCGCGGGAGCGCCTATCCAGACAGCGGCGGAGCGGTCCGGGAGTCCGGCTGCTGCTCAGGTGACCGCTACCACGCCGAGGTAGGCCGCGGCCACGCCGCCGACCAGCGAGGCGGTGGCGTAACCCACCGCCCGGCGGCGCTGGATGCGCCACAACCCGGCGGTCTCGACTGCCAGCGTCGAGAACGTGGTGAGTGAGCCGAGGGCGCCGCTCGCCACGATCACAGCCGTCACCTCGCCCGCGCCGGCGAGCAGCCCGAGGGCGAACGAACCCACCACATTGACCGCCAGAGTGCCGTAGGGGAAGGTCTCGAGGTTGAGGCGCGCCGAGGCCGCCACCCGCAGAAGTGTGGCAACCCCGGCGGCGGCCAGGAACCCGACGGCGATCACGTCGCCGCCCGCTGGAACGACCGGCGCAGCCGGCGCCGCAGCAATCCAGCCGCCACCGCCGCGGCGACGGCCGCGGCGAGCGAGACGGCGGCGTGCAGCACGCCGGCGCCCGGCCGACCGCTCTCGAGGTGCTCCGCCACGACCAGCGCGAACGCAGAGAACGTCGTGAAACTGCCGCAGAACCCTGCGCCGACAACCCTGGCCAGCGCGCCGGCCCCTCCGGCCTCCGCCGCCACCAGCCACCCGAGCACCGCGCTGCCGGCCACGTTCACGACCAGCGTCACCCAGGATGTCGCGCCGGCGGACCAGAGGTCGTGAATCCACCAGCGCAGCGCGGCCCCGGCCATCCCGCCGAGGGCCATCGCAGGAGCGGCCCGCAGGTCCATGGCCACCGAACGTAGCGCCGCGGCAGGAGTAGCCTCGCCGGGTGTCCGCCTCCGCCTCGCCGCAGCCGCGCTGAATGGAGGTCCTCCTCGGCGTCGGCGTGGCCGCCGGCTTCGGGTTCTCCGACTTCATCGGCGGGACCGCCAGCCGGCGTTCCGGGCCCCTTCGGAGCGTCACCGGGGTTCAGCTCACGGGAGCCGCCATCATCGGCATCTACCTGCTGGCGGCCTCGGCACCCCTCGGGGGTGTCCGCGAGACGGTCCTCGCCGTGATCGCCGGCGCGTCACTCGCCATCGGCGGCGGGTGCATGTATGCGGGACTCTCATGGGGTCGCATGTCCGTGATGGCGCCGGTGGCGGCGGCGGCAATGGCGGTGATCACATTCACAGTGGGCCTGGTGCGCGGCGAGCGGCCCGCGGCGCTCGCCCTGGCCGGTGTTCTGCTGGCGATCGTGGCGGTGGTGCTCATCTCGCGCCCACCGCGGGCCGCCGACGTGCGGCTGGGGGAGGCGGGAGCCCAGCGCCGGATCGGGCTCGGTGGCGAGTTGGCGCTGTCGCTGGCAGCCGGGGCGGGCTTCGCCGGCTTCCAGACCACCCTCGGCGAGATCGGGGGCGCGGCGGGCTTCGCGCCCCTACTCGTGGTGCGGGCCGTCGGCGGAACCCTGATGATGCTCATACTGGCCGCGGCCTGGCACCGCGCAGGCAACCCTCGCCTGCGCGCTCCCCGGCGCAGCACTCTCGTACCCGTGACCGTGGCGGGGCTGCTGCTGCTCGTGGCGCACGCGCTGCTGATCGAGGCTCTCTCACGGGGCCTCCTGTCGGTCGTCGGCCCGATCACCTCGCTGTCGCCCGCCTTCACCGTGATTCCGGCGCGGGTCTTCCTCCACAAGCACATCAGCCGCATGCAGATCGTCGGCCTGGTCCTCGCAACGGCGGGGCTCGTGCTCGCGGCCCTCGGCTGAGAGCAGCGCGGCGCAGGCCGCAGCGCCCAGTCCGAACGCTGAAGGCAGGCGCGGCGGAGCACTAGTCTTGCCGGGTGCTTTGCACCGTCGCCCCGCGGGACCTCTGAGTCGTGGACGTCCTCCTGGGCATCGGCGTGGCCGGGGGCCTCGGGCTCGCCGACTTCTTCGGCGGGATGTCCGGCCGGCGCACCGGGCCGATCCGCACCATCGTCGGCGTCCAACTCGTCGGCGGCGTGATCATCGGCATCTACCTGCTGGCCACTTGGCAACCCCTGGGCGGCACCCGCGAGATGCTCCTGGCGGTCCTGGCCGGGGGAGCACTGACGCTCGGCATCGGCTTCATGTACACCGGCTTCACGTGGGGTCGCATGGCGGTGGTCGCACCGGTCACCGCCGCGCTGATCGCGATCCTGACGTTCGCGGTGGGTCTGGTGCGCGGCGAGCGCCCGTCCTCGCTCGCTCTGGCCGGTGTGGCGCTGGCGATTGTGGCGGTGGTGCTCATCTCTCGGCCGGCGCAGGCGACCGATGCGCCGGCGGAGGGAGGCGAGTCCGGCCAGCGCTTCGGGTTGGGTGCCGAGTTGGGTCTGTCGCTTGCTGCCGGGGCGTCGCTGGCGACCTTCCAGACGACGATCGGCGAGATCGGCGATGCTGCGGGGGTGGCGCCCCTGCTCATCGTGCGCGCCGCTGCCGCGACCCTCAGCCTGGC
>JAPPDX010000012.1:4679-8803 GCA_028824415.1 bacterium | reverse complement strand
GTTGATCCCCTCGCGCCAGTCGGTGTTGAGAACGCCGAACGCTTCCCTCATGGTGGTTCCCTCCAGCAGTCGGTCGGGGCGACGGCTCGGATCCCGATACCGTCGCGCCGGGTCAATCTAGTTGCTGCCGTTCGACGTGGTGACATCCGTCATCCGGGGTCGACTGGAGCGGTTCCAAGGCTCGGTGAGTACACTATCTATACACGTTACGTGTATGATTAGTGTATGAGTCGTGTCCGAACCAATATCGAAATCGAGAGCACCTACGTGGAGGCGATCATGGACCGCTTCGGGGTCCACACCAAGACCGCGGCGGTCGACCTCGCGTTGCGCCACCTTGCGGGTCAGCCGATGAGCCGGGAGGAGGCTCTGGCCATGCGAGGCGCCCGCGCCATCGGTGACATTCCTGCCGACACCGCGCCGGCCCAGGTGACGTGATCCTCGTAGACACCTCCGCCTGGGTTGAGTTCGACCGGGCGACTGGCAGCACCGTCGATGAGCGCCTCAGCGGCCTCATCGCCGACGATGCGGAGATCGCGGTCACCGAGCCGGTGATCATGGAGGTCACCGCCGGCGCCCGCACCGATGCACGCGAGCAGGACCTCCGCCGGCTCCTCGGCCGGTGTAGCCTGCTGCGATTCGACGCGGCGGTCGACTTCGACGCCGCGTCGAGGATCTACAGGACGTGCCGTCGCAGCGGGGTCACGCCTCGGGGCATGATCGACTGCATGATCGCATCGGTTGCTCATCGCTACAACGCCACCCTGCTTGTCTCCGGCGCCGACCTTCAGCGCATCGCCGAAGTCATCGGCATCCCTCTGGACGACGATCACCTGTAGCTGTTCGATGCGCCTGCCAGGGCTGGCGGGCCCGCCGGCCGATCGCTCCGCATCCCTTGACGTCGCATGGCCTCAACCTCAGTCCGAGCGCAGTGCCTCGGTGGGGGACATCCGGGCGGCGCGGATCGCGGGGTAGATGCCCGCCACCGCCCCGATCACGACCGCGGCGGCTATGCCGCCCCCGATGGCGACCGGCGGGATGATGACGCGCCAACCCTGCACGGCGGAGTACGAGTAGGTCGCCGCCACCCCCAGCAACGTGCCGGCGATCCCACCGGTGGCCGCCAGGGTGAGCGCCTCGGTGAGGAACTGCCGGCGGATGTGGGCCCGGGTTGCGCCGATGGCCCGGCGCAGGCCGATCTCACCCCGGCGCTCCATCACGCCGATCACCATGACGTTGGCGATTCCGATGGCGCCGACCAGCAGCGCGACGGCGCCGAGGCCCAGGAACAGCGCTGTGAACGTGCTCTCGGCCGCCGCCTGCGCCTCCAGCAGGTCCGACGGCCGGCTGACCTCCACCTCCTCGGGGTTCTCCGGGTCGATCGTGGCCGGCAGCAGGTCGCGGGTGCCGTCCAGGTAGCGCCGGTCGACGCGGATGTAGATCGCCGCCGGCTCCAGGTCCACGTCGTAGTACTCCTCGGCCGCCCGGTCGCCGATGAGCACGGCCCTGTCCAGGTCGGCGGCCAGTGCGAACGTGTCCAGCACGCCGGCCACGTTCACCCAACGATCGCCGAGCCAGACCCGTACCGGCGTCTCGAGGTCCCGGATACCCAGGCGCTCCGCTGCGACGGCGCCCACCACCGCGGCCGGATAGTCGCGCTGGGCCTCGCTGAGGAACGATCCGTGCGCCATCGAGCCGTTGAGCGTTTCCATCAGCCGGGTGTCGGTCGCGTAGACCGAGATGCCGCCGGTGAGGTTGGCCGGGACGAGGTCGTTGCGGTACACCCCGGCGTCCACGGCGTAGACGGCGGAGGTGGCTTCCACCGTGGGCAGCCTTCCGATGGTGCTGGTGGCGGTTTGGGGCAGCGACGCGTCACCGGCACCGAACCCGGTGCCGGGGCTGACGGTCAGCAGGTTCGTGCCGAGGGCGTCGATCTGGTCGATGAGATCGGAGCGGGAGGACTCCGACAGGCCCAGCACGCTCACGAGCGAGGCGATGCCGATGGCGATTCCCAGCGCCGACAGGGCGGCGCGCAACCGCCGGGTGGCGAGGGCATGCAGCCCGACCCGTACGACCTCGGCCAAGCGGAGGCGGCTGGCGGGAATCGCTTCGGAGCCGTCGGCGGTCGCCGTCACGGGGCGCCGGCCCTGTCGGCGGTGTCATCGGTCAGGCGCCCGTCGAGCATTCTCAACCGGCGGGGCATGGCGGCGGAGATCTCTTCGTTATGGGTGATCACAATGATGGTGCGGCCCTCTCCGTGCAGGGAACCCAAGAGCTCGATGATCGCCTTGGAGCCCGAGGAGTCGAGGTTGCCGGTGGGTTCGTCGGCGAGGATGAATGCGGGTTCGTGGACCAGGGCCCGGGCCAGCGCCACCCGCTGCATCTCGCCGCCGGAGAGTTCGTTGGGCCGGTGGTGCACCCGGGCGCCGAGCCCGACGCGCTCGAGTGCGGCGGCCGCGGCCTCCCGGCGCTGCGGTCGGGGGGCTCCGGTGTAGAGCAGGCCGTTGGCCACGTTGTCCAGAGCCGAGGTGCCGGCCAGCAGGAAGAAGCGCTGGAACACGAAACCCACGCGCCGACCCCTGATTGCCGCCAGGGCGTCGTCGTCGAGCCCCGACGTGTCCAGCCCCTCGATGAGCACCGCCCCGCTCGTGGGTGCGTCCAGGGTGCCCATGATGTGCAGCATCGTGGACTTGCCGCTGCCCGAGGGTCCCACCACAGCCACCATCTCGCCTCGGGCGATCTCTACCGACACGCCGTCCAGCGCCGTCACCGGCGGCGTGCCCGGGTACAGCTTGGAGACGTTGCGCAGCTCGAGCGCCGGCACCGACCGGTCGCCTTCGGGTGGGTGCGAGGCGTCGCCGGTTGCCCTCACCGCGGGACCACGACCGGCATGCCCTCCCCGAGGCCGGTCGCTCGCACCTCCACGTCACCGTCGGCGAAGAGTCCCGTCTCCACGCCGATGAGAACGGTGCTGCCGTCGGGCTGTTGCACCTCGAGGGCGTAGCCGCCCTCGACCAGGGCCAGGAGGGCGGTGGCGGGAACCACCATGGCGTCGCGCACCAGCGTCTCGGTGATCTCTACGTCCACGGACGCGCCGATCCAGACCACCGGCGCTGCGTCGACGAGTGTGATCGTGACCTCCACGAAGCCCTCTCCCTGCGCGTCGGTGAGCGGGGCGGGATTGATCAGGGCGACGGTCCCGGCGATGTCGCTGTTGTCGGGCAGCTCCACGTTCACGGTGTCGCCCTCGGCAAGGAGGTCCCGCTCGGCCAGGGGGAGTTGGGCGATGACGCGCTGTGTGGTGGCCATCACCCCCTCGATGGGCGCCTCGATCGCCGTCAGCGCGGCGAGCGGGACCCCGGCGGCGATGTCCTGGCCCACCTCGATGTCCTGCTGCCACGAGCCGATCTGCACCCGACCGGATACGAAGAGCACGTCGGTCGGACCTACCTCGCCGTCGACGTAGCTGCCGAGGAAGCTCTGCCAGGCTCGCACGGCATCCTCGGTGGCCTCGTCGAAGGAACCGTCGGCGCTGAAACCGTCGGCGTCGCCGAAGCCCATGGCGGCGAGGTTCTCCTCGAGTTGGCGCACGTCGGGACCTTCGGCACCGAGGGACATCGTGCGGTAGGCGGGCGTGTCGCCGTACATGACGACCAGGGCGCGGTAGCCATCGGCAAGGTCCGCCACGTCGCGCCGGGCCCTGTCCAGCGCGGCCTCGGCGCTGGTGACCGCCTGCTCGAGGCTGGCGAGTTCCTGCGGGCTGAGCGGGGCGACGAGGTCCGTGAGGGACTCCTCGGCCATGAGAACGGCGGCTTCGGCTGCGTCGATGTCGGCTTGTGACGGCCCGGCCAGGAGGTCCGCGAGGGAGGCATCTGCGGTGTCGAGGCGGCTGCGGGCCTCGGCGACGGCGGCGACGGTGGGGTTCTGGAGGTCGTCGAGGGTCAGGCGGGCGGTCAGGACGGCGGCTTCGGCCGTGTCGAGTTCGGCCTGCGTTGCCCCCTCCAGAAGATCGCTGAAGCCCTGGAACGCTGTGGCGACGGCGGCTTCGGCGGTGTCGATGTCGCTTTGAGAGGGTCCGGCGCGGAGGTCGGTGAGGTTCTGTTCGGCTTGGGCGAGGCGGCTGC
>JAPPDX010000012.1:0-4655 GCA_028824415.1 bacterium | reverse complement strand
TGGGGTTCTGGAGGTCGCTGAGGGTCTGGCGGGCGGCGAGGACGGCGGCTTCGGCAGTGTCGATGTCGCTCTGGGACGGTCCCGTCAGCACGTCGGCGAGCGAATCGGTGGAGCGGGCCAGCTGGGCGCGGGCGTCGGCGAAGTCGGCGCTGTCGGGTTCGGGAATGCTGGCGAGGTACTGCGCGGCCACCCGGACGAGTTGCTCCGCCGCCTGGAGGTTCGGAGGGGGATCGTCGCCTTGGAGGGCGGCCAGCGCTTGCTGTGCCTCGAGGAGCCGCTGGCGGGCCGCCGCCAGTTCCTGGCCGTTCTCCGCGAGGGCCGCGTCCACGACGGCTGTCTCAGCGGCGGCGAGCTCGGCGCGCGCAGCCTCCTGGGTTCGCAGTTGCCGGCGTACGGCCGCCAACTCTCCGGCCGCCCGGGAGAGTTCCGCTTCCGCGGCCGGTCGCAGCTCTTCGGCGACCTCAACGAATTCCTCGAGCCGCTCGGCGGCCACCAGCACGGCGGCTTCGGCGGTGTCGATGTCTGTTTGGGAGGGTCCGGCGCGGAGGTCGGTGAGGTTCTGTTCGGCTTGGGCGAGGCGGCTGCGGGCGTCGGCGAGGGCGGCGTCGGTGGGGTTCTGGAGGTCGCTGAGGGTCTGGCGGGCGGCGAGGACGGCGGCTTCGGCGGTGTCGATGTCTGTTGGGGAGGGTCCGGCGCGGAGGTCGGCAAGGGCGTCCGCGGCCGTGTCAGTGGCGGCCCGGGCGGTGTCGATGTCGCTCTGGGAGGGTCCGGCGCGGAGGTCGGTGAGGTTCTGTTCGGCTTGGGCGAGGCGGCTGCGGGCGTCGGCGAGGGCGGCGTCGGTGGGGTTCTGGAGGTCGCTGAGGGTCTGGCGGGCGGCGAGGACGGCGGCTTCGGCGGTGTCGATGTCTGTTGGGGAGGGTCCGGCGCGGAGGTCGGCAAGGGCGTCCGCGGCCGTGTCAGTGGCGGCCCGGGCGGTGTCGATGTCGCTCTGGGAGGGTCCGGCGCGGAGGTCGGTGAGGTTCTGTTCGGCTTGGGCGAGGCGGCTGCGGGCGTCGGCGAGGGCGGCGTCGGTGGGGTTCTGGAGGTCGCTGAGGGTCTGGCGGGCGGCGAGGACGGCGGCTTCGGCGTCCGCCAGTTCGGCGGCGCTCGTCGGTTCGAGGAGCTCGTCCCGCCGCTCGGTGGCTTCGGCCAGCGTCGCCCGGGCTGAGGCCAGTTCGGCGGGGGACACTCCTGCCATCGCCTCGTTCAGGCGCTCCTCGGCATCCAGCAAGCCGCTCTGCGCCACCTCCAGGCGCTGCTGCGCGTCCGCGATCTGCGTTTCCGTTGGGCTGTACAGCACGACATACAGCGGGTCGCCCCGTTCGAGGATCGTTCCCTCGGCGGCGAGTTGGCCGAGCACCCCGCTGCTGCGGGCTGTGAGGGTCACGGCGGTGGCGTAGTCGAGCGTGCCGGAGATCTCGAGGTACTCCGCCAGGTCGCGCCGCTGCACCGGGGTCGTCGTGAGTTCGATCTGCGGCGCCCGATCCGCGTCACCGTCGCCGGACCGGATCGCTGTGACGGCAGCAGCGGCGGCTCCGCCGGCGATCACCACAGTCGTCGCGGCGAGCAGCAGGCGGCCCCGCCTGCCCTGGAGCCATTTCATGAGGTGCCGCCGCGCCCACTGCCGGCGAAGCGGCCGATGTTGACCTCCTCCTGGCACACCCCCAGGGCTGCGGCCACGTCCGGGTCCCCGAAGTCGATGGCGCCGCCGAAGGGGCCGCCGCCCGGACCGTCACCGGCGCCGCCGGGCCCGAAGCTGCTCAGATCGGGGTCGCCCATGTCCACGCCGTTGGCCCGCATGCACCGAGCGAACTCCAGCAGCGTGTCCTGCAGTTCGGTGGTGTCGAAGTTGCCCGATCCGGGCCCGAACGACAGGCCCTCCAGCAGGCCCTCGCAGGCCTCACGCGCCGCCGGCAGGTCGGGGTCCCGCATGAGCTCCTGCAGCCGGCCGCCACCGCCGGCGCCCGGCCGGAACCCGAACTGCACGCTGCCGTCGGCCTCCACGATGGGGTCGGGGAAGTCCACGCCGTTGTCACGCATGCAGTCGGCGAAGCGCAGGAGGCGCTCCTCGTCGGTTAGGTCCTCGTCCACGGAGTCCTCGCCGGTCGGACGTTCGCCGGCCAGGTCCTCGTCCCCGCTGCCATCGCCGGATTCCGCCGTGCCGGGCTGAGACGTCGCCGTGGCGGGCGGGTCGGCCGCGTCGTCGCTCCCACCGGCCGTCGTGGTCGACGCCTCAGCGGTGGTCACTGTCGTTGTCTCGGTGGTTTCCGGCGGCGTCTCGGTCGTCTCCGGCGGCGTCTCGGTCGTCTCGGGAGGTGTCGAGATGCCGGCGGTCTCCACCTCATCGGATTCGGGCACGGTCTCCGGCGCCGGAGCTTCGTCCAGGAGAGTGGCCAGGCCGCTGGAGTCGTCGCCACCGGCGCACGCCGAGGCCACGATCACCAGCGCCAAGGCAGGAAGCAGAGCGGATGCGAGTCTGGACACGTCGTGCTCCTTCGTGGCACACAGCGAGCGCGGCTGTACCGCGAGGGTCCATTGAAGTGGGACTTTGTAAGAAGCGGGTGAGAGGCGCGGAATAATCCGGTGTGAATCGGGCGGTGCCGGGTTTGCTCCCCCGTCTTCACACGACTGCGACGGGCGACCCGGCCGCGCTTGAGTCGTCCCCGAGTGCGGTCGTGGCTCCGGCCCGGGTGCTGCGGCGGTGGATGACGCCGAACAGCGTGGCGACGAGAACAGCGGACGCTGTGAGGGTGAGCAGGCTGGCGGCGAATCCGCCGGTGGCGTCGCCGATGGCGCCCACCGCGAACGGCCCGCCGAACCCGCCGATCTCGCCGGCGGTGAAGAACAACCCGCTGGCGATACCCATGTTGCGGCCGTCCACACCGGGTACACGCATGAGGGTGAGCAGGCACAGCCCGACGAGGCCGAACCGCAGCACACCGATGGCCGCCAGGAACGGCGTCGAGGCGAGGCCCGAGACCACCGCCAGCATGGCGATGGCGGCTCCCAGGCCCAGCGACACGCCCACCGGCGCGGCCAGCGGGTACCGATTGCCCAGGCGCGGCAGCGTCAGCGGGCCCAGCAACCCGGCGGCGTACGCCGCCGCCGTCAGGTAGCCGGCGTTCTCGGCCGACAGCCCGCCGTCCTCGATGATCTTCGGCAGCCAGTTGTTCAGACCGTGGTTCACGAAGAAGACCGCCACGGCCATCGCCAGCACCAGCCGCATCACCGGATTGCGCGTCAGGGTGACCACGCCCGCCAGTTCGGTGCTCCCACCGGTGGTGCCCGGGCCGGCCTGGGGCGTCGAGGAGTCGATGCGGGCCGTCAAGATCAACCACAGGACGCAGACGGCGCCCGTGACCGCCGCGAACACCAGCGGGACGCTGCGCCAACTGCCGCCCACTGCGGGAACGATGACGCTGTTGGCCGCCGCCAGGGCGACGGCCTGCCCCACCACCGGGCCGGTCACATAGATCCCGGTGGCTTTGGCGCGCTCGCTCTCTCCAAACCAACTCACGACGAGCTTTGGGGCGCCGTTGGAGATCATTGGGGCGCCCAGACCGAAGACGCCCACCGCCACGAACAGCGTGATGTCCCCGGTCGCCACCCCGCGCAGCACGCCCGAGAGACACATCAGCACGCCACCCGCGAACAGTGCCCAGCGGAGCCCGATGCGGTCGAGCAGGCGCCCGCACGGCACCGCGGCGAAGACGAACACCGCCGGCCAGGTCCCGAGGATGGCGCCGAGGCGTGACTTGCTGAGCCCCAGATCTTCGCCGAGAGGGGTGAGCACCGGCGCCAGCGACGCCACGACCAGACCGAAGGCGACGTACATCGCCCAGACCCCGGCGAGCAGGAGCCACCGGCGCGGGTCCGGGGGATGCACGATGTCCTGCGGCGGGATCCCCGCCGCGCCGTCCCGTGCCGTCAATAGCCCAGGAACGTGAGGGCGTTGCGCGTGAGTTGCTCCACGTCCAGCCCGGCGGCCTCCGCCGCGCCGACCGGGTCCTTGGCGGCCATGTCGAATGGGTAGTCCGAGCCCAGCACCAGCCGCTCGGCACCGGTCACCGAGGCCAGGAAGCGCAGGTGGTCGGCGCTGTGGGTGAGGTTGTCGGCCCAGATGCGGTCCCGGAAGACCTCGCTCGGGCGCCGGGCGCAATCGGCGGAGACATCCGGGCGGGCCCCCCAGCCGTGGTCCCAGCGACCCAGCACGCCGGGGGCGCAGCCGGCGCCGTGCAGGAAGGCCAGCCGCAAACCGTCCAGCTCGTCGGCCAGCCCCGAGAGGATCACCCCTCCGATTGCCGCAGCCGACTCGGTGGGGTTACCGAGCAGGTTGATGAGGTAGTGATGTCCCAAGCCGGGACCCGGGAGCTGCATGGGGTGCACGATCATGCACATCCCCAGCCGGTGGGCCTCCCGGAGGATCGGCCCCAGCGGGTCGGCCTCGAAGGACACGCCGTTCACCAGCGGCGGCACCGTGACGCCACGCACCCAGTCGATCTCCGCCAGGCGGCGCAGCTCGGCCATGGCCGCGTCCAGGTCGGCCAGCGGCAGCGATCCCAGTCCCCGCAGCCGGTCTGGCGCCTGCTCGCACATCGCCACCAGCCCGTCGTTCA
>JAPPDX010000125.1 GCA_028824415.1 bacterium | reverse complement strand
TGCTCAGCCTGCACTGGCGCGACCAGCGGTTCCGCCGGGAGCAGGAGGCCTTCGAAGGCGCCACGGCGTAGACGCGGGAGGACGGAGTGGGCCAGTACCTTCCGGTCCTCGCCCTCGGAGTACTGGCGGTGGTGTTCTGCGCCCTGAGCTTCGTGGCGTCACGCCTGATGGCCCCCCGGCGCCCGACGAGAGCCAAGAACGCACCCTACGAATGCGGAATCGTCTCGCAGGTCGAGATCCCCGAGCGATTCCCGGTCCGCTTCTTCCTGGTGGCGATGATCTTCATCGTCTTCGACGTGGAGATCGTGTTCCTCTACCCGTGGGCAGTGACCCACGGTGCGCTCGGCCTCTTCGGGCTGGTGGCGATCGGCATCTTCTCCTTCGCCGTCTTCGAGTCGTTCGTGTACCTCATCAGCAAGGGCGCGCTGGACTGGGGGCCGCTGCGGGCGCACCGCACCGAGGACGCTGTCGACGCCGCCCGCACCACCGCCGGCACCATCCGCCGGGTCACCGATTCCGAGCCGGGCCTGCCGGCGGCCGCGATGGCCGTCCCAACTGCGGAGCCGGGCTCGTGAGCGCCTCCCCACCGGACGCAGGCCAGTT
This sequence comes from bacterium, assembly GCA_028824415.1. Classification (GTDB taxonomy): domain Bacteria; phylum Actinomycetota; class Acidimicrobiia; order Acidimicrobiales; family CATQHL01; genus VXNF01. The sequence continues at coordinate 8,417 of JAPPDX010000125.1, read as the reverse complement.
GCCCGACGCCGTGCAGCTGCCCGAACCCGAGCCTCTCGGCGCCACCTACGGAGGCCTTACTGAGCTGCCGCACAACTTCGCGACCGGTCGACTCGAGGAGGTCGTGAAGTGGTCGCGGGCGCGCAGCTGCTGGCCCGCCACGTTCGGGCTCGCCTGCTGCGCGATCGAGATGATGGCCACGGGCGGCCCGCACTACGACATCGCCCGCTACGGCATGGAGGTGTTCCGGGCGTCGCCCCGCCAGGCCGATCTCATGATCGTGGCCGGCCGGGTGTCACAGAAGATGGCACCGGTGCTGCGGCAGATCTACGACCAGATGATGGCGCCCAAGTGGGTGATCTCGATGGGCGTCTGCGCCTCCTCGGGTGGCATGTTCAACAACTACGCCATCGTGCAGGGGGTCGACCAGGTGGTGCCGGTGGACGTCTACGCGCCCGGCTGCCCGCCGGGGCCCGAGACGCTGCTGCACGCCATCCTGACGCTGCACGACCTGATCCGCAGCGGCGAACTGACCCAGCGCCGCGAAGCGACGGCCGGCGCGGGTGCGGGCATCCTCGTCGAGCAGCGCGACGGTCAGACGGCCACGAGGATGGTCGTCAGCCCCAAGCGCGGGCGCTTCGGCCGGGGGTGAGTCGGTGGCGTCGTCCTTGCCGGAGGGAGTAGCCGACCTCGGCGTTCCTGCCAGCACCGACCCCGGAGGCGGGCCAGTGCTGCATCCCACCCCGGCAGAGTTGCCGGGGACTGTGGAGGCGCTGCGTCACGCCGGCTACCTCCAGTGTCTCGACGTCTGCGCCGTGGACTACCTGGGTGCCGGCCACAGGGACGATCTCCCGCCGGACGTGGAGGCGCAGCGGTTCGAAGTGGTCGTCACCCTCATCTCCCACCAGGCCCGCGGCCGGATCCGCCTGCGGGTGCAGGTCCCCGAGGAGGAACCGCGGCTGCCCACGCTCTTCGATCTCTTTCCCGGCACCGAGAACCCCGAACGGGAAGTGTTCGACATGTTCGGCATCGCCTTCGACGGCCATCCGGACATGACCCGCATCCTGATGCCCGAGGACTGGGAGGGCCATCCCCTGCGCAAGGACTACGCCGTCGGCATCGTGCCCGTGCGGTTCAAGGCGGCCGGGGACACGCGATGAGCGCCGAAGCCCCTCCGTCGCCGGGCCGGGTGTACGCCCGCGGCGACGGGCCCGTGCTGCGGCTCAGCGAGTCGGAGGCCCTGACGGCGGTGCCCTCGTCGCCCGAGCGCATGATCATCAACATGGGTCCCCAGCACCCGTCCACGCACGGGGTGCTGCGGCTGCTGCTGGAACTCGACGGCGAGACGGTGACGCGCTGCAAGCCGATCATCGGCTACCTGCACACCGGCATGGAGAAGACCGGCGAGACGCTGACCTACCTGCAGGGACCCACCAACGTCACCCGCATGGACTACGCCTCGCCCCTGTTCACCGAGCTGGCCTTCGCCACGGCCACCGAGACGCTGTTGGGGCTGGAGCTCCCGCCCAGAGCCACCTGGATCCGCATGCTGATGTGCGAGTTGAACCGCATCGGCTCGCATCTGCTCTTCCAGGCCACCAACGGCATGGACCTCGGCGCCGTGTCGATGATGCTCTACGGCTGGCGCGAGCGCGAGGAGGTGCTGCGCCTGCTGGAGCAGATCACCGGCCTGCGCATGAACCACAACTACATCCGCCCCGGCGGCGTGGCCGCCGACCTGCCCGACGGTTGGCGCGACGACACCCTGCGATTGCTGGAGCCCATCGGTGGTCGTCTCGACGAGTACGACGCGCTGCTGACCGGCCAGCCGATCTGGCGGGAACGCCTGCAGGGCGTGGGCGTCATCAGCGCGGAGGAGTGCCTGGCGCTGGGCGTCACGGGACCGATCCTGCGCAGCACCGGCTACTCCTGGGACCTGCGCCGCCACATGCCGTACCTGGACTACGACCGCCTCTCCTTCGACGTCATCTGCGGCACCTACGGCGACTCGTTCGACCGCTACGCCATCCGCCTGAACGAGATTCGCGAGTCCATCCGGCTGGTGCGTCAGATCCTCGAGGGCATGCCCCCCGGCGACTACCGCGTCCAGGACAAGAAGGTCACCCCCCCGCCGCGGGGGCGCATCGACGAGTCCATGGAGGCGCTCATCCACCACTTCAAGATCTTCACCGAGGGCTTCAAGGTGCCCGCCGGCGAGGTGTACGCGGCGGTCGAGTCGCCGCGCGGCGAGTTGGGTTGCTACATGGTCAGCGACGGCGGCCCCAAGCCGCTGCGCATGCACATCAGGGCACCCAGCTTCATCAACCTGCAGGCGCTCCCGTACCTCTTGGAGGGCCGCCTCGTGGCCGACGCGGTCGCCATCATCTCCTCGGTTGATCCCATCATGGGAGAGGTGGACCGCTGATGGCTCGTCTCAGCGACGAGAACGTCAAGCTGGCCGCCGAGATCATCGGGCGCTACCCGGTGGCGCGGTCAGCGCTCATCCCGCTGCTGCACGTGGCGCAGGCGCAGGAGGGCTATGTCAGCGACGAGGCGATGGAACACGTCGCCGAACTGGTCGGCACGACCCCGTCGGAAGTCCTCAGCACCTGCTCGTTCTACGAGATGTTCAAGCGCTCGGCTGGCGGCACTTACCGCGTGAACATCTGCCGGGGCATCAGCTGCCACCTGCTGGGCGCCGACGAGTTGATCGAGCACGCCAGCGAGTCGCTGGGTGTGCCCGTGGGCGGCACGACCGACGACGGTGCCATCACCCTGGAGGCGGTGGAATGCGTGGCGGCCTGCACCGAAGCCCCGTGCCTGCAGGTGAACTACCGCTACGTGGGCGGCGTGGGGAGCGAGGACTTCGACCGCCTCGTGGCGGGACTACGCAACGGCGATCACTCCGACCTTCCCCGCCACGGCACCCTCGCCACGGTGCGCCAGCGGATCCCCCGCGACCGCGCCGCCGGGGTCTCACCGCCGTCCGCGCCGGGACCGCCGTCCTGGTGGGAGCGCCACCAGGCAAACGGCGACGGCGACGCCGCCGGCTCCCTCCCCGAGCCGGCACCGGCGCCGCCGGAAGAGATGATCGTGACCGCCCGGTGCGACCTCGACGACGGTCACACGCTCGAGGGGTACCTCCGCACGGGGGGCTACGCCGGGCTGCGCCGGGCGCTGGACGCCCCGCCGGCCGCGGTGCATGCCGAGGTGCGGGCCGCCAGCCTGCTGGGACGTGGCGGAGCCGGCTTCCCGGCCGGGGTGAAATGGGGCTTCTGCCCGCCGAACGCCTGGCCGCGCTACCTGGTCGTAAACGGCGACGAGAGCGAGCCGGGCACCTACAAGGACCGGCTGCTGATGGAGCGCGACCCGCACCAGCTCATCGAGGGCTGCCTCATCGCCTGCTACGCGCTGGGGTTGTCGCAGTGCTTCCTGTATGTGCGCGGTGAGATGGCCCTGGCGGCCGAGCGTCTCGCCGCCGCACTCAACGAGGCCTACGCCGCGGGCTACGTGGGCTCGAGTGTCTGCGGCAGCGACTTCGGCGTGGACATCGTGCTGCACTCCGGTGCCGGCGCCTACATCGTGGGCGAGGAGACGGCGCTCATCGAGAGCCTCGAGGGCAACCGCGGCATGCCCCGGCTGAAGCCACCGTTCTTCCCAGCGGCCGTGGGCCTCTACGGCCGGCCGACCATCGTCAACAACGTGGAGACGCTCTCGAACCTGCCGTGGATCGTGACCCACGGGGCCACCGCGTTCGTCGGTCGGGGGGCCGAGCAGTCGGCGGGCACCCGGGTGTTCGCAGTGTCGGGCCACGTCCGCACCCCCGGGGTGTTCGAGGTGCCGTTCGGCGTCACGACGTTCCGGGAGATCATCTGCGACGAGCGTTATGGGGGCGGGATCCGGGACGGCCGCGACCTGAAGGCCTTCATCCCCGGCGGGGCTTCGGCTCCCTGGTTCACCGAGGAGCACCTGGATCTGCCGCTGGACAAGGCTGCCGTGGACGCAGCCGGATCGATGCTCGGCTCCGGCGCCATCGTGGTGATGGACTCCACCACCGACATACCCCGGGCCTGCCACAACCTGGTGCGGTTCTTCGCCCGCGAGTCCTGCGGCAAGTGCACGCCCTGCCGGGAGGGCACCAGCTGGCTGGAGGTCATCCTCGAACGCATCCTGGCGGGCCGGGGCCGTCCGGGAGACCTGGACTTGCTCACCGACGTCTGCGACAACATCAGTCCGGGCCTCGCCTGGCCGCCGCGCATGACCACCATCTGCCCGCTGGGCCCGTCAGCCGCATCGCCCATCGTCTCGGCACTGGGTGACTTCCGCCATGAGTTCGAGGCCTTCCTGCCGCGCCGCATTCCGGTGGCAGCGGCGCCGGTGGCGTCGTGAGCGAGACGCCGGTGCGCATCACCGTCGACGGGATCGAGATCGACGCCGCGCCCGGGCAGCTGCTCATCGACGCCTGCGAGCAGGCCGGCACCTACATCCCCCGGTTCTGCTACCACCCGCGCATGCGGCCGGTGGGGATGTGCCGGATGTGCTTGGTGGACGTGGATGTCGGCCGCGGCCCTGCCCTGGCACCGTCCTGCATGCTCACGGTCAGCGAGGGGATGGTCGTGGACACCGCCAGCGACGCCGCCCGCAAGGCGCAGGACGGCGTGCTGGAGTTCCTGCTGGTGAACCACCCCCTGGACTGCCCCGTCTGCGACAAGGGCGGTGAGTGCCCACTGCAGGACCAGACCATGGCCTACGGCCCGGGGGAGAGCCGCTTCGTGGAGGAGAAGCGCCACTTCGACAAGCCCCTGCCGATCAGCGACCTAGTCTACCTCGACCGGGAGCGCTGCATCCTCTGCGACCGCTGCACCCGCTTCGCCGACGAGGTGGCCGGCGAACCGCTCATCGGCTTCCAGGGCCGCGGTTACCACACCGAGGTGAACACCTTCCCCGATCGACCCTTCGACTCGTACTTCAGCGGCAACACCGTCCAGATCTGCCCCGTGGGTGCGCTCACCGCACGCCCCTACCGGTTCCGGGCCCGGCCCTGGGACCTCACCGAGATGACCTCGACGTACCCCAACGCCACCGGCGACCGGGTCTCGGTCCACGCCTCGCGCAACCGCCTGCTGCGCATCCAGGGCGTCGACTCCGAGGCGGTGAACCACGGCTGGCTCGCCGACCGCGACCGGTTCAGCTTCGAGGCCGTTCACAGCTCGGGTCGTCTGCAGGAGCCCCTGCTGCGCTCCGACGGCGAACTCGTGGGTGTCTCGTGGTCGACCGCCCTCGCCGCCGCCGCGGAGGCCACCGGCGAGGCGCTGGGCCGCAACGGGCCGTCCTCGGTGGCCGTGGTGGGCGGCGCCAGGCTCTGCAGCGAGGATCAGTACGCCTGGGCGAAGCTGGCCAAGGGCCTCATCGGGACCGACAACGTGGACGCCCAACTCGGCGATGGTCTGCCTGCCGAACTGGTCTGCGCCCTGCCGCGTGCCACGATCGCCGACGCCTGCCGGCCGGGCGGCGTGGTGCTGACGATTGCGGGGGACCTGAGAGAGGAGTTCGGCAGCCTCTTCCTGCGCCTCCGGGGGGCCGCGGACTCCGGCGCCGCGACGCTCGTGGAGATGTCGCCGCTCGCCGGCGGCCTCACGCCGCTGGCCCGCCACTCCCTGCGCGTGCGTCCCGGCGACGCCGATGTGATCGCCGAGGCGATCCTGGATCCACCCCACGGCGCCGCCATCGCCGGGATCGCCACCGAGGATCTCCGGGCCGTCGCCGCCCTGGTTGCCGACAACCCGCTGACCGTGCTGGTCGGCCGCAGCTCGGTGGCGGAGTCTGTGATCCCGACCGCCGCGGCCGCGCTGCGCCTGGCCGGGGCCTTCCCGCACGCCCGCTTCCTGCCGCTGCTGCGGCGAGGCGCCGCGGCAGGGGCCATCGACTCGGGTTTGGCGCCGGGGTTGCTCCCGGGCCGCACGACCTTCGATGGCGCCTCCGACTGGTACGGCAACGCCTGGGGTGCCGTACCGGGTGAGCGCGGCGCCGACACCGCAGGCATCCTCGTTGCCGCCGCCGCGGGCCGCATCGACGTGCTCTTCCTCCTCGGCGCCGACCCTCTGGCCGACTTCCCCGACAGGGAACTGGCGCGGCGGGCCCTGGAGAGGGTCGGGACGGTGATCGCCGCTGACACGTTCGGCACCGCCTCGGTGAATCGCGCCGATGTGGTCCTGCCGGCGGTGATGTTCGGCGAACGCTCCGGCACGCACGTGAACATCGAGGGTCGCGCCACCGCCGAGACCCGGCAGGTCACCCCTCCGCCGCTGTGCCGGCGGGACTGGGTGATCGCCGCCGAGCTGGCGATGCGACTTGGAATGGACCTCGGGATCGCCTCGGCGGAGCAGGCCTGGGCCGAATTGGCCGGCCTCTCGCCGTTGCACGCCGGAGCGGGCTGGGACGAGGTGCGGGCCGACGTCGACGGGGTGTTGCTCCCGGTCGCCGGCGGCAACGGTGCGGTCCCGGCCGCGGACGGCGTCGCGCCACCGAGCCGCTTGGGCCTCGATGACGTGCGGCTTCCCGCAGCCCAGGCCGTGGCATTCGACCGCTACTCCTACCGGCTGGTCGCCGACCGCAGGACCTACGACGCCGGCACCGTCACCTCCAATTGCCCGTCTCTGGCCGGCTTCGCCCGACCGGGAGCGCTCCGGCTCAACCCGCGGGACTTCGAGCGCCTCGGTTGCGGCCCCGAGGACCTTCTGCGGGTCAGTTCGCCGGCCGGCGCCATCTCGGTAACCGCTGCTCCCGACGAGGGGGTCCCGACCGCGGTGGCCGCCCTCACCTTCAACTCCGGCGGTGTCGATCCCGGTGAGCTCATCGACGCCGACGCCGCCGTCTGCGAGATCAGGGTGGAGCCGCCGATCTCATGAACGTCCTCGCCCTCGATCCGGCCTACATCGGCGGTTTCGGTCTCGACGAGGCACTGATCCTGATCATCAAGGTGGTCGCCGCCTTCGCCATCCTCATGGTGGCGGTGATGCTGATGATCTGGTTCGAGCGCAAGCTCATCGGCGACATGCAGAACCGCATCGGGCCGGCGCTGGCCGGGCCGTGGGGCATCCTGCAGACGCTGGCCGACGGGGTCAAGCTCTTCTTCAAGGAGGATCTCATCCCGGCCCGCTCGGACCGGTTTGTCTTCAAGCTGGCGCCCTACCTCTCGCTGGTGCCCGCCTTCCTCGTGTTCACGGTCGTGCCCGTCGGTGGCAACTTCACCACCGGTGACGGCACGGTGAGCTGGTGGGGGAACACCACCTACCTGCAGGTGGCCGACCCGCACATCGGGATCCTGCTTGTTCTGGCGATGTCCTCCATGGCCGTGTACGGGGTGATGCTGGCGGGCTGGTCCTCGGGCTCGAAGTACCCGCTGCTGGGGTCGGTGCGGGCCTCGGCGCAGATGGTCTCCTACGAGGCCGCCCTGGGCCTGTCGCTGGCCGCCGTTCTGTTGCAGTCCGGGAGCCTGTCCACCCACGACATCGTGGTGGACCAGGGCGGCTACGACTGGAACCTCTGGGTCACCGGAATCGTGCCGTTCGTGGTGTTCCTCATCGCGGCCACCGCCGAGCTGAACCGCCCGCCGTTCGACATGGTGGAGGCCGAGCAGGAACTGGTGGGAGGCTTCCACACCGAGTACAGCTCCATCCGCTTCGCACTGTTCTTCCTCGCCGAGTTCATGAACGTCATCACCATGTCGGCGATCATCGTCACGCTGTTCCTGGGCGGCCCCGACGGCCCGATCCTCGTCGCGGGCGTGGACTGGCTCTGGGGGATCATCTGGTTCTTCCTGAAACTGATGGCGTTCCTCTTCCTGTTCGTGTGGCTGCGGGCCACGCTGCCCCGGCTCCGCTACGACCAGCTGATGGACCTGGGCTGGAAGGTCCTCATCCCGCTCTCGCTGGGGTGGCTGCTGTTCCTGGGCGCTCTCAGCATCGGCCGCGATCGGGGCTGGTCGACGGCGGCGGTCATCGTGGTGAGCGTGGCCGGGCTGGCCGCCGGCGGCCTGCTGCTGAGGACCGCGGTGCGGGCCGGGAGAGCCGAGCGACAGGCCGACGAGGACTCCGCCGGGCAGCCGGTGAAGGGGGGTGCGGAGCGATGAACTTCTTCGGTGGCTTCCGGGTCACCTTCGCAAAGCTCTTCGAGGATCGGGTGACTTCTCGGTACCCCACCGTCAAGCGGCCCAAGCCCGAGCGCTTCCACGGCCGCCACGTGCTGGGGCGCTACGAGGACGGGATGGAGCGCTGCATCGGCTGCGAGCTCTGCGCCGGTGTCTGCCCGGCCCGGTGCATCTACGTGCGCGGCGCCGACAACCCGCCCGACAGCCCGGTGGCCCCGGGTGAGCGTTACGGCTACGTGTACGAGATCAACTACCTGCGCTGCATCCACTGCGACCTGTGCGTGGAGGC
>JAPPDX010000127.1 GCA_028824415.1 bacterium | reverse complement strand
GGAGATCCTGGCCACCAGCGACGTGCCCGCGGGTGTGGTGAACATCCTGACCGGGCACCGGGCGCCGCTGGTGCGGGCGCTGGCCGCCCACGGCAACGTGGACTGCGTCGACCTGACCGGCTGCGATCCGGCGAGCGCCGACGGCGCCGACTTGGGGGCCGAGGCCGAGCGGCTGGCGGCGGCGACCGTGACCCGGGTGGTGCACGCCACCGCCGGCGAGCGCCACTGGCTGGAAGCCTCGGCGCAGAGCCCCTACGCCATCTCCGCCTTCTGTGAGTACAAGACGGTGTGGCACCCCAAGGGCCGCTGAGCCGTTCTGTGCGCACGATGTCAACGTTGGCCACGGCGCGCCCCGAGGCGTCCAGGCGATGAGCAACGGCGGTGAATTCGTGCTCGGCGTCGACCTCGACGGCGTTTGCGGCGACTACATCGGCTCGTTCCGGCGGATTGTGGCCGAGCGCAGGGGCGTACCGGAGGAGTCGCTGACGAGGGACATCTCCTGGGGATGCAAGGAGTGGGGTATCCAGACCCCCGAGGAGTTCGACGAGTTGCACCGTCACGCCGTCCTGGAACGCCACATGCTGCGGCACATGGACCTGATCCCGGGCGCGGCGGAGGCGCTGTGGCGGCTGTCCGACGCCGGGGTCTGGATCCGCATCGTGACTCACCGGCTCTACGTGAACTGGGGCCATGCCGTGACCGCCGGCGACACCGCCGAGTGGCTCGACACGGCCCGGATCCCCTACCGAGACCTCTGCTTCATCGCCGCCAAGTCGTCGGTGAACGCTGACGCCTTCGTGGACGATGCCCCCCATCAGATCGAGGACCTGCGCGCCGCGGGCCAGACCGTCATCGTGTTTGACCAGCCCTACAACCGCCACCTACCGGCCCCCCGGGCCGCCGACTGGAGCGAGGTGGAGGAGTTGGTGCGCGACCTCGTGGTGGAGCGCACCGGCAGCTTCCCCATGCAACTCCCTGGCATCGATCCCGGCGCCGACCGCCTCGCCCGCCGCCTCTACCGCCACCCGACCCGGGCCTCCGAGGACGATGGCTGAGGCTGGGGGCACCCAGCTGCGGGCGCTGGTGACGGCCCCGCTGCGCGGGCCGGGATTCGAGGCCCTGCGGCAGATCGCAGAGGTGGTCTACGAGCCGTGGCTGGACTACGTCCCGATCCGCCTCTACGACCCGCCGCGCCTGGCGCGGCGGCTCAACGAGGTGGGAGCCGACCTGCTGATCTGCGAGGCCGACTTCTGCTCGGGCCCGGTGATGGAACTGCCCCTGCGGGCCATCGTGGCCACCCGCGGCGAGCCGTCCAACGTGGACGTGCCCGCCGCCACAGCCGCCGGCATACCGGTCCTGTACACCCCCGGACGCAACGCCGATGCGGTGGCGGAACTCACCGTCGGGCTGCTGTTCGCCGTGAACAGGCGGATCATCCCCGCCGACCGCGACGTGCGAACCGGTCAGGTCTTCACCGAGACGCTGCCCTACCAGCGCTACCGCAGCGAACTCCTGGCGGGGCGGACCTTCGGGATCGTCGGCCTCGGTGCGGTCGGTCGGGCGGTGCGCCGGCGGATGGAAGGGCTCGGCCTCGAGGTGATCGCCCACGACCCCTATGTCGACGAGGCGCGGCACGGCCTGGAGGAGTTGCTGGCCGTCGCCGACGTCGTGTCGATGCACGCCCCGCCCCGCGCAGAGACCGCACACATGATGAGCGCGCCGCAGTTCGCCGCCATGCGGCCCGGAGCCCTCTACCTCAACACGGCCCGAGCGGTGCTCCACGACCTGGATGCCCTCGTGGCCGCACTGGAGTCCGGCCATCTAGGCGGCTGCGGGCTCGACCACTTCGACGGTGAGCAGTTGCCCGAAGGCCACCCGCTCTGTGATCGCGACGACGTGGTTCTGACGCCGCACATCGGTGGGGCCAGCCATCACACCGAGCAGGTGCAGGCCTCGATGGTGGCCGCCGACCTGCGTCTCCTGCTGGGCGGGGAGCGGCCCGCCCACATCGCCAACCCGGAGGTCCTGACGTGAACGCCGAAGACGTCAATGAGGTCAGCCCGCCGCGCCGGGATACCGCCCGGGCGGTGCTGGAGACCGCGCAGGCCATGTACGCCAAGGGGCTCGTCGAGGGCACCGCCGGGAATGTCTCTGGACGTGTCGGCGACGGCACGTTCTGCCTCACCCCGTCGTCGCTCGGGTACGAGGCGATGCGGACCACCGATCTGGTCATCGTCGACGCCGACGGCGCCGTGCTGGCGGGCAACGGCCATCCCTCCAGCGAGAAGGCGCTGCATCTGGCCTGCTACCGGCAATGGGCCGAGGTGGGCGGCGTGGTCCACTGCCATCCGCTGTACGCCTCGATGTTCGCGGTGGCCCGCCAGACCATCCCCGCCGCCATCGAGGAGGTTGTGATCTACATCGGCGGCGACGTGGAGGTCTGTGACTACCACCTCACCGGAAGCGACGAGCTCGGGGAGGCCGTGGCCGCGGCGATGGGCGAGCGCAGCGCCGTGCTGATGGCTAACCATGGGTTGGTGACGGTGGGACGCGACCCGGCCGACGCCCTGCACGCAGCGCTCGTCGTCGAGCGCACCGCCCACATCGTCTGGGGCGCCCGCCTGCTCGGTAAACCCGGCAGCGTGCCGGAGAAGGTGAACGAGGACTTTGCCGGCGTCTACCGCTGGGTTCGGGAGTCCACCTGGGGCGCCGAGAGTCGCCCCTGAGGCCAAGTCGGGGCGCTCGGTGGCCGAGGCCCAATCCGTCCCGAAAAGAAGAGCAGCGGACCGGCGAAGAAAGGCCGGCCCGCTGCTCAGGGCGGTGATGGTGGATCACCACGTTAGTGGCCGCCCGTTGTGCCTGCAAGCCGTCGCGGCGGCGGGAAATGCCCGGCCGCGACCGGGCGGAGCCTCGGGCGCGCGAGACTGCGCGAGGCGCTGGAGCGGGCAGAATCGGCCCGCAATCCGGCTCGCCCGGAAACCGAGACAGCAGGGAAGGCCGATGGCACCGTTCGGTAGGGACAAGACGCGAATGCCCACCACCGAGGAGATGCTGCCGGGCCGCGCCAGGGCAATGCCGGTGGCCGCCACCCACGCCGTGCTCGGCACGCCGATGCAGCCGCCCTTCCCGCCCCAGACGCAGAGCCTCATCGTGGGAATGGGCTGCTTCTGGGGAGCCGAGCGCCTGTTCTGGCAGGCTGAGGGGGTCTACACCACCGCAGTCGGCTACGCGGGCGGCGGGACCCCGAACCCCAGCTACGAGGAGGTCTGCTCGGGGAAGACCGGCCACACCGAGGTGGTGCTGGTGGTGTTCGACCCGGGGGTGACCGACCTCGACGCCATGTTGCGGATCTTCTGGGAGAACCACGATCCCACCCAGGGCATGCGCCAGGGCAACGACGTGGGGACCCAGTACCGCTCGGCCATCTACACCGCCGACGACGCCCAGCGGAGGGCGGCCGAGCTGTCCCGGGAGCGGTACGGCCCGGTGCTGGCCGCTGCCGGCCACGGCTCGATCACGACGGAGATCGCGCCGGCGCCGCCCCTCTACTACGCCGAGGACTACCACCAGCAGTACCTGGCCAAGAACCCCTGGGGCTACTGCGGCATCGGCGGGACCGGCTTGGCGATGCCCGACGCGCAGGGATCGCAATCCTGCGCGGGATCGCCAGTCACCGGCGCCGAGGCAGCGGCCCGGTGAGCCGCGCCTGCGTCTCGCTGCGGACAAACCCATGAGCGCGATCGTCCTGGACGGCGAGCGTCTCGCCGGCGAGATCCGCGAGCAATTGCGTGGCCGGATCGAATCGCTGCGGCAGCGGGGCGTAACCCCGGGGCTGGGCACCGTGCTCGTGGGAGACGACGGCCCCTCGGCCAACTACGTGGCCATGAAGCACGGGGACTGCGCCGAGTTGGGCATCGAGTCGCGCCATGTGCACCTGCCTGCCGACGCCACGCCGGCCGATGTGGACGAGGTCGTGGACAGCTTCAATGCGGACGGAGGCGTGCACGCCTACCTCATGCAGTACCCGTTCCCGTCACACCTCGACTACGAGGCCGCCCTGCTGCGCGTGGACCCGGCCAAGGACGTGGACGGGCTGCACCCCGTGAACCTGGGGAAGCTGGTGCAGGGCATCGAGGCGCCGCTGGCCTGCACCCCGGCGGGGATCCAGTACATGCTCGAGGCGTACGGCATTCCGATCAGAGGCTCCCATGTCGTGGTCGTGGGTCGCGGGCTGACGATCGGGCGGCCCCTGGCCAACCTGCTGACCCTCAAGCGCCCCGCCGCCAACGCGGCCGTCACCGTGGTTCACACCGGTGTCGACGACTTGGCGGCCCACACCCGGGAGGCGGACATTCTGGTTGCCGCCGCTGGGTCGCCAGGGCTCATCACCGCCGACATGGTGAAGCCAGGTGCGGCGGTCGTCGCCGCCGGTGTCTCGTTCTCGGGACGCCGCCTTCTCTCCGACGTGGACGACGGTGTGGCCGAGGTGGCGGGATGGCTCTCACCCCGCATCGGCGGTGTCGGACCCATGACCCGAGCGATGCTGCTGCGCAACACCGTTGCCGCTGCCGAGGCCGCAGTGGGCTGACGCATCCGGCCGGCGTGGCGCTCGGGGGATGCCCCTAGGCTGCACCTCCATGCGCGATGTCACCGGAACTACAGCCGCGGCACGAATCACTATCGGCAGCGACGGCGTGCTGCAGGTCCCCGACGTGCCGATCATCCCGTACGTCGAGGGCGACGGCACCGGGGTGGACATCTGGCCCGCCGCGCGGGCCGTGCTCGACGCGGCCGCGGCGCGCTTCGGCAGGCGGGTCGAGTGGCTGGAGGTGCTGGCCGGCGAGAAGGCCTTCAACGAGACCGGCGAATGGCTGCCGACCGAGACCATCGACGCCTTCAGGGACCACCTCATCGGCATCAAGGGTCCGCTCACCACGCCCGTGGGCGGCGGTTTCCGCAGCCTCAACGTGGCGATCCGCCAGTTGCTCGACCTCTACGTCTGCCTGCGACCGGTGCGCTGGTTCCGGGGCGTGCCGTCGCCGGTGCGCAACCCCGAAGCGGTGAACATGGTCATCTTCCGGGAGAACACCGAGGACATCTACGCCGGCATCGAGGCCGAGGCCGGCTCCCCGGAGGCCGACAGGATTCGGGAGATGGTCCGGGAGGTGTTCGGGCGGGAGTTGCGCGCCGACAGCGGCATCGGCATCAAGCCGGTGTCGCGCACGGGTTCGCAGCGCCTGCAGCGGGCCGCCCTCAACTATGCCGTCGCCCGCAAGCGCTCCCGGGTCACGTTCGTGCACAAGGGCAACATCATGAAGTTCACCGAGGGGGCCTTCCGCAACTGGGGTTACGAGCTGGTACGGGAGGAGTTCGCGGACGTGGCGGTCGGCTGGGACGACTGCGGGGGTGACGCGGGCGGGCGGATTCTCGTCAGCGACACCATTGCCGACATCGCCCTGCAGCAGGTGCTGACCCGCCCCGCCGAGTTCGATGTCATCGCCACGATGAACCTCAACGGCGACTACCTGTCCGATGCCCTGGCGGCGCAGGTCGGCGGCATCGGGATCGCCCCGGGGGGGAACATCAACTACGTCACCGGCCACGGCGTTTTCGAGGCAACCCACGGCACCGCCCCCAAGTACGCCGGCCAGGACAAGGTGAACCCGTCATCGGTGCTCCTCTCGGGCGTGATGATGTTCGAGCACCTGGGCTGGGACGCCGCCGCCGACGCGATCACCTCCGCCATGGAGGAGACCATCGCCGCGGGGATCGTGACCTACGACTTCGCCCGGCTCATGGAGGGTGCCACCGAGGTGCGCTGCTCGGAGTTCGCCCAGGCGATCATCGACAGGCTCTGACCGTCGCGACCACGGGGAGTGACATGAGCGACACGGCAACACAGCGTCCCGCGCCTGTGCGGGTGGCGGTCACCGGCGCCGCCGGACAGATCGGCTACAGCCTGGTGTTCCGCATCGCCTCCGGGCAGCTCCTGGGCCCTGATCAGCCGGTCATCCTGCAGATGCTGGAGATCACTCCGGCCATGGGTGCCCTCGAGGGCGTGGCCATGGAGTTGGACGACTGCGCCTTCGGTCTGCTGGCCGGCATGGAGCTGACCGACGAGCCCGAGCCGGCTTTCTCGGGCGCCTCCTGGGCGCTCCTGGTCGGCAGCCGGCCCCGGTCCAAGGGCATGGAACGAAAGGACCTGCTGGAGGCCAACGGCGGGATCTTCACCCGCCAGGGTGCGGCCCTGGCGGCGCACGCCGCCGCGGACATCCGCGTCCTCGTGGTGGGCAACCCCGCCAACACCAACTGCCTCATCGCCCAGCGCAACGCCCCGGGGATCCCGCCGGAGCGCTTCACGGCGATGACCCGACTGGACCACAACCGGGCTGTCGCCCAGTTGGCGGGCCGAGCCGGCGTGGGCGTGAGTGACATTTGTTGCATGACGATCTGGGGCAACCACTCGGCCACGCAGTATCCCGACATCTTCAACTGCTGCATCGGCGACCGGCCGGCGAGCGAGGTCGTCGACGACCAGGTTTGGCTCGAGGAGGACTTCATCCCCACCGTGCAGCAACGCGGCGCCGCCATCATCGAGGCACGGGGTGCGTCCTCGGCGGCCTCGGCCGCCAACGCCGCCATCGATCACGTCCGGGACTGGGCGGCGGGCACGCCGGGCGGGGACTGGGTCAGTGTGGCCCTGCCGTCAGACGGGAGCTACGGCGTGCCGGAGGGGCTGATCAGTTCGTTCCCCTGCACCAGCGACGGCGACGGTTGGCGGATCGTGCAGGGCCTCGAGCGCAATGCCTTCAGCCGCAGCCGGATCGACGTCTCGGTCGCCGAACTGGCCGCCGAGCGGGACATGGTGGCCGAGCTTGGCCTGATCGGCTGAGAACTCCGCCGCAGAGGGGCGGGGTCAGAACTCGGTCGTCTCCCGCAGGCCGGCGAGCGCGCCGGTGATCCTCTCGAGTGTGGCGCGATGGTCGATGAGGGCTCGGGTGTCGCCGGAGACGACGACCCGGCCCATCAGGAACTCGACGTGGGCGTCGAGTTCGCCACAGGCGATGCCTCGGGCGACCTCGTAGCTCTGCCGGTAGGTGACCGTGGCGTCGCCGGAGAATCCGCCCGTCGCCGCGGCCCGATTCTCATCGACTCGAATCCGGAACGTGCTGCGGATCCCGTCGGGATGCTCGACGACCTGCTGGATGACGAGTGGCGGCCCGCTCTCGGCGGTCACCCCGTCGGCCCGCAGCAGCCCGTCGAGGGCCGCCACCCACTCGGCGCTCAGGAACTTGACCACGGGCCTGTGCTCGTTCCCGGCGCGACCGCAGTGCGCTCAGAGGGCTGCCAGGTTGGACGCGGCGAACTCCCAGTTCACGAGGTTCTCGATCCAGCGTTCCACGTAGGCGGGGCGGGCGTTTCGGTAGTCCAGGTAGTAGGCGTGCTCCCAGACGTCGATGGTCAGCAATGGTGTCCGGTCGTGGCGCTGGGGTAGGTCGGCGTTCGCCGTCGACATGACCTCGAGGCGCTGGCCGCCCGCCACGAGCCAGACCCAACCCGAACCGAAGTGCCCGCAGGCGGCGTCGCTGAACTGCTTGCGTAATCCGTCGACCGAGCCGAAGTCGTCCTCGATGGTGGCGCGCAGCTCGCCGCCGGGGTCGCCGCCGCCCTCGGGGTGCATCGAATGCCAGTAGAAGGTGTGGTTCCAGATCTGTGCCGCGTTGTTGAACAGCCCGCCCGACGTGGTCACGAGGAGGTCCTCCAGCGCGGCACCCTCTCTGGGGGTCCCGGCGACCATGCGGTTCACGTTGGCCACGTAGCCGGCGTGGTGCTTGCCGTAGTGCAGCGCGACGGTGTCGGTGCTGATGTGCGGGGCGAGCGCGTCCTCGGGATAGGGGAGTGCGGGTAGGTGAACGGTGGCGGAATTGGTCACGAGAGTCCTCCGAGGGGCGCCGCCGGGCGGTTGCGTCCTGTGACAGTTGTCGGGGTGCTCCCAGTAAACCGTCTTCTCATGCCGTTCCGGCGCTCGGGCGGTCCGCAGTGCGCGAGATCGCCAGTGCCGCCACGAACGCCGCGGCCGCACAGACCGCCGGCCACAGCGCCTCGCCGCGAGCCGGCAACTCGAGGCGGGTGCCGCTGATCACCTCGCCGGTTCCGCCGAGGTGCCCGACGCCGTCCGGCCAGGGCCACAGCACGCGCAGCGAGCCCAGCATCAGCCCGACCATTGTCGCCATGACCGCGTCGTGGTACCTCGCCAGAAGCCTGCTGAGCAGCGACGCGAACAGCAGGGCTCCCACCAGAGCGCCCGCGGCGAACAGCCCGATCGGCGCCCAGTCGCGGTCGCTCAGGATGTCCACGAAGGTGGCGTACAGACCGATGATCAGCAGCACGAACGCACCGGAGATCCCCGGCAGGATCATGGCGCAGATGCCGAGGGCGCCGGCCCCCAACCAGACGATCGCGGCCGGCTCCGCAACGGGGGTGGCGCTGAGCCCGAACAGCCAGGCGCTCACGACGCCGACGGCCGCGCTCAGCAAACCGAGCCGAACGCGCCAGGTCCGCACCTGGCGTACGGCCACCACCACGGCGGCGCAGACCAAACCCCCGAAGGCACCCGCAGTGGGCTCGGCGCGATTCGTCAGCAGCCAGTCGACGGCACCCGCCAGCGCTCCCAGGGCCACGCCGACGCCGGCACCCACCGGGATCACGAGAGCCCAGTCGATCCGCCGGAGACGCCCGGCGCCGCCTCGCAGGTCGCCGCGCAGGAGATCCGCGAGAACGCCTGCGGCGTTCCTCACCGCCCCCAGGAGTCGCTCGTAGACGCCGAGCAGCACCGCCACGGTGCTGCCGGACACGCCCGGCACCAGGTCGGCCGTCCCGATGCAGAATCCCCGGAGACCGTCGCGGGCCAATCGCAGCACGACACCGCCCGGGCGTTGCGCCGTCCTGCCGGTGCCGTCCACGACGCGTTCCGGCGCGTCTCAGCGCTGGCCGGCGAGCTTGCGATTCTGCAGCTTGGCTCTGACGTAGTCCCGGTTCGTCCAAGCGATGAAGTCGATGGAGATCTCCTTCGGGCAGGCCTCCTCACACTCCCCGTGATTGGTGCAGCTCCCGAAGAACTGCTCCATCGTCTCCACCATCGCCTCGGTGCGCGCCCAGCGCTCGGGCTGGCCCTGCGGCAGCAGGTTCAGGTGCTGCACCTTCGC
>JAPPDX010000103.1 GCA_028824415.1 bacterium | reverse complement strand
GTGGGATCGGTGCTGAACAACCCGTTCTGGGATCTCATCCAGAACGGCTCGCTGGCAGCCGGCGAAGCCCTCGCCGACGCCAACGTCACCTACATCGCGCCGGAGGACTTCAGCCTCGCCAACGTCAACGAGTTCATCGTGACGGCCGTCGCTGCTGAGCCGGATGCGATCCTGGTGGACTACCGCACGGCCGAGTACGAGGAAGCCGTCATCGACGCCCTCGACAAGGGCATCGAGGTGCAGTTCTACAACAACTACGTGGGCAAGGACTCCGACGATCCTCGCGTCCGGCGGCTCTCCGGAACGCCGGTCGGGCTCGACAAGGCCGCCGCGGCCCGCCGCAGCGCTGAGCTCTATCTCGAATACGTGAGCCCGGGCGACCAGCTCGTGCTGTTCAACTCGCTGCCGGACTCGCCGGAGCACCTCGAGATCGAGAACGCCTACATCCAGGTCTTCACCGACGCAGGCTGGAGCGAGAGCGATCTCGACATCGTGGCGCTGCCGGGCCTGGATCCGGCCCCGAACTTCGAGGTCATCAAGACCTACCTGGCCGCCAACCCGGGCACACAGGGCATCGTCACGTGGGACACCACCTCGGGCACTCCCGCCGCGCAGGCCAAGGCCGACGCCGGCTCGGACGTCCCGCTGGTGATGTGGAACCTCGACCAGACGGTCATCGCGGGCGTGAAGGACGGCAACGTCCAGTTGAGCCTGACGCAGCAGCCGTTCCTGCAGACGTTCTATGGCGTGATCTCGGCGTACATCAAGGTGAAGTTCGGCTTCATCGACCCGCCGGTCATCGACCCGGGCACGTTGATGGTCACCGCTGACAACGTCAACGAGGTCGAGGCGCTGTTCGAGGCCGGATACGCCGGCTAGGACGGCCACAGAATCAATCGTGTGGGGGTGCGCGCCGGGCGTGCACCCCCACACGCATTCCCAATCGACCGTCCATAGACCATCGAGGCGCACGGCGTGAGCAACGCACCGGCTGACCACTCCGCCGGGATGATCCTGCGCGCGGGTCAGCGCGTGTGGGGCCGGCTGGAGTTCGCTCCGCTGCTGGCCGTCGTTCTCCTGTTCCTGGTCTTCGAGTTCCACCCGTCGAACGAGGTCGGCTTCTTCTCGTCCGCCGACCTGATGAGTTCGGTGGCGGCGCTCACCTCCTCGGTGGGGATGGTGTCGCTCGGGGTCACGGCGCTGATGATCTCCGGCGAGTTCGACCTGTCGGTATCGGCCACCTTCGCCCTGGGCCCGGCGATCATGGGCTGGCTGATGCGCGAGTGGGGCTGGCACATCCTGGCGGGGCTTTTCGTCGGCCTCGCCATCGTGGCGTGCATCGGTCTCATCAACGGCCTCATCACCACCTACATCGGCGTCCCGTCCTTCATCGTCACGCTGGGAATGCTCTTCGCCGTCACCAGCTGGAACCGGATCATCCTGGGTGGTTTCCCGGTGGACCTCATCGAGGAGGAGGGCACCGTCAAGAAGATCCTGGGTGCCGACATCCCCGGCTCGCCCATCGCCGCGCCGTTCGCCTGGATGGTGGGGATCGGGATCATCCTGGCCTTCGTCATGTGGCGCACCCAGTACGGCAACTGGACCTACGCGGCCGGGAAGTACGGCGGTGGCGTGGCGCGGGCCATGGGCGTTCCTGTGATCCGGGTGAAGCTGACCAACTTCGTGCTGGCCGCGTTGCTGGCCGGGCTGGCCGGCATCCTGCAGTTCGCAGACTTCGGGTCCTCCAGCGTGGCCTCCGGCATCGACATCAATCTGCTGGCGATCGTGGCCGTCGTGGTCGGCGGCACCTCGCTGTTCGGCGCCAAGGGAACCGTGATCGGCTCGATGCTCGGAGCTCTCATCCTCGGCTCGCTGAAGGTGGGGCTGATCGTGATCAAGGTCCCGTCGGAGTACTACCTTGGCCTCGTGGGCGTCCTGCTCGTGGTCTCGGCGGGTCTGAACGCCCGCGTCGAGGCGCTGCGGCGCGGCGGTACGAGGAGCACCCTGTTCGGATGAACTCCGAAACCGTCGCCCCGGTCGTCGAACTGGTGAACGTCACCCGCCGCTACGGCAAGAACTACGCCGTGCGCGACGCCAACCTGTCCATCCACCCCGGCGAGGTGGTGGGGCTGGTGGGCGACAACGGCGCCGGCAAGTCCACGATCGTGAAGATGATCAGCGGCTACATCGAGCCGACTTCTGGGACCATCAAGATCCAGGGCGCCCCGGTGCGGTTCGGGTCGCCGCGCCAAGCCCGGGCGGCGGGAATCGAAACCGTCTACCAGGACCTCGCCATCGTGGACGAGATGGCGCTCTGGCGGAACTTCTTCCTGGGTCAGGAACTCCACCGCAACGTCCTGGGCATCCGCTACCTGCGGGTCAAGGAGATGGCGCGGATCTGCGACGAGCACCTCGCCGAGGTGGGGCTCACCTCCGTCGAGTCCTCGCACCAGACCGCGGCGACCCTGTCCGGCGGCGAGCGGCAGTCGCTGGCCATCAGCCGGGCGATTCACTTCGACTCCCAACTCCTCGTGCTGGACGAGCCGGTGGCGGCGCTGTCGGTGCGCGAGACCCGGCGCGTGCTGGACGCCATCGGCGCGGCCAAGGCGAACAACCTCGGCGTCCTCTACATCGACCACAACATGGACCACGTGCTGCCCGCCGCCGACCGCATCGCCATCATGCACCGGGGCACCATCAGCCGCGTCGTGCACAAGGGCGACCTCACCGTCGACGAGTTGGCCGACGCGGTGGCCGAGTCCGGCACGGCGGCTGCCGACAACGGCGGCTGACCGGCCGCCATGGGGCGTCTCGACGGCCGGGTCGCCTTCATCACCGGCGGAGCGCGCGGTCAGGGTCGAGCAATTGCCCTGCGGTTCGCCGGCGAGGGCGCCGACATCATCACCTGCGATGTCTGCGAGACGGGTTCTCTCCCCTACCCGCTCGCCACCGAGGCCGACCTGAAGGAGACCGCCGAGGGCGTCCGCGCCGCCGGGCGCCGCTGCGTCGCCGAGGTCGCCGACGTGCGCAGCCAGGAGTCGCTCGACGCGGTCGTCGCAACGGGCCTCGAGGCATTCGGGCGGCTGGACGTGGCCTGCGCCAACGCCGGCATCTTCTGGTCCGCCTCGCTCTGTGAGATGACCGAGGAGGTCTGGGACACAGTGATCGGGGTGAATCTGACGGGCGCCTGGCACACCACCAAGACCGTGGCGCCGCAGATGATCGACCAGCAGAGCGGCAGCCTCATCTACACCGTGTCCACCAACGGCTGGCACGGCGGCTACAGCTACAGCGCCTACACGGCCTCCAAGCACGGCGTGGCGGGTCTGATGAAGTGCGCGGCCCTCGAACTCGGCCGCCACAACATCCGCGCCAACGCCCTGCTACCGGGGGCGGTGAACAGCCCGATGATGGTCAACCCCTATCTGAAGGCGTTCGTGACGGGCTCGACCGACTCCAGCGACGAGCAGCTCGACCACCAGGTGCGCCACAACACCATCCTGCCGGGGCGCCGCATGCTGCCTCCCGAGGCGGTTGCCGACGCCGCCCTGTGGCTGGCGTCCGATGAGTCCCAGCACGTCACCGGCGCCGAGATCACCGTCGACGCCGGCCACACCAGGCTGCCCCACTACAACTGGGACCCGCTCGACGAACCGATCTGAGCGCCACAGCGCCAGGATCAGGGCTGGGAGCGGGCGAACTCCAGGGCTTCGTCCCAGGAGGCGCCTCGGGCGATGAGGCGGCGGTACTGCATGACATGGCGGGGGCGGTTGAAACCCAGAACCGCCACGATGCGACCGGCCCGGCCGTAGACGGCGGCGAAGCGGCGCTCCTCGAGCGAGCCGGTCACCACGACCACCTCGTCGTCGGGGCCCGAACGGCCGGCGAGTTGGATCTTGCGGTCGTACTGGTCGCTCCAGAACCACGGCACCGGGGCGAACGGTTCGGCGCCCTCGCCGGCCAGCAGGCGCTTGGCGGCCGCCATGCCCTGCTCGATGGCGTTGTCCCAGTGCTCCACGCGCATCGACTGCCCGAACAGTCGGTTCGGCCAGCGGGCCACGTCGCCGGCGGCCACCACGCCCGGCGCCGCCAGGCACGTCTCATCGCACGCCACGCCGTTGTCGATCTGCAGCCCCGAGCCCTCCAACCACTCGGTGTTGGGGATCACGCCGACACCCACGACCACCACGTCGGCATCGAGGCGGGTGCCGTCGCTGAGGACCACCTGCTCCACGCGGTCGGTGCCGGTGATCGAATCCACCCCGACGCCCAGCCGCAGGTCGACGCCGTGATCAGCGTGCACCTCGGCACAGACTTGGCCGATCTGGGATCCGAGCACCCTTTCGAGCGGCGTCTCGGCCATCTCAACCATCGTCACCTCCAGGCCCCGCCCGCGTGCGGTAGCCGCCACCTCCGCACCGATGAAGCCGGCGCCCACGACGACGATCCGCTGCGGCGTGGCCTCGAACTCCGAGCGGATCGCCAGGCTGTCGGCGAGGGTGCGCAGCGTGTACACCCCGGCGAGGTCCTCGGTGCCCCGGAGGGTGCGCGTGCGCGCCCCGGTGGCGATCACCACGCCGTCAGCCGCCAAGCGCTCGCCGTCGGTCAGGGTCACAGAGCGCAAGGCAGCGTCAAAGCCCACCGCCCGGCCGCCGAGCCGCCACTCCAGTCGCAGGTCCGCCAGCGCCTCGGAGTCGTAGAGGGAGATCCGCTCGGGTTCCCACTCCCCCGCCAGCACCTGCTTCGACAGCGGTGGCCGATCGTAGGGGGCCTCGGTCTCGTCGCCGACGACGGTGACGGTGCCGTCGAAGCCCTCCCGGCGGAGGGTCTCGGCGGCCCGCATGCCCGCCAGTGACGCCCCGACGATCGTCACCGACCTCACGTCACAGCCTCGCGATCAGCGGCAACGCGAACCGTCATTCCGGCGGAGGCCGGAATCCACAGGTAACGACTACGCGTGCGGCAGGACTTCTAGTCCTCGGCGACGGAGATGGCCTGTTTGGGGCAGCGCTGCACCGCCTCGTCCACTTTGGCGCGCTGATCCTCGCCCGGCGTCTCGTCGAGGATGTAGAGGAAGTCGTCGTCACGCACCTCGAAGACCTCCGGCGCCACCTGCATGCAGATGGCGTTGCTCTCACACAGATCGAAATCGACGACGATGCGGTAGGTCATGGGCGGTCTTCCTCCTCGGTGGCGGGACGTGCTCAGACTACTCGCCACCCGACGGGCGGTTCGCTCTACAGCTCGACGACCTGACGGACGACGTCGCCGGTGTGCAGGGCCTCGATTCCGTCGTTGATGTCCTCCAGGGAAAGTCGCCGGTCGATCATCCCGGCCAGGTCCAGCTGGCCCGACTCCGCGAGTCGCAGCATCCGGTGGAAGTCCACCCGCACGTCGGCTCCGCCGTAGTAGGAACCGACCAGGTTCTTCTCGTTGAAGAAGATCTCGAAGGCGCTGAAGCTCACCTGCTCCTCCACCCGCCCGACGCCCACGATGCAGCAGGTGCCGCCGCGGCGGACGGCGTCGTAGGCGGCTCGCATCGTGACCGGGTGGCCGATGCACTCGAGCGCGTAGTCGAATCCCTGGCCGCCGTTCATGGCGGCCTTCACCTCGTCGAGATCCTCGGGCAGCACCGCTTCGGTGGCGCCGAAGGAGCGCGCGACCCCCAGCTTGGCCGGGTTGCGGTCGACGGCGACGATGTCGGCTGCACCGGCGATGCGGGCGCCCTGGATCGCCGAGATTCCCACGCCTCCGGCGCCCAGGACCACCACCGAGGATCCGGGCGCCACCTTGGCGGTGTTCAGGGCGGCACCCACGCCGGTCATGACCCCGCAGCCCACGAGAGCGGCGGTCTCCAGCGGCACGTCGGCATCGATCTGCACCACGGCCTGCTCGGGCAGCAGCGTGCGGTCCGCGAACGTGCCGACTCCGCACATCGCCCCCAGGTCCTGGTCGCCCTGGCGGAATTGGGGCCTCAGCATGATGCCGAACTGCAGGTTGGCGCAGAGGTTCGGGCGCTTGTGCCCCAGGCAGTAGACGCAACTCCCGCACGGCGGCGACCACACGGCGATCACGTGGTCGCCCACCGACACCGACGTGACTGCATCGCCCACCTCGGCCACGATGCCGGCACCCTCGTGGCCGAGAACCGACGGGATCCGCTCGGGGATCGTGCCGTTCATGACCGACAGGTCGGAATGGCAGATACCGGTGTGGGTGATGTCCACGATGACGTCGGTCGGACCCGGTTCGATCAGCTCCACGTCGTCGCACACGTCCAGCGCCGTGTCTCCGACGTTGCGCAGTATCGCAGCCCGCATGTCCGTGCTCCCTCGTCGGCCCTGCCTGTCGCTGAGACTACGCCTCGCGTGCTCGCGGGCACCTGCACCACGGTGGGGCGAGCACGCAACGAGGCACGCGCACGCCATGCTGCGGGCATGAGCAATCAGCCCCCTGCACTGATCGACTGGCGCAACGCCGCCGCCGAGGCTCAGTCGATGCTGCCGCGAGGGAACTCGCCGCGCCGGGCCTACGTCCTGGAGCCCTCCCCTCCGGCAGTGCGCGTTCCGCCCTACTTCGCCGATGACCCTGCAACCCCTGGCAGTGGATGTCCGGGCGATCTCGCCGGCCGCCTGGCTCCCGACGGGCCGGCCAGCACCGAGACGGTGACCCCCACATCCGCCGGTGACGTGACCTGGCGGGATCTGGCCGGCCACAGCGAAGAGCTGGCCCACTTCGCCCGGGACCGCTGGCTCGGCCCGTGGCGACGACTTGGCCCGTTGCCGGATGACTACCTCCCGCGCCTACAGGACGCCCACCGCTTGGCGTATGCGGTGGTGGCCGAAGCGCGCCGGCAGTCCAACGGCAAGTTCGGCCTGCGCTTCACCGTCGGCGGCTTCGGCACGCCGTTCTTCCCCCGCGACGGCCGGGACACGCAGGTCCGGGTCGTGTCCGGGCAGATCGTCGTGCAGAGCGGCGAGGAGGTCAGCGTCTCAGCCATCGGCTCGCTGGCCGGCGCCGCCGAGCACTGCTGCGTGACCCCGGGTACCGAGGCCGCGGAGCACGACAGCCCGCCACTCGACGACCTGCAGCGGCCGCTCAGGGTCGACGCCGAACTGACGGACTTCCTCGGCGACTGGTTCGGGTTCGCGTTCTCGGTCCTCGAGGAGCTCCGGGTGACGCCGGGCGCCTCCGACGTCGGGCGGACCCAGCTGTGGCCCGGGCACTTCGATCCGGCAGTGGAACTGACGGCCGGCGAGCCCGCCGACGCTCCTCAGGGCTCGCACGGGGGCGATGCGTCTCCGGCGGACCACGGTGGCGTCAGCCGGCGCGCCACCTACGGCGCCTCACCGGGCGACCAGGCATACCCGGCGCCCTACCTCTATATCGGCCCGTGGGGTGGCAGCGACGACGACCCGTACTGGAACGCCGAGGGCTTCAGCGGCGCGGCCTTGGGCTACGAGACTCTGCTGCCCGCTCCCGACCAGCGCCAAGCCGCGCTGGAGTTTTTCGCCGCCGGCTACGAGCGGCTCGCCCGCCGCTGAGCAGTCGAGAGCGGGAACGGGAGAGCCGCTGGGCCGTGGATTCCGGCCTCCGCCGGAATGACGAGACGGCGGCGCTCCAAACTCAGGCGAGAGCTCTCCAGACTCGCTCGGGGGTGGCCGGCATCAACACGTCGCGCACCCCCAGCGGGGCCAGAGCGTCGGCGATGGCGTTGATCACCGCCGGCGTGGAGCCGATGGTTCCGGCCTCGCCCACTCCCTTGACCCCCAGCGGGTTGGTCGGGCTGGGGGTGACGGTCGTGTCGGTCAGCAGCCCGGGGGTGTCCGAGGCGGCCGGTACCAGGTAGTCGCCCATCGTGGCTGTGCGCAGTTGACCGGCGTCGTCGTAAACGGCGTCCTCCCAGAGCGCCTGCGCCACGCCCTGGACGATGCCGCCGTGCACCTGCCCCTCCACGACAAGGGGGTTGATCTGCACGCCGCAGTCGTCCACCGCGGCGTACTTCACCAACTCGGTGTGACCGGTCTCGGCGTCCACCTCCACGACCGCCACGTGCGTGCCGAACGGGAAGGTGAAGTTGGGCGGGTCGTAGGTGGCCTGCGCCTCAAGGTTGGGCTCCATCCCGTCGGGCAGGTTGTGGGCGGTGAACGCACCGAAGGCGATTGCGGCGATGTCGATGCTCGCCGAGGGCGTGCCCCGCACGGTGAAGGTGCCCGACTCGAAGTCCAGGTCCTCCTCGGAGGCCTCGAGCTGGTGGGCGGCGATGGCGCGCGCCTTGTCGATGATCTTCTCGGCGGCCATGTGGATGGCCGTGCCGCCCACGGCCAACGACCGCGAGCCGTAGGTGTCCAAACCCAGGGGGGAGATGGCGGTGTCGGAGTGCAGCACCTCGACGTCGTCGGGATCCACGCCCAGCTGCTCGGCCACGATCATCGACCAGCAGGTCTCGTGCGCCTGCCCGTGCGGGGTGGTCCCCGTGACGACCTGCACCTTGGCGGTCGGCAGTACCCGCACGGTGGCCGACTCCCAGCCCCCGGCGCCGTAGTTCAGCGCCGCCAGCACCCGGCTGGGCGCCAGCCCGCACATCTCCACGTAGCTGGAGAAGCCGATCCCCAAGTGGCTGGACGAGCCCTCGGCGCGCCGCCGGTCCTGCTCGGCGCGCAGGTCGTCGTAGCCGGCGAGTTCCATCGCCTTGGCCAGTGCCGGGGTGTAGGCCCCGCTGTCGAAGCTGAGCCCCGCAGTGGAGTCGTACGGGAACGAGTCGATGAAGTTGCGTCGGCGGATCTCATCGGTGCTCAAGCCCACCTCGGCCGCCAGGGCGTCCATGGCCCGCTCGATGGCGTAGGTGGCCTCGGGCCGCCCGGCCCCCCGGTAGGCGTCGGTGGGGGTCTTGTTGGTGAACACGCTCGTGCAACTGAAGGAGTAGGCCGGAACGTCGTAGCAGCCGTGGTACAGGAAGCCTCCGAGGAGCGGCACGCCGGGCGTCACGAGCTGCAGGTAGGCACCCATGTCGGCGAGCAGCGAGACGCGCACCGCGGTCACCTTGCCGTCGGCATCCGCCGCCAGGGAAATGTCCTGGATCTGCCCCCGGCCCTGGATCGTTGCGACCGCCGCCTCGCTGCGGCCCTCGGTCCAGCGCACCGCCTGGCCCAGATTGACGGCCAAGGCGCAGCAGATGACCTCCTCGGCATAGACGTTCAGCTTCGAGCCAAATCCCCCG
>JAPPDX010000017.1 GCA_028824415.1 bacterium | reverse complement strand
CGTAGCGGCGGTTGTAGCGGCGCCGGAACTCCTCCATCACCACGGCCAGGCTCTCCGGGCCGAGCGGGCCCTCGGGAACGGGCACGCGCACCTCGTGCACCTGGCCGCGGTAGCGCATCTCGACCTCGCGGCCGGTCGTGATGTTCTCCCGGGCCACGCCGTTCGCCGTGAGTTCCGCCACCGCCCGCTCGGCGAGCGCGGCGTAGAGCGCGCTCAGCCGTTCGGGGTCGAAGGGTGCGACCATCGGGTCACTGGCCTGGATGACCGAGACGGGATCGGAGGCGGCTATCCCGAAGGCCGAGAACACCGCCGAGTTCGTCGGCACGACGGTGAGCCTGGTGCCGACGTCCGCCGCGTACGCCCCGACGTGGAGAGGCCCGGCGCCGCCGAACGCGAACAGCGCGAACTCGCGGGGGTCGTAGCCCCGACCGATGGTGCTCATGCGGACCAGGTCGGCCATGCGGGCGTCGAGGATGTCCACGATCGCCATCGCCGCCTCGGTAGAGGAGAGCCCGGTCGGCGCCGCGACGTGTGTCTCGATCGCCTCCCTCGCCCCCTCGACGTGCAGCCGGCGCTCGCCTCCGAGGAAGTAGTCGGCGTCGAGACGTCCCAGCACCAGGTTGGCGTCGGTCACCGTCGGGCGCGTCCCGCCGGCGCCGTAGCAGGCCGGGCCCGGGACCGCGCCCGCACTCTGCGGCCCCACCTTCACCAGTCCGGTGCCGGGCTCGATCCAGGCGAGACTCCCCCCGCCGGCGCCGATCGAGACGACGTCGATCACCGGCAGGACGGTGTGGTACTTGTCGAACACCGGCGTGCCGACGACGAGGGGCTCGCCGTCGACGACGAGGCCGACATCGAAGCTGGTGCCGCCCACGTCGGTCGTCACGATGTTCTCCGCGCCGATAAGCCGGCCGAGCGAGGCCGCCCCGAACACGCCGCCGGTCGGGCCGGATCCCAGGAGGGTGACGGCACGTCCCTTGCCGACCTCGGCCCGGGTGAGACCGCCGATGGACTGCATGATGACCGGGTCGTTGGCCAGGCCGCCGTCGGCCAGTCGTTGCTGCAGCCTCGATATGTACGTGTGCGTGGTCCTGCTGAGGTAGCCGTTGAGCACGGTCGTAGCACAGCGCTCGTACTCCTTGATGACCGGCGCCACCTCGTGGCTGACCGTCACGAAGAGTTCGGGATGGTGCGACCTGATCAGGTCGGCTACCGCACGTTCGTGTTCGGGGTTCAGGAAGCTCCACAGGAAGCACACCGCAATCGCCTCGACGCCGGCCGAGACCAGTTCGTCGACGGCCCCCGCCGCCTCGTCGAGATCGAGGGGAACCACCACCGAGCCCCTGTAGTCGATCCGCTCGGTCACTCCCTTGATGAGGGGCCGCGGCACGATCGGGATCGCCTTCTCGAGGTGTGCCAGGTTGGAGAGTTCCGACTCGGCGACCCCGGCGGCCTTCTGGATCGTCCGTCCGACGATGATGGCGTCCTCGTGTCCCCTGGTCGTGACGAGGCCGACCGCCGAGCCCGATCGCGTCAGCAGGGCGTTGGTGGCGACCGTGGTCCCATGGCAGAACAAGCCGGTGCGCCCCAGGAGATCGTCGAGATCGAGACCCTCGCCGGCGGCGGCGCGCGCCACCGACTGCACGACCCCCTCGGAGAAGTCCGACGGCGTCGAGGCCGCCTTGGCGGATCCGATGCGGCCCTCGGCGTCGAGCGTGACGCAGTCGGTGAACGTGCCGCCGCTGTCGACGGCGACGAGGCGGTCCACGCTGATCAGGTCGATCCCCGCTGACGCGTCGCTGCGCCTGGAACGGTGGCCGAATGGCGACGCTCGTCGCGGATCTGGCGGCGTCGCCGGTCGGTGGCGGCCTCGTCCACGCACATCTCGTCGACGTCGATCACCACGCCGTAGGCGTCGCTGGCGTGCGCCACCGTCACGGCACCGACCACATAGTCGGCCAGCACCAGCTCGGGCTCGCGGTCCAGAGGGTCGAGGTATCCGCCCCCACCCATGGCGACGTAACGGTGGACGTCGTCGGGCCCCTGGGAGGTCTTGACGATGGGGTCGGCGAAGATCTCGAGTTCGCCGTCGAGGGCGCCGAGGTCGTCGGGCACCGCACCGCCGGCGAGCAGGTCGCGGACATTGGTTTCGCGCTTGATGACGAACTGGTTGGTGTTCGACGGGTACCCGCCGGCCACGCCGATGGAGCCCGGCTGGAAGGTGCCGATGGCGTGCAGGATCTTCGTCGGCAACCGCTCCACGTCGTGGGTGATGTAGGTCATCGCCAGCGTGTTGCCGCCGCGGTACTTGCCGGCGCCGCCGGTGTCGGGCTGGATCCGCCGCGACAGGTAGAGCACCGGGTAGCTGTACTCGATGTCCTCGATGTTGGCGATGATCGCCGACGGCGAGTCCAGGAAGCCACCGGCGTCCAGCCCGTCCGCGAAGGCCCGGGCCCCCGAACCCCCCGCCATGGCGTCGAGGATCGCCGCACCGAAGAACTCGCCGCGTTGGTCCACCCCGAACATGTCCTCCACGTAGAGCCCGCCCATCCAGGTGGACATGAACTGCCGGAGATGTCCCTCGCTCGCCGCCAGCAGCTTCGACAGGCAGACGCCCGCGGAGATCGTGGCCATGAAGCTGCCCGTCGTCGTCGCCTTCGAGGTGCCGGCCGGCCAGGCGGCGTGCACCACGGTGCCCTCGCGGGTGCGCACCTCGATGGCCCGCTGCAGCCCGGCGGGCGACCACGCCATGTCGTAGCAGAGGTACGGCAGCACGGCCGCCACGACGGCGCCCACGCAGGCGGGGCGGGTGCAGTTGATGACGGCGCCGGCCTGATCGGCGCTCTTCGTGTAGTCGAATGTGAGCGAGTCGCCGTCCTTGGTCATCTCCACGACGACCGGGTACACCTCGTCGTACTCGATGTAGCCCCGATGCGACCAGGTGCCGTCGGGCAACTCCGCCAGCCGCGCCCGGAACCGGGCGGCGGTGGCCACGTTGATCCCCTCGATGGCGGCCAGGACCACGTCGGTGCCGTAGCGCCCGGTCAGATCCTGCACCCGTGCCACCCCGACGTTGCAGCCGGCGATCATGGCCTTCAGATCCAGGTCCACGAGGTGGGGCAGGCGGGTGCGGCGGAGGTAACCCCGCTCCACGTCGGGGCGAAGCTCCCCGGCGTCGACGATCTTGATGGGCGGGAACAGCGGCTGCTCGCTCCAGATGGACGTGGCACCGAGCTGCACCTGACCCTCGACCGGGCCGCCGAGGTCGATCTGGTGCACCGTGGAGCCGGTCCACGCCACCAGCCGGTCGCCGGCGAAGATGGGCGCCACGACGGCCACGTCCATCTGGTGGCACGCCCCGACGTAGGGGTCGTTGGACATGAACACGTCGCCGGGCCCGACGTCGTCGGCAGCGAAGCGCTGCCTGATGTCCTTGACCGTGGAACTCAGAGCGAGCGCGTGGATGGTGATGTACATGCCGATGGCGAAGCAGTCGCCATCCGCGTCCATGAGGCCAACGTTCATGTCGTAGGCCTCGTTGGCCACCGGCGAACCCGACACGAGACGCATCGTCATGGCCGCCTCGTCATTGATGGCCGACAGGCGGGAGCGCAGGATCTCGAACGTGACCGGGTCGAGGGCGCCGTTGCCGCCTGCGGTGAGATCTTCAGGAGCAAAGGTGTCGGTCATCGGTCGGCGCCTCCCGCGTTGGCACGCAATTCATCGAGGACCTCGCCTGTCACGAGTATGTCGGCGAACTCCTGGATCAGGACGTTGAGCGAGGCCTGATGTTCCTCGTCGGTGAGCGCGGCCGTGGCGTCGCTGAGGACGACCACCCGGAAGTCCAGCATCATGGCGTCGCGCGCCGTCGACTCGACGCAGATGTTGGTCTTGGTACCGGCGAGCAGCAGCGTGTCACAGCCGAGGCTCCGGACCAGGCGCTCCAGGGACGATGAACCGGGGATCATGCACGAGTAGCGGTTCTTGAAGACGATGTAGTCCTCGTCGCGGATGTCCATGTCGGGATGGAAGCGCGAAGTCGGAGCATCGTCGGAGAGTGCGGCCGCGGCGGCCTCCCGCCGCTCGGGGCGCACGAAGTGGTCGAAGAAGTGGCGCCAGTCGGAACCGCCCTTGGGATGATGCGAGCGGATCCAGATCACCGGTACGCCGAGTTCCCGGCATGCGGCGGCCATGCGGTTGATCACGGGGATGATCTCCCGACTGGCCGGCACCTCGATGACGCCTCCTTCGGCCACGAAGGCGTTCTGCATGTCGATGACCACGAAGGCGGTGTCGCCGGGCTGAAGATCCTTGTAGAGCCGCAAGCCGCCACGGATCAGCGCCAGTCGCTCCTTGACGAAGTCGGACACCTCAGTGGGTTGCGGCATGAGTCCCCCCGCGCCGTTACGTGGTTCTCCGCACGACCGGCAAAATTACCACCACGACTCTGAGACCGGCCATCGGAGTGTCATGACGGCCACTCACACCGGGCGTCCGCGGTCGCCCGGTCGGGGGCCGGGGCGCCGTTCGCTCCTTCGCGCAGGCGCAAGGCGTCGCGAATCGGCCCTCTGTGGGCGCCCGGTCGGGGGCCGGGGCACCGTTCGCTCCTTCGCGCAGGCGCAAGGCGTCGCGAATCGGCCCCCCAGCCCCCTCCCTACCTGGGGGTGCGTCAGTCGATCTCCAACAGCGCTGCGGCGTTGAGGCGGCTCACCCTGGCCAGATCCTCCGGGGGTAGGCCGGCGGCTTCGAGGGTCTCCACGAAGGGGCGCAGCCCGCCGGGGACGTGCGGGTAGTCGGTGCCGAAGAGGAACTTCGAGATGTCGAATGTCTCGAAGGCGCAGCGCATGGCGGCGGGGTGCGTGCTGACGGTGTCGAAGAAGAGATCCCGCAGCTGCTCCGACGGGCGGCGGGTGGTGTGACGGCGGCACTCGGGGAACTGTCGCGCGTAGTTGTCGAAGCGGTGGTGGACGAAGGGCACGGTCCCGCCGAGGTGGCTGAAGATCCAGCGGATGTCCGGGTACCGCTCGAAGGTGCCCGAGTAGGTCAGCCTGCCGATGGCGTTCGTTGTCTCGGCGAGGAAGTCCAGGGCAAGGGACAGCGCGAACTCGCGCAGGCCCTCGGTGCTACAGGCGGTGGTGGGGTGCACGAACACGACGGCTCGACGCCGGGAGAGCTCCTCCCACAACGGTGCGAAGTGACCGTCGTCGAGCGTGCGCCGGTCCACGGTGGTGCAGAGCATGATGCCCACGACGCCTGGCCGGTCAAGGACGCGTTCCAACTCGCTGAGCGAGGCGTCGATGTCGGGCAGCGGGAGGCTGGCGAAGAACCGCAGGCGCCCGCCGCTGCCGGAGACCAAGTCGCCGAACTCGTCGTTGAGGTCGCGCGTGAGCGGGACGCGCACGTCGCGCGGCAGCCGGAACACGTTCGGCGCCGACACGGACATGACCTGGACGTCCACGTCGACCTCGTCCATCATCGCGACGCGGTGATCCATCGACGGCAGAGGTTGCGGTACCGCGGCGGCCACCGCCCCGTCCTGCAGCACCACGAGGCGGCCGTCCTCGCGGACGTAGTGCTCCAGCCCGCTGCCGGGACGGCGGCAGGCGTCGAGATAGCTGTCGGGATAGTGGTGCGAGTGCACGTCGATCAAACCGGCAACCAAGAGGCCTCCTTCCTCCGCCGCCGCGACCGACGCTCCGGATCACCCCGCCGGACGCCGGCACGGCGCTCGGTCGCCGGTGTGCGGTCGCGTACCCGGGCGGTGGCGGCAACCGTAGCCCAGCCATGCGCCGGCGCATCGAGGGCCGTAGCCGGCCATGACGAGCCCGTGCCGCGCCGCTTACGATGGCGCCGTGCCAAGCCCGACCTCCGGCGGGAGCCGTACCGCGGCACCGACCGCTGCCGGATCCTCCGCACGCAGCATCGGAGCCCCGGTCTCCATCCGAGGGGTCTCGAAGTGGTTCCCGACCGGTCGTGACTTCCTGCACGCGCTCGACGAGGTCGACATCGAGATCGAACCGGGTGAGTTCGTCAGCCTGATCGGCCCCAGCGGTTGCGGCAAGTCGACCCTGCTGCGCGTCGTGGGCGGCCTACTGCCCTACGAACTCGGCACGGTTACCGTCGACGGCAACAGCCCGGCGCAAGCCCGGGACACCAAGCAGATCGGCTTCGCCCCGCAGACACCTTCGCTGCTGGGTTGGCGCACCGTGCGCCGCAACGTGACGCTGCTCGCCGAGGTCAACCGGCGGGGCGCCATCCACCCGCCCCTCGGCGAGCGCGAGATCCTGGAACTGCTCGAGTCCGTGGGGTTGGGCGACTTCCTGGACCGGCTCCCGAAGGAGCTCTCCGGCGGCATGCAGCAGCGGGTCTCGCTCGTGCGCTGCTTCGCGCTGGGCGCGCCCGTGCTGCTGATGGACGAGCCCTTCTCCGCCCTCGACGAGATCACCCGCAACGAGATGCGCTACCTCCTGCTGGATCTCTGGGAGCGCACCGGGCACACGGTGGTCTTCGTGACCCACAGCATTCCCGAGGCCGTGATCCTCTCCGACCGCGTCCTGGTGATGGCCACCAAACCGGGCCGGGTCGTGCACGCCGAGACCATCACGCTGCCCCGTCCCCGCTCGGCGCAGATGGAGGACGACGAGCGCTACCTGGCGCACATGCGCAACGTGCGCCGGTCGCTCGGTGAGGTCTCGGCCCGATGACCACGGACGCCACCCAGCAGAGCGCACCGGGCACCGACACCAAGCAGCCGCCCCCGCAGCGCCCACAGCACGTGCGTCGCTCGGCGATGGCCGTGGCGCCGATCGTGGGCCTCGTCGTCGTCTTCGCAATCTGGGAGTTCTACGTACGGGTCTTCGACATCTCCCGGCTGACGCTGCCGACGCCGTCGAGCATCCTCGTGCATGTCATCGAGGAGCCGGGGTTCTACTGGCGCCACGCTCAGGTCACGCTGTACGAAGCCGCTCTGGGATACGGACTCGCCCTCGGGGCATCGCTCATCGTGGCGACGTTCATGGCTCACTCGCGCTTCGTGGAACGCTCCTCCATGCCCGTCATCGTCCTGTTGCAGAGCACGCCGGTCGCCGTGCTGGCACCGGTGTTCCTGATCTGGTTCGGGTTCACGTACTGGCCCAAGGTGCTGGTCGCCGCCGTGTTCTGCTACATCCCCTTCACGATCAACCAGTTCACCGGGCTGAGATCGGTCGACCCCAACACTTACGAGTTGCTGCGTTCGGTGTCCGCCAGCAGGTGGGAGATCTTCTGGAAGCTGCGGTTCCCCCAGTCGCTCCCGTACTTGTTCTCGGCGGGGCGCCTCTGTGTCGGCCTCTCGCTCGTCGGCGCGGTGATCGGCGAGATGTTCGGCGGCTCCACCGAGGGTCTCGGCAACACCGCCCGCGTCGGGCAGACGCGGCTGCTCATCGACCAGCTGTGGGGATCGATCTTCGTGCTCGCCTTCATCGGGGTGATCGCCAACATCCTCCTTGCGGCGGTCGAAACGAGAGTATTACGGTGGCACAGTTCTCAGGATCTCCCTGGCGGGCCAACGGCGGCGCGCTGACAGCGCAGTTCGAAGGCACGGCGGCGGGACAGAGCAGGTACGCAAGCCGGAACAGGGCATAGGGGGGTCTACCAATGCAGACTCATACGAACCGTCGAGTCACCCGGAGGATCGCCATCTCGCTGTTGGCCGTGGTGGCGCTCGTCGCCGCGGCATGCGCTGAGGAGGACGACGACAGCGCCGCCCTGGCTGCCGTGGACGCGGCCGCCGGCGCGGCCGCAGCCGCGCAGGGAGACGCGGGCGCCGCGCTGGGCGAGGCGCAGACGGCACGCGCCGGGGCCTCTGCGGCCGATGCGGAGGCCGCAGCAGCCACAGCCGCCGCTGATGCCGCCGCCGCGGAGGCCGCCGCAGCCGCGGCGCTGGCCTCCGAGGCGATCGCAGCCGCCGACGTCGCCAGGGCGACGGCCGAGGGGAACCAGGCCGATGTCGCCGCCGCGGAGGCCGCTCTCGAGGCGGCACGGGCAGCAGCCGAATCCGCGCAGGCCGACGCGGCGGCCGCGCAGACCGAAGCCGCGGCGGCCCAGGAGGAGGCGGCAGCCGCCCAGGAGGAGGCCGCGGCCGCGCAGGCCGAAGCCGCCGCCGCGCAGGCCGAAGCCGCCGCCGCGCAGGCCGAAGCCGAAGAGGCACGCAGTGCGGCCGAGACCGCAGCCGAGGAGGCTGCGGCGGCCGAGGCCGCGGCCGCCGCCGACGCGGCGATCGGTCCCGACGGGCTGCCCCTCTTCGGAACACCCGAGCGCTGCGAGGCCAACCGGGCCGCCGGGCCGCTGACCTTCATGACCGGCTTCGACCTGGCCGCAGCGGCTGGGATCATCGAAGTCGTCGTCGCCGAGGACAAGGGCTACTTCGACGACATGTGCCTCGACGTGACGATCCAGCCCGGCTTCGCCCCGGGCAACAGCGCCGCGCTGGCGGCCGGCACCGTGCAACTCGGCGTGACGGCCACGTTCGGCGAGCTCGTCACGACCAACATCCGGGGCGATGCCGACCTCATGGGCTTCGCCCAGTTGGGTCACACGGCCATCTCCCAGCTGCTCATCGACCCCGCTTCGGGGGTCACGGACCTCACCGATCTCGAGGGCATGACGATGGGAATCAAGGGTGACATCCCCATCGCCATCCAGGCCATGATCGCCAAGGCCGGGCTCCAGCGCGGGACCTTCGACGAGCTCCTGCTCGAAGGCTTCAACCCTGTCGAGCACTTCGCGCTGGGAATCGAGGCCCTGCCGGTGTACCGCTCCAACGAGCCGCGCTGGCTGGATCTGGCGGGCATCGACTACATCACCTTCGACCCGCTGGACTACGAGGTGCCGGCCAGCTTCGCCATCTACATGACGACGCGGTCGTTCTACGAGGAGCACCCGACGGTGGTGGAGGACTTCGTGCGGGCCGGACTGCGGGGCTACTACTCCGCCGCGGAGAACCCCCAAGAGGCCATCGACCTGGCCTTCGAGCGGATCGAAGCGGCAGGCAACGTGATGTTCCTCGCCAAGGAGCACGAGTTGTACCGCTGGACGACCGACCAGAAGATCATCGAGGACGTCACCCCCGACGGTCTGGTGATCGGCCAGATGAACGTGGCACGGCTGGGTCAGGAGATCGAGAACCTGGTCGACCTGGGCGTCTACGAGGAGAAGCCCGACTGGCTCGCCATGCTGGACGCCTCGGTCGTGCCGAAGCTCTACGACGGCAACGAGCTCATCTGGGCGTCGATGAACTGATCACCGTTTCCGGGGTGGCCGGCGG
>JAPPDX010000064.1 GCA_028824415.1 bacterium | reverse complement strand
ACCTGGCCGAGGCCGGCATCGGGCTCGACGGCCGGCATCCCACCAACACCGACGGCGGGCTGCTGGCGTACTCGCACGTGGGCTGGGGCGGGCCGACGCTGAAGATCGTCGAGGCCGTGCGCCAGATCCGCGGCACCGCCGGGCCCGGGCAGGTGCCGGGTGCCGAGGTGGCCCTGGTGACCGGAGCCGGCTCGGGCGCCCAGTACCACAACGCCGTACTGCTCGGCGCCGACCGCTGAGCCCGAGTCCACCGTCTCGGTTGTCGGGGGTTATCGGGTGGGTGGAAGTGCAGAGATCCGGCGACCCGGGTTGGCTTGGTCGGCGCGTGTGGTAGGCCGCCGTGCGACTCCGACGACGGCTACTCCAGTGGGGCGATGGTGCCGGGGTTCTGGCGGCGCTCCACGCGGCTCCAAGCCTCTTCGAGTTCGCGGCGGTGCTGCCTGCCTCACTCAAGCACCATGCGCTCGGCCCTGGGGGTCAGCCGACCCTTCGTAACCCGGAGCGTGTCGATGCTCACTTCGGCCCTTAGGCCGCTGTACTCGGCATGGAAGTGGGGAGGGCTGTGGTCGTCGTAGAACATCCGGATCACGATGCCGTAGAAGCGGCAGATCTCAGGCATCCACAGGTTCGAACATCTCCGGGAAGAGTTCCTCCGAAGTCTTGTCGGTGAGCTTCAGGTAGAGCGCGTCGCCGCACAGGTCGAGATCATCGCCCCAGACGATCGAGCCGCAGGGGCCGAGTCGCACAGCGGAGAAGAACGAGTGGTCCTCCCAGGCCGCGAACACGCCGTCGCCGGCCAGGTACGACAGATCCAACTCACCTTCGACCCCGTCGTCATAGCGAAGCCAGATCCGGTACGGCTCAAGGGCGCGCACCTCAACGGGGCGGAACATTCTGTCGCTTCGAGACATGCGAGCAGCCTACCTACATCGGGGTTCAGGGGGAGATTCACTTGCTCAGCAGACTTCTCGACAGACAGGGCACTTGTGCCGTCGACATAGTCCAGAAAGTGCCGTCGAAATGGCACAGGGCGGGGCGCCGCCCGCTAGCCCAGCGGGGGGTTCGGGCCACCCTGGATTCCGGCCTCCGCCGGAATGACGGGAGTCGGCGCAGACCGCTTCGCCCGGCGGCCGGCTAGGCGCGCTGGTTGAAGCGGCGTTGCAGGTATTCCGAGACGATGCGCACCTTCTGGATGGTGGGCGTGCCGCCGGCGATGGCCCAGCCGTGCGAGTCGCGCAGGCGCCGCTCGATGCCGTACTCCTCGCTGTAGCCGTAGCCCCCGTGCAGCTGCACCGCCGCATCAGCGACCTTCTTGGCCATCTCGTTGGCGAAGCACTTGGCCAGCGAGGCCTCCAGAGTGCGCGGCGCGCCCCGGCCGGCGCGGGCCGCCGCCCGCCAGATCAAGAGCCGGGCGGCCTCGACCTGCAGGATGATGTCGGCCAGCGCTGTCTGCACTGTCTGGAACTCGATGATCTCCTTGCCGAACTGGCGTCGCTCGGTGACGTAGGCGGCGCAGAGATCCAGGCAGGCCTGGCCGATGGCGAGGCTCATCGTGGCGTTGCCGAGCCGCTCGATGCTGAACGCGGTGAACAGCCGTCCGAAGCCGCCGGCGTCGATGATGAGGTTCTCCGCGGGCACCGCCACATCGTCGAAGAACATGTCCGCCGAGGGGATCCCCCGGAAACCCATGAGGCGCTCCTGGGGGCCGAAGCTCAGCCCGTCACTGTCCCGATCCACCACCAGCGCCCCGATGGCACGCGCGCCGCGATCCTCGTTGAGGCGCACGTACACCAGGTACTGCTCGGCGTGACCGGCCCCGGAGCACCAGCGCTTCATGCCGTTGATGACGTAGTGGTCGCCCTGTCGCACGGCGGCAGTGGTCATGTCGGTGGCGGCCGAACCGGCGTCGGGCTCGGAGATGGTGATCGCCATCGTCACCTCGCCGGCGGCGACGGGCGGAAGCAGACGCTCCTTCTGGTCGGGCGTGCCGAAGAGGTCGATGACACGGGCCGGCCCGGTGTTGGCCTCGAACACGCCGAACGCCGCGGTGGGTGCCGCCTTGGCCAGCTCCTCGATCACGATGAGGGAGTCCAGCAGGTCGGCCCCGCCGCCCCCGTACTCCGTCGGCAGCCCCATCCCCATGTAGCCCAGCTCCGCCAGGCGGCGCCGTTCAGCGTCGGGGAACGGGGTGCGCTCGGCGTCCCAGGTGGCGGCCTGGGGGGCGTACAGGTCGGCGGCAAGGACCGCCACGGTCTCCCGCAGGGCCTCCTGTTCGGGCGTCGGGTCGATCATGCGGGGGCGGTGCGGTAGAGGTCCCACATGTCGTAGAACAGGCGGCCGGTCTCGAGGGTGCAGTGATACACGGCGTCGCGCTGCGCGGGAGTTCTGGCGTACTCCGACACGATCTCGATGCCTTCGTCGCCGTGCTCGGCGTCGGCGAGGATGTGCATGGTCCAAAAGATCAGGTCCTCATCGCTCATGTCGTAGTTCTGCTTCTGGGCCGCCACGATCCGGGTGAAGGTCTCGGGCACGAAGGACTCCAGGCCGATGCCGATGGCGGCCAGCGGCACGCACCAGTCGCGGCACAGGCCCATGAACTCGAAGTACTCCGTGAGTCGGCGGCCGGCGGGCAGCTGCTCGGCGCGGCGCATGGCTTCGATGTCACCTCCGAGCGCCGCGCCCCATTCCAGCAGCAGCTCGGGATGGGCCTTCGTGCCGGTCTCGATGCCCATGCACTCCTCGGCCAGGTTCTTGACCAGCGTGGTGCGCACGTCTTCGTGGGGGCAGTTCACGTAGATGGCCCCGATCCAGGGAAGCATGCGCGAGATGTGCAGGTAGAACTGCTCGCAGAACAGCACCAACTGCGGGATCGTGACGCTGCGGTCCTCCATGGCGGCCACGACCGGGTGGTCGGCCATCCCGCAACCGGGCTTGGTGAGCTCGGCCCGCAGCAGTCCCACGAAGTCCTCTGGGGTCATTGCAGCGAGTTCGTCGGTGCTGGGTGCGATGGTCGCAAGGCTCATCGGGTGGTCCTCCGTGTAGTGGTTCGTGTTGGGGGGTTGTCGGATCGGGTGTCGCCGGCCGGGGGTCGTCGTGGTTCCGGGCCGGTCGGGGTCTGCGTCCTCAGGCTCCGCGGGTGAAGATCACCGGATAGCGGCCGAAGTAGGGCCGCGTGGTGGAGGCGTCCATCTCGGGCGGATCGTCGGGGTCGGGAACGCAGCCGTGGTCGAACATGGTCTGCACCGCCACCGGCGTGACCCCGAAGAGGTGGCCCGCCAGCCCGGTGTCGCGGTCCAGCACCACGCCGGCGGCCAGATCCTGGCCGATGCAGGCGTGCATCCCCATCCCGAAGCTGAGACCCCACGGGTGGGCCCCCTCGGGTACCTCCCGCCGCGGGTTGAAGGCATCGGCGTCGTCGCCGTACACCGCCGGGTCGCGGTTCACCGCCGGCAGGTCGATGACGACCTTGTCACCCGCCCGGACCGCGGTGCCGTCGGCGAGTTCGAAGTCGGCCTCCGCCCAACGCACGGCCACGGGACTGGACGGCTGCAGCCGGATCGTCTCGTGCGTGGCGCGCTGGCAGAAGAGCCGGTCCTGCCGCGGCTGCTCCGCCGCATCGGGATGCTCCGCCAGCCAGCTGAAGATGTTGTGCATCGTCCGGGTGAAGGCGGTGGCGCTGGTGTGTGCCCCGGCCAGCAGGTAGAACGCCACCTCCCGGCAGATGATCGCCGGGGTGAGTTCCAGGTTGTCCTGGTTGCGGACCAGCACGCTCAGCACATCGGGAGGCAGTTCGGACTCGGGGGCCTCGCCGGCGGCGATGCGGCCCAGGATGGACCGGCGGCGCTCGACGCCCGGCGCCAGGAACTCCCTGTCGAAGGCCTGCAGCGCGGCGTGCACCTCCGCCGACTTGGCGGTCTTGTCGCCGGTGTGGTGCGCGATCGTGGCGCCCTCGATGAAGAGCATGAGGTAGTCGTAGAGCCGGAACGTCTCCTCGGGAGTTCCCTCCGGCCGGTCGACGCCGGCGGTGAGGGCGGCGAGGTTCATCATGAGCTGGTGGCTGAAGCGCACCAGCTCGGTGCGGCCCGCCGCCAGGTGCGGTGCCAGCGTCTCG
Source organism: bacterium (assembly GCA_028824415.1). Taxonomy (GTDB): domain Bacteria; phylum Actinomycetota; class Acidimicrobiia; order Acidimicrobiales; family CATQHL01; genus VXNF01. Next base: position 5,219 of record JAPPDX010000064.1, on the reverse strand, counting down.
TCGAAGATCTTCGGGAACAGGTCCTGCTCGTAGTGCCAGAAGGTGTCGCGCCGGAAGAGCCGGTTCTCGAGTCGCCGCCGGTTGCGGTGCTCGACACCGTGCAGGTTGATGACAACATCGGCCATGACCACGTCACCCTCGTCGTAGGAGCCCTGGCGCAGGTCGCGATTGCGGTAGCACTGCTGCGCGATCGCGAAGCTGTCGACGGCGACGGTCCGGGGTGCGGTGCTGGCGGGAGTGGTCATGGTCGGCGCCTCATCGTAGGGAGTCGGTCACGGAGCACGTCAGAAGTCGGCGTCGTCGAGAGCCACCGTCTGGTGAACGATGAACCCGCCTGTAACCGTGAACGTGTCGCGCCCGGCGGTGCCGTCACCGGGCCCACCGGCGATGTGCCATCGCACCGAGATCCGGTCCTCGCCCTCGTCGCGCCGCTCGCCGAACTGCACCCGCCCGCTGCCGAGTCGCGCCGGGACCGATGTGAAGTACTCGCCGATCACTACGGCGCCCTCATAGGACGCGTCGTGGCGGACGAGCACCGCGTCGGGGGCGTAGTCGGCCGCCATGGCGGCGGGGTCGCCGGTCAGCACCGCCGCGAGGTGGTCCTCTACGACCTGGCGGGGACCGCGGGCGGCGAGATCAGTCATGGGTGACTCCGAGGCCCAGGCCGCCGTCCACCACCAGCACCTCCCCGGTGGTCCACTCGGCCCGCGCCAGGTACTCGAAGGCCTCGGCGATCTCGCCGGTGGTACCGATGCGCCCGAGGGCATGGGCGCCGGACATGGCCGCCAGCCGGGCCGCGGCCTGCTCGTCGTCGAAGAGGCCGGCCCGCTGGTTGATCTCGGTCAGCACCGCACCGGGGCGGACGCAGCCCACCCTGATGCCCTGCGGCCCCAGCTCGGCGGCGAGAACCCCGGTGAGCGTCTCGACGGCGCCCTTGGTGGCGGCGTACGGCGAGACGCCCGGGAAGCTGCGCTTGGTGTGCACCGAGCCGACGAAGAGGATGCATCCCCGGGTACTCCGCAGGTGAGGGACCGCCAGGCCGCACAGCATCATCGATGCAATCACGTTGCTGTGGAACAGCTCCAGGAGCCGTTCCTCGGTGAGCTCGGTCACCGGGCCCCGGTACATGTTTCCGGCATTGTTGATGAGTACGTCGAGGCGCCCGGTGCCATGGCCCACGGCGGTCTCGATCATGCGTTGGCGGTCGGCGGCGACGGTCACGTCGCCGGCCACAGCGCAACAGCGCTCGCCCAGCCGCTCCGCCACGGCTTCGACTTTGGCGGCGCGGCGCCCGGTGATCGTCACCGCGGCACCGGCCGCCACGAAGTGCTCGGCCGCCCCCTCGCCGATGCCCGATCCGCCGCCGGTGATGAGCACCGACATGCCGTCTGTGGGTCTCATGCTTACTCCGAGCGTCCGGGAGTGCGGGCCGCCTCGCCGACACCGTCGACGCTTGCCGGCCGGGGCAGGTGCGAGAGGATCGACATGGTGATCCCGCCGTCCACCAGCAGAGTCTGGCCCGTGACGTAGTCCGCGTCCTCCGAGGCGAGCCAGAGAACCGCCTTGGCGATGTCGGCGGTGGTACCGAGCCGGCCCCGCGGCACGGCCAACTCCCGCTCGGCGCGCAGCACGGGGTCGGCGTTGATGGGCGCCGACATCCCGCCGTCGATGAGACCCGGCGCCACGCAGTTGACCCTGATCCCGAACCGCGACCACTCCAGCGCCATCTGCTGGGTCAGCATCATGATGCCCGCCTTCGTCGAGGCGTAGGCGCCGGCGTTCGGTCCGGGGGCGGTGCCGTTCATGGAGGCCATGTTCACGATCCGCCCGCCGCCGGCGGTGGCCATTCGTCGCGCCGCCAACCGGCCGCACAGGAAGGTTCCGACCAGATTGACCGCCACGACGGATCGGAAGTCGGCGGCGCTGTGTTCCAGCAGCGGGCCGAACCGGACGATGCCGGCGTTGTTCACGAGCACCTCGGGGGTGCCGAAGGTGTCCAGGGCTGCCTCGACCTCGTCCTCGTCGGCGACCGAGGCCTCCAGTACCACGGCGCCGTCGATCTCGCCGGCGGTGCGCCGGGCTCCGGCGCCGTCGACGTCGAGCACGCCCACGCGGTAGCCCGCAGCCGCCGCCAGCCGGGCGATCTCGGCGCCGATGCCGGCGGCGCCGCCGGTCACGAGGAGGGAACGGTCGGCCGTCATGGCTGCTCCTGAGGTTCCGGGAAGACGATGGGGTACGAGGAGAAGTGAGGGCGCTTGGTGTTGGGGTCCTGCACCGGTGGATTGTGGGGATCCGGCCTGCCGCCGGCGGCGAGCGTGGCCGTGACCATCACCGCCACCGTGCCGTAGAGATGGTCGTCATCAGGTATCTCTCCGTCGAGGACCTCCATGCCGCCGTCCAGTTCGGCGCCGATGCAGGCGTGGGCGCCCGCCCCGAAGCTGAGCCCCCAGGGGTTGGCGCCCTCGGGCACCCTGCGGTCCGGGTTGAAGACGCCTGCGTCGGGTCCCCACACCTCCGGGTCGCGGTTCACGGTGGCCAGATCGATGACGACCCGGCTGCCTTCGGGTAGCACCGTGCCGTCACGCAGGCTCACGGTGCGCAGCGGTTCGCGCCACGCCACCGGGCTCGCCGGGTTGAGCCGCAGCGACTCGTGCACGCAGCGCTGGGCGAAGCCGAGATCGGTGGCCGCCCGCTCGAGATCGGTGGGGTGCGCCGCGGCGCGGGAGAAGAGCTCGTCCAGGGCGTGCGTATAGGTGTCGGCGGTGCTGTGAGCTCCGGCCTGCAGGTAGAAGCAGATCTCGCGCTCGATGACCGCCGCTGAGATGTCCAGGGCCTCCTGGTGGCGGAGCAGCAGCGTCGCCACGTCGCGGGGCAGGTCCTCCTCGGAGATCTGCCCGGCGGCCAGCCGGGCGAGCAGCTCGCGGCGCCTGTCGAGGGATTCGCCGAGCATCCCGGCCCGGAATGCCTGGAGCTGTTCCCGCACCTCCCGCCGTACCTCCTCGGGGTCCCGGGTGGAGTGCGCCAGGGTGGCGCCGGCGCTGAAGGTGCGCACGAAGCCCTCCAGCCGCGAGGTGTGCGCCACGTTCGCAGGGTCGTGGTCCACCCCGGCGATCGTGGCTGTGAGGCTGATGGCCGCCCGGTAGCCGAGCGCCCGCAGGTCGGCTCGCCCGGCCGCCACGTACGGCGCCAGCACTGCCTCCAGGGTGTTGCCCAGGACCCGGCGTTCCCAGTGGGCGAAGGTCTCCCGGCGGAACAGCCGGTTCTCGACGCGCCGCCGGCGCCGGTGAGCCTCCCCGTGCAGCACCAGCAGGCAGTCCTCCATGATCACGGCGCCCTCGTCGTACATGGCCTGGCGCAGGTCCTTGCTCCGGTACGCCTCGCGGGCCTGCTGCCAGCCCGTCAGCACGACCGCGTCGGCTCCCCCGGTCAGGGTGCTCTGCACGTCAGCCGCCCATGCCGTCATCGCCGGTGTCGGCGGCACTGTCGTGGCCGATCTCGCCGGCCAGTCGCCGTGCCGCCAGCGACGGCGCCAGACGCCCCGCCGCCACCTCGGCGAACAGCTGCGCCGCTGACTCCGACGGCTGCGCCACGAGAGTGTCCACCCAGCGGTGCAGGTGGCGCCGCACCTCCTCGGCCACGTGGCCGGCGCGGCGGTCGCCCTCGCTGCGGTGGTCGCGCAGGTAACTGCGATGGTCCTGCACGTGCTTGAAGAGTTCCTCGGCGCCGTCCCCGCTCGTGGCCACCGTGAGGGCCACCGGTGGCCTCCAGCCGGCGCGGTGTCCCAGGTCCAGCATGTGTTCGAGGTCGCGCCGGGCGTCGGTGGCCCCGGCCCGATCGGCCTTGTTGACCACGAAGATGTCGGCCATCTCCAGCAGCCCCGCCTTGTTGGCCTGCACGGCGTCGCCCCAGCCCGGGCTCACGGCCACGATCGTGGTGTCGGCGGTGCGGGCGATGTCCACCTCCACCTGCCCGATCCCGACGGTCTCCACGATGATCAGGTCGTGGCCGGTGGCGTCGAGTAGCCGCACGGCGGCCAGGGCCGCCAGGGCCAACCCACCTGACTGCCCGCGGCTGGCCATCGAGCGCACGAACGGTCCGCCGGGCACCGCGGCGCTGCCCATCCGCACCCGGTCGCCGAGAATGGCGCCGCCGGTCAGCGGGGAGGAGGGATCCACCGCCAGGATGGCGACTCGCCACCCGTCATCGACCGCGACCTGCGCCAGGCAATCGGTGAGGGTGGACTTGCCAACCCCCGGCGCGCCCGTGATGCCGAGCACGTGCGCGCCACCGGCGAGCGGCCAGGCGGCCACGGCGACGGCGTCGGCGCGTGCCCCGCCCTGCTCGGTGAAGGTCAGCAACCGCCCGAGCGCCCGGCGGTCGCCGGCTCGGGCACGCTCGAACAGCGCGCCAACATCGTCGGGTGCACTGCCTGCCGCCTTCAACGGTGGCGGCGCGGGCTGCTCGGGAGCGGGGGTCCCCGTCCGCTCGACGGTCATAGGGGGCGGGCCGCGGCCGCCGCCCGGACAGTCTCGGCGACCTCCACCGCCGAGGCGCCCGGGCCCAGGACGGCGAACACGCCGGCCTCCTGCAGGCGCTCGAGGTCCTGATCGGGCACGATCCCACCCACCACGACCGGCACGTCCAACCCGGCGGCTTGCACCGCATCCACCATGCGGGGCGCCAGCGTGAGGTGTCCGCCATTGTGGATCGAGAGGCCGATCACGTCGGCATCCTCCTGCTCTGTGGCCAGCAGGATCGATTCCGTGGTCTGGCGCAGCCCCAGGTAGATCACTTCCAGGCCAGCGTCGCGCAGCATGCGGGCGACGACCTTCAGGCCCCGGTCGTGGCCGTCGAGCCCCAGCTTTGCCAGCACCACCCGGACCGGTTGGGAGTGCTGGAGGGCGCGCCCGACCTCGGGGCCCGCGGCGACACCGGTCGGGCGGTTCATACGATCGCCGGTTCGGTGTAGGTGCCGAAGACGCCCTCGAGGGCGCCCGTGATCTCCCCTTCGCTGGCCTCGGCGCGCACGCAGTCGATGATGGGCTCCATGAGGTTGATCGACGGGTCGGCGGCGTCGGCGGCCAGCTTCTCCAGGGCGTCCGCCACGGCCCCGCCGTCGCGCTGTTGGCGCACCTCGGCGAGACGCTGCAGCTGCTGGGCCTCCACGTCGTCGTCGATGTAGAGGATGGGGGTGTCGCCGTCGTCGCCCTCGGTGTAGG